>JBKHBS010000058.1:0-3796 GCA_046542225.1 Candidatus Izemoplasmatales bacterium | reverse complement strand
CCTGGTTCATATCCAAATTCTTCACCAATTGCAGCTCTAACAGCGGGAGCGACTTGAACAATCACATGTTTTTTTGGATTATTCAAGGCTCGCCATACTTCAGGAGAGTTATTGGTTTCCGCTAGAGCGCCAGTCGGACATACAGACACACACTGGCCACAATAGGTACAACTTGTTTGATTTAAATCTAAATGGAATGCTGTTGCGACCACTGAGTCAAATCCTCTTTTTAAAGGACCCAGAACGCCAACAGTTTGAATGTCATCACACATGGTGACACAACGGCGACACATGATACACTTATTGGTATCTTTTGTTATCCCAAAAGAGGTAACATCAATTGGGTGAGACATCTTTTCGCCTTGATAACGTATTTCTTTGATATTCATTTCATACGCTAAAGATTGTAATTCACAATCTAAATTTTTAACACATATTAAACAATCATTTGGATGATTGGATAAGAGTAATTCTAAATTTGTTCTTCTACCCATCACAGCTTTTAAAGAGTCTGTTTGGATTTTCATTCCATCATGAACCAATTCAGCACATGATGGTGACAATCTACCTGTATCTTCATTCTCAACAACACAAACTCGACAGTTGGCATTTTTATTGACTACTCCAAAATCTTTAAGATTTAAATGGCAAAGGGTTGGAATATGAACACCAATTTTTTTAGCCGCATCTAAGATTGTTGTTCCTTTTTCTACAGTAACAGGTATATTATTTATTTTTAGTTGAACCATTTTATCAATTAATTTCATAAGATCCTCCTAAGGTTTAATGACAGCATTGACTGGACAAGCATCAAAACATGCCCCACAAGCAATACACTGAGATTCATCGATGTAATGAACTTCTCTTACTTTACCCTCAATACAATCAACTGGACAATTTCTAGCACATTTGGTACAACCCACACATTTTTTTGGATCGATTGAATATGAACTTTTTTTGGTGCGATAAGCGTAAGCTTCATATTCTTCTCTAAAATACTCCATTGTTGAGAGCACTGGGTTTGGTGCTGTTTGTCCTAAACCACATAGAGAAGTATTCTTGATGTTCTCACCTAAAACTCTTAGTTTTTCTAAATCTTCTGGACTGCCTTCTAAATTAACAAGTCGTTCCAAGATTTCATACATTCTTTTGGTCCCAATCCGGCAAGGGGTACATTTTCCACACGATTCATCTTGGGTAAAGTCTAGATAGAATTTGGCGATTTGAACCATGTCATCATCTTCATCCATGACAATCATACCACCGCTACCCATCATAGCGCCCATACTTAATAAAGAATCGTAATCGATTTCTGTGTCAAAATATTCTTTCGTAATGACACCACCACTTGGGCCACCAATTTGAATGGCTTTAATGGCTTTACCCTCAGGGTGACCACCACCAATATCATATATAATTTCTCTAAAAGTTGTTCCCATTGGCACTTCAACAAGTCCATTGTTTCTAATTTGACCCGCTAAAGCAAAAACTTTTGTGCCTTTTGAGTATTTGGTTCCGATTTTAGAAAACCATTCAGGTCCATTTAGAATAATGGCTGGTATATTGGCAAAGGTTTCCACATTGTTTACTGAAGACGGTTTGTCTCTATAACCTTGTTCACTAGGGAATGGGGGTTTTTTATCAGGTTCCCCTCTAAATCCTTCCATTGAGCGAATCAAGGCAGTTTCTTCACCACAAACAAAGGCCCCTGCACCAAGTTTAATTTCAATATCAAAAGAAAAATCTGTACCAAATATATTTTCACCAATCAATCCGGCTTCTTTTGCATCTTGAATGGCTTTTCTTAAACGTTTTGTTGCCACGCCATATTCAGCTCTAATATAAATCAAGCCATGATTTGCGCCAATGGCATAACCAGCAATCATCATTGCTTCTAAGACTGAATGCGGGTCACCTTCAAGTATAGACCTATCCATAAAAGCACCTGGATCGCCCTCATCAGCATTACAAATGATGTATTTATCATTAGATTCAACTTTTCTAGTTAACTCCCATTTAAGTCCTGTATAAAATCCGCCGCCACCACGGCCTCTTAAACCAGAATCTTTTATTAAGCTAATGACTTCTTCAGGTGTCATTTGATCTAAAACTTTTGCCAAGGCAAAATACCCATCATTGACAATATATTGTTCAATGTCTTCAGGATCAATTTCCCCACAATTTCTAAGGGCTATTCTCATTTGTTTGGCGTAAAACTTCATTTGAGAGCTTTCATGAACCATGTCTTCTTGATTTGGTTCTTGATAAAGCAATCTTGAAACAATTGTTTGTTTGATCAAGTGTTCTTCAACAATTTCAGGAACGTCTTCGACCTTAACTTGTACATAAGTTGTATCATCTGGTTCTATTTTTATAATTGGACCTTGTCCACAAAAACCAAAACATCCGGTTTTAACAATTCTGATATCGACATCTAAATTATGTGTATGCAATTCTTTTTCCAGCATTTTAATAATCATTTCACTTTCGCTGGACATACAAGAGGTCCCGTTACAAACCAAAACATTAATCTTATAATCTTTTTTCTTAGGACATTTATCTTTCCATGCCTTTAAATCTGCTATACTATGAACTCTCATTGGCTCTACTCCTATAGTGACGTATGATATCATCAACATCTTTGACCTTAACTTTTCCATATACTTTATCATTGATGGTCATAACTGGTGCCAAACCACATGCACCAATACAACGTACATCTTTGATTGTAAACAATCCATCTTCGCTCATTTCATTTTTGTTTGCGCCCGTGACTTCAATGATGCGGTCAAGGACCTTATCAGCACCCTTCACAAAACAAGCAGTACCCATACAAACACTGATGGTATATTTACCAACCGGTTTTTCATTGAAAAAAGAATAAAATGTTACTACGCCATTGACTCTGGCTCCCGACAAATCTAAAGCCCTTGCAACATAAAGTTGTAAGTTTTGTGGCAAATAACCAAACAATTCTTGAGCCTTATGAAGCACATGAATTAAGTGTTCTTTTTTGTCACCTTCTAGTGATTCTATGTAAGCATCCAATTCTTTTAACAAGCTTTCATCTAAAGTATTCATGTCCAATATTTTTCTTATCATATGTCCCTCCGTTCATTTCTCCGCAGTCATTATAACAAAAAGGTATCTTCTTTGTAAACACCTAAATATAAGAAAAATTAATTTTTTTTAAATTGGTCATTTAAGCCCTATATTTAGCCCTTTATTTTATTAACAAAACATAACAAAAAATAACAATTGTTATGTGTATTTTTGTCTTATTATAAATAAAAAAAGAATGAGAATAAATCTCATTCTAAATATTTTTCTTCAATAATAATATTCTATCTTTGGGTCCTTTTTGAATGCGTTGATATTCGTCCACTTCTAAGAGTTGATAATGATTAAATCTCGATACCCATTCATCTGTATTTAAGTTCATCCCTCTTAAAACACCATTGATAGAATAAGTGTTTTCACCAATTTTCTCCATCTTAATTTTCTGTATCATTTCCTCTGTTAAATAGAAATTTAATTTTATGAGCAAGAGTCCACCGGGTTTTAAAATTCGGTCAATGGCTTCAATCATTTCCTTTGATGTCTCATAAGGAACAACATCCAAAACATTGGAACAAATCACCCCATCAAATCCATTGGCCTTAAAATTTTTAAGGTCATGGTGGTTTCCTAATTTAAAATCTAAAGACCTTAGATTAGAAATTTTCTTAGTCTCATTGGCATAATCAATTGCTTTTTTTGAAGTGTCTATGCCTAAACCCTTTTTCATTCTTTCCCC
>JBKHBS010000006.1:0-60596 GCA_046542225.1 Candidatus Izemoplasmatales bacterium | reverse complement strand
ATGATAAAAATTAAATAAGATACATAAACAAGTGATAATAAGACACCTTCTGTTTTATTGAGTGTTCGTCTATGGGTATGTGAAAAAACTAGTAAAATGATGGTTAAAACAATCATTAAGATGATATCAAAGATAATTTTCGCTTCTACAACCAATGGTGTTATTGCTGATGAAACACCCAAAACAAAGAAGGTATTAAAGATATTACTGCCGATAACATTGCCTAAAGCAATTTCACTTTGTTTTTTAATGGCGGCAGTAATGGCTGTCACAAGTTCAGGCAAAGAAGTACCTATGGCCACGATTGTCAATCCAACAAGTGTTTCACTCATACCAAGTGATAAGGCAATACTCTGACTTTGCTTAACCACCAACCATCCACCAAAAATGATTCCGGTTAAACCAAGAATAGTTATAGGAATATCTTTTCTAAGGTTGGTAGTTTTTGGTTCAGCTGTTTCAAGTAAATATGTGCCGTTGCTTTGATTTCTTAAAGCAACTTCAATGATGTAATAAAGAAACACACTAAAGAAAGCTAATAATATAAGTCCATCTGCCCTACTTAAGACATTGGCTGTTCCATTGGATAAAGAAATATCAGATAAAAGGATTAGCAAAGTAACAGCGCCTAATAAAGCAAGCGGTATCTCTTTGATAATGGTTGCTTTGGACACCTTAAGAGGAAAAGTAAAGGCTGTTAAACCAATAATCAATGAGATGTTGATTATGTTTGAGCCGACAATGTTTCCTACTGATATACCTTCTGTTCCATTAATTGCGGCTGAAATACTGACTGCAGCTTCAGGTGCAGAGGTTCCAAATGCAACAATGGTTAAACCAATAATAATCGGTGGAATCCTAAAATGTTTGGCAATTCCAGCAGACCCATCCACAAAGAAATCAGCACCTTTGATTAAAATTAGAAAACCGATAATGAGTAAAATATATGTCATAATTATTCTTCCTTTCAAAATAAAAAGACCATTAACAAAGACAGTTAGTCTGTTAATGGTCTTACATCTTTGTTAGACAAAGGATAAAGCCAGGTGAAATCACCGGGTGTTGACTTTATCACCATAAATGGTAGTTACTCCCCATTACAAAAGCAAAATAATTATAGCATAATAATAATTGATAGACAAGTCAATTGATTTTTACTCAACAGGAACCATGTCTTTTGGTCCAACATCTTTTGGTAAAAGTAAGTTTAAGATGATTCCGAAGATGGCCGCTAAACTCATACCTGTTAAATCAGATGCTGCATTGATTGGAATCACTGCACCACCAAGTCCTACAACAAGCATTGCAGAAGCTATAATTAGGTTTCTCATACTTGCCATATTAACTTTGGCTTTGATTAAAACCTTAATACCATTACTGGCAATAAGTCCATATAAAATGATTGTCATACCACCTAGTACAGGTTTAGGAATGCTGCCGACAAATGCTTGAACATAACCCAAGAATCCAAGAAGAATTGCAAAGATGGCAGCTAAACCTATCACATAAACACTACCAACTTTTGTCATTGCGACGACCCCAGTATTTTCACCATAAGTTGTATTTGCTGGACCACCCATAGCTGCACTGACGAAAGTGGCGATACCATCACCGGCTAAAGTTCTTTTTAGACCAGGATCTTTGATAAAATCACGGTTTGTGACTTCTCCTAAAACAACATGATCTCCAATATGTTCTGAAATAGTTACAAAGGCAATTGGCAAGAATAACAATGCTGCACTAAAATCAAGTCTATAGGTTCCTAAGAATTGAAAATTTGGCATTTGGAAAAATTGCACATCGCTAAATACTTCACCTAAATTGATGACCCCCATTAATACTGCTGAGATATATCCAATGACGATGGCAATGATAAATGGAATAATCCTATAAAAACCCTTACCAAATATGCTGATAATGACAATGGTCGAAAAAGTGATTAAAGCCAAAAGTATTGCGAGTAGATCATTACCTGTATCTAGACCAGAATATTGAATGGCGATTGGCGATAAATATAAACCGATGATAATAATCATTGGGCCAATAACAATTGGCGGTAATAATTTTTTAATCCATTCACTACCAAATATGCTAATGATAATGGCAACGATGACGTAGACAATACCTACTAGCATAAGCCCCATATAAGCTGATGAGTAACCACTTGCATTGATTGCAATGGCAATGGCAGAAATATAAGCAAAACTCGAACCAAGATAGACAGGTACTTTCCCTTTAGTCATGATAATGTAAATAAGTGTTCCAACGCCACTGGCTACTAAGGCTACACTAGAATCAAGTCCCGTAATGATAGGGACCAAGATAGTGGCTCCAAACATTGCAAAAACATGTTGAAGACTAAGTACAATCCACTGTAAGATTGATTTTGGTTTTTCCTGAATGTCGATAATTAAATTGTTTTCCATAATTTACCTCTTTCTATATTTTTTTTCAAAAAAAAGAGACAAAAAATTGTCTCTTTAAATATTAAATAGCACCTAAGATTGTTGCGATAATAAATAGAACTGCCAGTCCATACATCATTGGATGAACTTCTTTATATCTTTTTGCTGCTACCATTGAAATTGTATAAATGATAAAGCCAAGGGCGATACCAGTTGCGATTGAATAAGATAAAATCATAAAGACAATAGTGAAGAATGTTGCTACTAAGATTGGAGTGTCATCCCAATCAATGCCTTTAAGTTGTTTAACCATTAAAGCACCTACTAATACAAGTGCCATCGCAGTGACTGGAGAGAAAAATACAGTTGGATCACCAGTAACAGGATCAAACTGGACAGGAACTCCAGTAACAATACTTAATAATGGATAAATTGCAATTGATAAAATAAATAGTATACCAACTGTTAAAGCAGTTAAACCAGTTTTTCCACCTTGTTCAATACCAGTGGCTGATTCAATGTATGAAGTAACGGTAGAAGTACCGAAAGCTCCACCGACAATGGTACCAATACTATCAGCGATTAAAGCTCTATCAGAACCTTCTAATTCTCCTTGCTCATTGATTAGACCAGCTTCTTGACCAACAGCTACTAATGTACCTGATGTATCAAAGAAATCAACAAACAATAATGTGAAAATAATAACAAACACTTCTGGTTCATTAAATAATTCTCGGAAACCAGTGAAACCTTGTCCAATGGTATTTCCGACATCTCCCCATAAGCTATCAACATTAGAACCACCAAAACTTGGCATAAAATCAACGCCAAAAGCATTTAAGATAAGTCCAAGAACTGCTGTTGCGACAATTGATATGATTAATGCAAACTTAATTTTTAATGAATAGAGTACAACAACCAAAACAATACCAAAGATACCTAATAAGACTGTTGGGTGAGAAAAATCTCCCAATGTTACTAAAGTATTTGGGTCTCCAACAATAATCCCTGCGTTTTGCAAACCAATAAAGGTGATAAAGAAACCTATACCAGCGCCAACAGCGAACTTAAGACCTTTTGGAATAGCGTTAATGATGACTCTTCTTAAACCAGTAAGCGAGATAATTAAGAATAAAACACCACCAATAATGACTGCGGCTAAAGCTGCTTGCCAAGATAAACCATAACCATAGCCAACACCACCAACTAAAGTAAAGGTGAAGAAGGCGTTAAGTCCCATGCCGGGTGCCAAAGCGACTGGATAATTCGCATATAGGCCCATAACAATTGATGCCAAAGCGGCTGATATGGCTGTTGCGAAGAAGACTCCGCCAAGTGGAACACCAGCAACTGCAAGCATTCCTGAGTTCACAGGTAAAATGTAAGCCATCGCCAAGAAAGTTGTTAAACCAGCCAACAATTCTGTCTTGATGTTTGTTGATCTTTCTTCAAGTTTGAAAAAGTTCTTAATAAACTGCATAAAAAAAATCCTCCCATAGTTTTTTGGCTGTATCATACACAAAAATTGAGAAGGATCTCGAGTAATATAAAGTATTATAGTCCCAAGTTTTACGGTCTGGGGTAGAAACAATTGAACCTTATTTTCAATCATATATAATACAACCTGCTTATATGCTACCAAAATTTATTTAAAAAAACAAGCACAAATTTTAAAAATTAAACTTTTTAAATAAGAATGGATAAATACCAATTCCAAAAACAACCATGATGAAATATCTTAAGAAATCTAATACAATGGCCAGTAATGATAAAACTGGAGCATTTTGTAAATTTTCTGTTGAAATCATTAAAGAGAACAACTCTTTTAAAGCAATTCTAATTAGGAATAACAAAACAACACCCAAAAGGAAACGAATAATATTTTCTTTAAGATTTCTATGATTCGAAAACTTCACATAAATTTGTTCTATTTCAATTCCAACCACAAAGCCAACCAAAGCTCCAATCATTTTAGGCATTGTTTCTAAATTAGAGTAGAATAAATTTCCAGCAAAAGTACTTCCACTATTCGCTTTAACAAATTCTATGATGACAAAGATAATTAAAAAGACAAATGCAAGTGCCCCGATGATTCTATAAAGGAGTTTTGGATCCTTGATTCTTTCGATTAAATAATTAACACCATAGACCATAGCGATACCTAACAATCCACCAACGATGACATCTGTTAAATAATGGACACCAATGTACATCCTTGCAATGGCAACTAAAAGGGTGATGATGATGGCAAATATGAGTAGATATTTTTTCTTAAAATAGTAGTTGAGTCCAAAGAAGGTTGTAGAAGCACTTTGTGTATGGCCACTTGGCATTGCATAACCCAACTCATGACTTGGTGTGATATTTGATCGCAAATTTGTAATATCGTTATCGACAAGAAAAGGTCTTGGCCTTGCAAAAGCAACTTTAAGGACACTGTTAAGTCCAGCAGAAATTAAAATTGTAATTGCCAATCTCTTCCCATACTCTTTGTTTATAGACCAATAAACAAGACCTAAAATACCAATAATCATCAAATCCTCGCCAAAACGCATAGAGACTTCAAATAAAATATCAAAGAATCCATTTCGATTGTCTTGTAACCATTTAATAATATTAAGTTCAAAAGTCATAGTTCTTGCTCCTTTCTGTCTTTATAATAATTTTAACATAGATTATATTATTATGGTATTATCATTTATCATATGTTAAAATATATATAAATATTTAGTCATGTAATTTTTAAAAATATCAGGTTAATATGTGCCTATATTTATAATAAACCATCGTTTTGGTTCAAGATTTATGTTGACTAATAAATAAAAGAAATAAAGTGAGGTAATTATGTATTGTTCAAATTGTGGTAAGGAAATTGATGATAAAGCAGTTGTCTGTGTTCACTGTGGTGTTGCAACACATAACATGAATAAGGCTCAAAATGTGGATTTGACTTTAAAGTCTAGATTGGTTGCTGGACTTTTAGCAATCTTTGTTGGCACCTTAGGTATTCATAACTTTTACCTTGGTAATAAAAACAAAGGTATCACACAGTTGTTATTAACTGTTATTGGTTGGATTGTCATTGTCGGACCAATCATTGCTTGGGTTTGGTCATTGATAGAAGCCATTCAGATTTTCACAGGTTCAATTAATAAAGATGCTGATGGTAGACCTTTAAGAGATTAATATAAAACAAAACTCATTCAATAATTTGAATGAGTTTTTATTTTACCAAATACATGATAAAATATATACATTAATGAGGTAATTTATGGAAAAATTCACGATAGAAGTTATCCACATCATCAAAAACATTCCTTATGGTAGGGTCATGACTTATGGTCAAATTGCTTTTAATGCTGGTCATCCATTTGGCGCAAGGCAAGTGGCTAGGATTTTACATTCTATGAGTCAAAAAGAGAAGCTTCCATGGCACCGTGTAATTAATGCCAAAGGGGAAATTAGTCTTGGTGGAGAACTTGGCATCATCCAAAAGTCCCTTTTATTGGATGAAGGCATTGTCTTTAAGAATAACAAGGTGAATTTAAAAAAATATTCTATAATGATTGAAGGGGATGAAGATGAAAATTAAAAATTATTTCACACCAAAATCTCCTATTTATTCAGGAAAACATAAAAGTAAAGAGACAGTGGTAAGACATTTTTTATATAACGATGAAAGAGTATATGAAATTGACAGTTTTGAACAAAAAGAAGGTTTTAAAAGTTATATTCAGGTGATTGGTCTTACGAATATAAAAAAAATCGAAGAAATAAAAGACGCCTTTGGGATAGACTCCTTGATCTTTGAAGACATTTTTAATGTCACTCAAAGAGAAAAAATAGACATAAAGGAAGATTATCTATTTAGCGTCATTCACGGTTTGTTTTTAAAGGGTAATGATTACAAACGCGAATACATGTCAATGATTTGTACAGATAATATTGTCATTAGTTTTCATGAAGAAGATCCTTGGTATTTAGATGCGACAGTCAAGGCTTTAGAAACTTATAATGACTTAAGAGAAAAAACCAGTGATTTTTTATTTTATCAAATCCTAGATTTAATCACTGACAATCATATTGATGTTTTTGACAAGCTAAGCGATATCATGAATCACTTTGAAGACATAACCTTGAATGAGCAAATTTTGCCCCAGGATGAATTTTATAGGGTAAGAAAGTCCTTCATTCGTCTAAAAAATAATGTGTTTTACTTGTTAGAACCTTTAGAAAAACTTGTTATGAAACAACATAGATTCATCAAGAAAGAAAATCTTGAATATTTTCATGATTTAATTGACCATTTAAATCGCTTGGATAATCAGATTAATTCTTCTCGAGAAAATTTAAGAAACTTGGTTGATGTTAATATCAATAATCAATCCAACAAAATGAATAAAATTATGACAACACTGACTTTATTCTCAGCAATTTTTATACCCTTGTCTTTTTTAACGGGTTTCTTTGGTATGAATTTTATTCATTTTGAAATATTAACTTATGAAAATGCAGTGTGGATATTTGTTTTATTTTGTCTATTTGTGATTGGATTTATGGTTTGGTTTTTTAAAAGAAAGAAATGGTTATAATAGGGGGGAAACAATGGATAATAATTATGCAGATTGGTCAAAAGAAGAATTTATTGACCACGTAAAAGACCTAGAAAACAAGTTAGACGATGTTTTACTAAACAACAATAATGCAAATTTCGTTCAATTTAAATGGGCTGGTAATCTGGGTCAGTGGCACTGGTATGTAAAGGAAAATAAGGTTCTTTTTAATGACAAAAAGGTAGAAGCCATTGGCTATAATCCTAAAGAAGTAGGCGAGGTTGGTTTTCAGTTTTTTACTGATAAACTTCATCCTGACGATTATGACCGTGTGATGGATAATATGCGTGATCATCTGTCTGGAAAAACAGAAGTTTATGAAGTTGAGTATCGAATCAAACATAAAGATGGTCACTATCTTTGGTACTACGACAGAGGTGCTATTATCAAACGAAATGATGTAGGAGAACCTGTTTTACTTCAGGGGATTGTTTTTGACATATCTGAAAGTAAAAGAATAGAAGAAAAACTTAGATATCTCTCTGAAAGAGATCCACTAACAGAAGTTTACAATAGAAGGACCATGTATAATATTTTACAAGATATGGTAGATAATTATGAGGAAAATGAAGAACCCTTTTCAATGATTATGTTTGACATTGACCACTTTAAAGAGGTCAACGACGAGTACGGCCACTTGGTTGGTGACGATGTTTTAAAGGGGTTGGCTGATCTCGTTAAAGAAGAAAAAAGATCCGATGATATTGTCTGTCGCTACGGCGGTGAAGAGTTCTTTTTATTACTTCCAGAAACAGAAAATGACAATGCCATTAAAGTTGCTAAAAGATTACATAAAAAAATAAAGAAAATGGATATACCTAAAGTTGGCCATATTACAGTTAGCATGGGTGTAGTGACTTATCAAGATGAAGAGACCATTGATGAGATTGTAAAAAGAGCGGATGACTTAATGTACGAAGCTAAAGAAGACGGTAGAGATACAATCAAATATTAAATAATTTGAAGAATAATATAGGCATTTTTTCTTTAAGGGGGGTATATGCCGTGAGCGAATGGTTTAAAACATTAAATAGAAAGAATACTGATTCAATTAAATGGCGGTTGGCTGAAGAAAAATGTGAAGGTACAGATTGCTATACTTTTTCAATCGCGGATAGTGATTATGAAACAGCACCAGCTGTTAAAGATGCACTCTTGGATAGAGTAAGACATGGCGCCTTTGGATATGCTGGGAAAGGCAAGGATTATGAAGAGATTATCATATCATGGTATGCTGACCGTTATAATGCCAAAATCACTAAGTCTTCTATCATTCCAGCGCCGACAGTTCTAAATGCACTAAGTGTTATTATTGATTGTTTTAGTGATGAAATGAGTTCAGTTATCATTCAAACACCGGTATACCATGTTTTTAAACCTGTGATAGAACATAATAATAGAAAAATCATTGAAAATCCATTGATCATAAAGCAAGGTTATTATGAAATGGATTTCAACCATCTAGAATCTTTGTTTAAGGAGGGCATTAAAACCTTTATCTTATGCAACCCGCATAATCCAGTGGGCCGGGTATGGACTGAAGAAGAGATAAAGACCCTTGTCGACTTAGCAAAAAAATATGACGTGTTACTAATATCTGATGAGATACATTCTGATATTATTATGCCTAGTTATACATTCACAACCTTGGCCAAATATTTTAAACAATATGAGAAGATTATTGTGATATCTGCTCCAACAAAAGTCTTCAATATCGCTGGTTTACAAATTGCCCAAATCATTGTTGAGAATCAAGCCATGAATCAAACCCTACGCAATGAATTTTTAAGACTTCACTTAACCACGCCAAATTTATTGGCCCTAACAGCTTTAAAAGCAGCTTATAAAGATGGGGTTGAATGGTTAGAGGCTCAAAATAGGCATATCCAAGAAAACTATGATTTTATGAAGTCATATTTGGGTCAATATGAAGATTTGTTTTATGTCTATCCTCTAGAAGGCACGTATCTCTCATGGATTAAGGTGAATATTAATGACCTTGAAGCAAAGGTATTTGTCGAAGAATTGATGAAGTATGGCGTCTTTTTATCGGAAGGTGCAAAATTTGGTCAGGGTAGAGATTTTGTAAGGGCAAGTTTAGCATGTTCAAGACAACAACTTAAAACAGGCTTGGAAGAAATGTCCAAGTATTTAAAAGATAAAAATATAATATAAAAAAATCGCTGAAAACTCAGCGATTTTTGTTTGAAAAAACGATTAAGCGTTTATCAACCATTAAATCATTGAAGTGATAAACTTCTTTGATGTATTCAAGGGTTTTGGTGGTGTAAAAAATGACATGGGTCTCATCGTTTTTATAATACCACTGATTAAAATCAATGGAATCATCATAGAGGTCTGTCATAAAGACCCAAGCACCATTTTCTTTTAATAATTTTTTAAGGCGTTCAAATTCTTCTTTAGGTTGATAAAAATGCTCTATCACTTCACAGGCAATGATATAATCATACTGATCCTTCAATAATTCCTGATTGGGATGATAATGAGGATCATATTGTTTGATATGATAATGATTGTCTATTAGGATTTTCGAAATGACCGGTCCAGGTCCTGCTCCAAAGTCTAAACCCAGATCTGTTTTCTTAAAATGATTCAGTATATAATCAGTAATGGGTGAAACAAATTTTTGATAACCTAAATCAAAGATATCATTGTTATGAGTATCATAACGGTTTTTTTCTTTAAGAGGGCTTAAGAGCTGATCTTCATCAAGTTGTATAGAATCACAATTTGGACACCGGTAATAGTCCCTATTTCTTGTTCTAGAAAAGAAATTCATTTTTGCATGACATAAGCGACATTTTGGTTTTTGATTCATGGGGGGCCTTCCTATAAATTACTTTTTTTAGAGTAAATCTTCATAAACAATGTGACAAAAATTAAATTATAAATCACACCCAGAATAAAGTATACCATAAAAGTAAAGTTTACATCAATGGTTGGTATTAGTTCAATTTGTATTAACCTAGCAGACCAAAATCCTGGCGCAAAAACTAAGAAGACTTCTTGCCATGATTGAATAAAGAAGGCTAAGACTGGGAAAACCAATATCAAACCAGACATTTTCATAATGACGAAGCCTTCAACTTTATTGGTTGAAAAACTATTGACAATTAATGCAACACCAGGTGCTTGAAGTGCACCCAAAATTGATATCAACAGAATAATCCAAAGAGAAGAACCTGCTAAAAAGTTTGTTGTGAAAATAACAACCAAAGTCGCAATAAGACCAAAGATAAAACTAATCATCAATTTGAACATCACATAAGCTTTTACTGAAATTGGTGTCACTTTTAAACTAAGTAAGACAAAATCATCTTTATCATCTAATAGGGTAAAAGCTGTTAGTGCTCCAAAAATAAATCCAGTCATTAAGATTAAAATCATAGAAGTAATTTCAGGAACTAATGATGTTTCTGATACTTGAGTTTCTATGTAAGGAATTAAAAAGTATCCTATAACACCTAAGATAATAGGGTATATCATAAAGAATAAATACATTGAATCCCTAAAAATATTTTTTATTTCTGCTTTTAGAATTAATTTAAACATTATTTACACCCCGCTTATAGAAACAGCGTAATTTTTAAAGTTTCTAAGAACCAAATAACGATAGATTAATATGCCAGTAATCAGTAAATATCCTAAAGAAAAATAATATTTCCAATCAAGGATGATTGGTTTAAAGCTTTGACTAATGATGACATTGGCTGATTGAATAGGATTAATCAATAAAACATACTCCCATATATGGCCTGTAAGAACATTAAGCATAAAGAGTAGTGTCGGTATCAATAAGATAAAAGAAATCATCATGACAGACATTAACATGGTTGTAAAGTCTTTCTGATAGTAAGACAATAATAAGCCGATGGTTGTATGATAGAGTGTGACTAAAATAATAGCGATTGCTATTAAGAAGTAATTGACTTGAACATCTTTTAAGATTACAAATACGGCAATAATTAATGAAGTTGAAATAAAATTATGAATCGTATTGGATAATATTTTTGCCAAGATAAGTTCAGAATTTTTAGAAGGCGTCACAAGCATAGAAGACATGGTAGATTCTTTCTTTTCAAAAAACATCACACTACCTATATACATTAAACTCATCATGGTTGCATCAACAAGAATTAATACTGGTAATAAATCATTGAACAAATCCCCTTCAACAAAAAATAGAAGAACCGACCAAATAACTGCAATAAAAATTGATATGGATGTGACTTTGTATTTATGCAATCGAACCAATTCACCTTTAATTAGATAAACTAATCTATTGTTTTTCATCGAGTGTCACCCCAGTCACCTTAATAAAGATATCTTCTAAAGTGGTTTCACCACTATGAATGGTTTCAATATCTTTATTTTTAATGGTCTTAAGGAAATCTTTATTACTTCCTAAGTCTTCCATTGAATATATTTCTTCAACTAGCTTATTATCTTCATTATATTCAACTTTAACTTGTCTTTCACCATATCTGATTTTTAAGTTTCTTGGTGTGTCTATTTCCTTTATTTCACCATTGACAATGAAAGCGACACGGTCACATAATTGATCAATGTCAGACATAATATGAGAGGTGATAAAGACAGTTCCACCATCTTCTTTAAATTCTCTAATCAAGTCTTTTAGTATTTTAGCGTTGGTTGGGTCTAAACCGTTTGTAGGTTCATCCAAGAAAAGCATGGTTGGTGAATTCAGTAGAGCTCTAACGATATTCAATCTAATTTTCATACCCTTAGAATATTCAGCCACCATTTTATCTTTATCTTCCCATAAACCTACACGTTTCATTAATGTTTCAACATTGGCTTTCTTTTTATATAGGTTTTGAAAAAATTGAATGTTTTCCATGGCTGTCATTTTAGAAAAATGGATTGGCATTTCAAAACTGACCCCAATATCCTCGAAAAAATCCTGTTTATAGTCTTTTAAATCTTTGTCTTGGTATTTAATTTGACCTTGATAGTCCTCTAAAATCTTAATTATGATTTTTTGGGTTGTACTTTTACCAGCACCACTAGGTCCTAAGAAACCAAATATTTCACCTTTTTTAATTTCAAAATTAAGTCCCTTTAATACGTTTTCTTGGTTTGTTTTGTACTTGAATTTTAAATCTTTCACTTCAAAAATATTATTCATTATCTTCTATACCTCTCTTTAGAATATCTAATATATGATGAATGTTTTCTTTCATCATTTGATAATTTTCTTTAGGATTATTTGTTTCTAATTCATTAAGGGTCACGTTGCTGGTTAAATCAGTCACGAGTTTTGCTAGGGTTTTTGTATGAATGTTTTCTTTTATTAAACCTTTTTCCTTATCTCTATCAATTAATTTAGAGTAGAAATTTATTGCGAAATCTTTACTATTTTTAATAATTTGATCATATATTTCATTTCGATTCTTTAATAATTTATCAAATAGCTGCACATACTTAGGGTGATCGATTGCAAAAATAACACCCCTATCATATAACTCTTCGATTAAATCCGTAAAGGGTATATTTTGATTGGTCATTGCATCAGATAAATATGTCATTTTTGTTTCTTGTATGATTTCTAACAAGTAAAAATATAGGTCTTTTTTATCTTCGAAATACTGATAAAAACTACCTCTGGGTATTTTAGCTTGCTTAATGATATCTGATAGATTGACCATTTCATAAGTTTTGTCTGCAAATTCATTGATTGCAGCTTCGATTATTTTTTCTTTTTTTTCTTTTTTCAAATTAAAAAATGTTTGCTTTGGCATAATACCACCTCAATATGACAACCTTGTCATAATTATATGTCTTTCAATGGATTTTGTCAATAGAAAAAGACACTTTAAGAAAAAGTGTCTTTAATATATTGGTCAATTTCTTGAGCAGCACACTTGCCTGCGCCCATGGCTTCAATAACAGTAGCAGCCCCAGTGACAATATCACCGCCAGCAAATACCCCTGGTATGGATGTCTGACAGCCTTTAACCATGATCCGATCTTTTTGGTCGGTTTTTAAATTCTTGGTTGTGTGCTTTAGAATTGGATTTGGACTTTGGCCAATGGCAATGATACAAGAATCAATTTTTATTGTTTTATATTTGCCGGTTGGTATTGGCCTGTGCCTACCTGATTGATCTAGTTCGCCAAGTTCCATGATTTCTACTTTAATGGCATTGACTTCATAGTTTTCACCAATAATCTCTATTGGATTTAATAATAATTTGAACTCAATACCTTCTTCAACAGCATGTTCGACTTCCTCTTTTCTAGCTGGTAAAGCATTCATATCTCTTCTATAAAGGATAAAGACATTCTTCGAGCCCAATCGTTTTGCGACCCTTGCTGCATCCATAGCTACATTTCCACCGCCAACCACGCATACATTATCGCCTACTTTAATTGGTGTCGGATGGTTTGGAAATTGATAGGCTTTCATTAAATTCACACGGGTTAAAAATTCATTGGCGTAGTAAACACCATTCAAGTTTTCACCTTTAATGTTCAATGAACTTGGAAGCCCCGCTCCTGTAGCAATAAAGAGTGCTTTGTAATTGTATTCATCCATTAATTGATCGATGGTTAATGTCTTGCCAATAATGGTGTTTTTATAGAAATGAATGCCTAAGGATTCAAGTCTTTGTATTTCCTTATCAACCACAGCTTTTGGTAATCTAAATTCAGGAATACCATAGCGTAAAACACCCCCAAAATCATGAAGTGCTTCATAGATATCTGTTTGGTAACCTAAGCGCCTTATGCTGGCGGCGAAAGATAATCCGGCTGGTCCACTACCAATAACTGCGACTTTTTTTCCGTTATCAATGATATCTTCTTTTTTAAAAATTTGATGCTCTAGACTATAATCGCCTAAGAATCTCTCTAGGGCACCAATAGATACACTTTCAAATTTTATCGATAAAACGCAAGCGCCTTCGCACTGGTTTTCTTGTGGGCAGACCCTACCACAAACACTTGGTAAAATATTGTCTTCATAAATTGTTTGATAAGCAGCTTCATAATCTTCTCTTAATATTTCCTTGATAAATTTAGGAATATTGATGTTCACTGGACAAGCTTTTACACATCTTGGGTCTTTACAGTCTAAGCATCGGCTTGCTTCAAGGTGAACTTGTTTTAAGTCAAAACCTAGAGCAACTTCCTTGAAATTTGAGTTTCTTTTTGATTTATCTTGTAAGGGCATTGTTTGTCTATTGGTCATTGTCATCACCTAAACGTATTAAACAATCATGCTCTTCTTTTTTATAATAATTTTGTCTATGCATCAATTCATCGAAGTCAATGCCTTCAGCTGGAAAATCTGGTCCATCAACGCAAGCAAATTGGTTTTTACCATTGATACTGACGCGACAGTTTCCGCACATACCCGTTCCATCAATCATAATGGGATTGAGTGAAACTTCTGTTTCTATGTCATATTCTTTATTGACTAAATATGCATTTTTCATCATGATGAGTGGGCCAATGGCGATGGCCACATCATAGGTTTTGTCTTTGTATATTTTTTTCATAACATCAGTAACGAATCCTTTTGTGCCAGCACTGCCATCATCTGTTGCTATAAAAATGTTTTTACAAAATTTTTCATACTTATCCATTAAAATAAGGTGGTCTTTTGTTCGTGCACCTATGATTAAATCAACATATGCACCCTTATCGGCATATGCTTTTAATTGGGGATATAAAGGCGCAGCGCCAACCCCACCGGCAATACCAAGTATTCTAGATTCTTGACCTAAAGCCTTTGCTTTTCCCAAAGGACCTACAACATCTTCTAAAGATTCATTTTCTTTCTTTCTGCCTAATTCTTTGGTTGAATATCCTAGTTTTTGATATATGATTGTGATGGTTTCATCATCTTTTTCAACGATGGTTAATGGGATTCTTTCACTGTCCTTATTGGCTCTTACTATAACAAAGTGTCCTGGTTTTGTATTTTTAGAAACCAATGGTGCTTCAACAACCATTAAATCAACATCTTTATTTAGTGGTATTTTTTTTCTTATTTTGTACATATTATCACCTGCCATTATTATATCATTCTTTGGACTAGAAGAACATAAAAAAATCAGTCTAACACAAAAGAGTGTAAGACTGATTGTTATTATTTAGCAAGGGCACCCATTGGATCCCAAGGTTTTAATTCAATTGGTTTTGTATCAAGACCAGTCAATTGTTTTTTATTAAAATACTTTTTGTTGATGACAGCTTGGAAAACAAATTTATCAAACCAAGAATCACTGGCAAGATAATAACCTTTGTCACCGTGTTTGTCACCCCAAGAATTCTGGATTTTCCATTTAGAAGGCTTTCCTTCATCTAAGGATACCCCTGTTAAGACCATGGCATGATTCATTCTGGCGTGACCATAGTCAAGCATATCTGCTTTTGAAAGCGATAAATCAATGTTTAGAATATCATCATAGTCGAATCTCTGATCATCCCAAATACCAGTATCTCTATCTCCGAAATGACCGACATCACAACCAAACCATACCACTTCATCATCCATTTGTTTGATGATTAATTCTTTAAGCTCTTCCATAGGAATATTCAAATGTTTGATGGGTTTGCCATCCACAACATTGCCTAAATAAGCAATACCATATGTTTGATAATAAGGCTTATCATCTGTTGGAGAATGAATGATTGATACATAATCATTTAAATCATTACCCACATATTCCTTATAGAAATTATCAGGTGTCATGTTTTTGATTAAGTGATACTTTTTATCTTTATCAACATATTCAAATGAAAAGGCTTTTGGTGGAACCCCAAAAGAAGCAACCAATATTTTATATAAGTCCTTTAAAGTTTCTTCCTTTAAATCATCTAGTTTTGATACATCACCAATTTCTCTAGCCTTAGCAGTATACTGTCTTAATTTTTGATTGATGATTTTGTTGAGTGGATGGGTTTGGGAACTGACTTTGGTTTCTGTCATGGCATCTTTAGGCACTAGACCATATTTTTCAATCAAAGATACGAACATAT
This sequence comes from Candidatus Izemoplasmatales bacterium, assembly GCA_046542225.1. GTDB lineage: Bacteria > Bacillota_I > Bacilli_A > Izemoplasmatales > Hujiaoplasmataceae > Hujiaoplasma. The sequence goes on along the minus strand of JBKHBS010000006.1, from coordinate 44,548 downwards.
CCCATTGACCACCATCTTGAATGCCAACCATTAATATATGTTGTAAGGTCCTATCGTCTTTATCACAGGTTAAGAAATCATCAATGCTTTCAATAAAATAATTGATTTTTTCTAGCTTGTCATAAAAAGCAATGTAGTTTTGTGAAAATTCGAATTTTTTCAAATTATATTTTTTAGCGACCCGTTCCCTAATGAAATTGAGTCCAGCAAATATCCAACAACGGCCTGTTTTTTCCTGGTTGGTCACCGGTAGGGTTTCAATGTCTTTAGAAAACCTAAAGGTATTGATATTTGATCGTTCTTGTTTAATGGCAATTTTTGATAACTCATTTTCAACAAGGGCTCTTCTTAAAGTCCTATGTTGTAAATCTTGGTGCATTTCATGATTCCATTTTTCAATATTTTTTTCTTTAATTTTATTCATAGTATCTCCTCTTAAGTTTATTTTCTTGCAAAATTAAAAGTAGAAGATGGAAACTTCTACTTCAATAATTATGATTCTTTTCTTTCATCACCAATGTAAAAGATTGCCAAAGTATCCACGCCTGAGTGAGCACCAATGACAGGTCCGATTTCATTAATTAAGAAATCCTCTTCTTTTAAATCTAGTTTTTCCATAATGGCATCTCTGACATAGATAGCATCTTGTATATTATCGCCATGAGATATAAAGACTTTATCGTTTCTTTCAGAATCGTATGTTTCCACCATACGGTTGACAAGACTGTTTAAAGATTTAAATCTACCTCTTGCCTTTCCATATACTTTCAACTTTCCATCAATATCGACATGCAATAAAGGTTTAATATTGATGATGCTTCCTAAGACAAAAGAAGTTGCTGATAAACGGCCACCTCTTCTTAAATGTCCTAAATCACTTACTGTAAATAAGTGACAAATATCAGTTTTAATGTCTTCTACATATTTTGCAACTTCATCAATTGTTTTGCCAGCTTGTTTTAACTTGCCAGCATTATAAACCAATAAACCTTGTCCCATTGAAGCAGCTTTTGAATCTAAAACGATAATTTTTCGATCAGGATATGCTTCAGCCAATTCTTTTTGGGCGATTAAACAAGAGTTGTAAGTTCCAGATAATTGACTAGAAAAGACAATAAAAAGAACATCTTCGCCTTTTTCTAAAACAGGTTTCATGACTTCGATGCATTCTTGAGGATTGGCTTGTGCTGTAATTGCTGATTCTTTTTCTCTAAGCAAATCATAGAATTGCTTGGGATTAATTTCACGATGATCTAAAAAATTTTGATACTCTTTTCCTTTTACAGTTACTTTTAAAGGTAAGATATTTATTTCTAAATCCTTAACCACTTGTGCTGGTAAATCAACACATGAATCTGAAATGATTTGGTACATATAAAAGCCTCCCTTTTGATATAACTTTATCAATAAAATTTTACATTGTCAAGCATTAGCGCAATAATTGGTTTATAAATCATAATAACTCATGATAATAAAAAAAGCCATAAATATGGCTTTAACTCTTATAAATTATCTTCTTCATCAATTTCAGAAAGTTTGAATTTTATTGGAGATACATCAGGAATTGATTCTTCAATTTTATCTGTAAATAAAATACCCAATAAATGATCGTACTCGTGTTGAAATACAATGGCAGGATAACCTGACAGTTTCATTTCTTTATACTCGCCTTGGCCAGTTTTTAAATCAACAAAATATGCTTTAACGCGAATCTTTTTAGACCTTAAAACAATACCCGTGGTTTCTTCATCAACAGATAAACACCCTTCCCCGCCAGGCAGATAAGTTTTTGCTTCAGAGAAAGAAATGATTTTTGGATTAACAACAGCATACTGATGTAAAACTTCAAAATCTTCATCCAATGTTTTCATACAAAACATTTTTAAGGATTTGTTGATTTGCGGAGCAGCTAAACCAACACCTGGTCTTAACTTGTATTTTTCAGCAATATCGTCGTCTTGTGAATTTTCGATGTATTCCATCATTTCTGTTAATATATTAAAATTTTCCTTTGTCAATGGCCATGCAACTTCTTTGGCTCTTTGTCTTAAAGTTGGATGTCCATCTTGTATAACGTCTTTCATTGTTATCATATTATCACCAAATAGATTATAGCAAACAAAGACAAAAAAATAAAGTGTTTCGTGCTTGATTGCTTGAAAACATGAAAAAATTATGATATATTAAATTGAAAGAAAAAAAGGTGATAAAATGGTAAAAAGGAAAGGCATTGTCGTATATTTCAGAAGCAATAAAATATTAAAAAAACTCCATAATTTCGATATCAATATTACCTATGTGAATAAATTAGGAAAATATTTAACGGGTTATGTTAATGAGAACAAGTATGATGAAATTGAAAAAGCTTTACAAAAGAATAAGTTGATTAAAAAAGTTGAAAGTTCAAGAATTGATATGGAAGAATTTAGTTTTTCAGGATAATACACCTGTCAAGTAAAATACCTTGACAGGTTCTTTTTTTTATGGTAAAATTTTCACGAAAAATATTTTAGGAGGTATTATAATGGTAAAATTAAGATTACAAAGATTTGGGACTAAAAAAAGACCGTTCTACAGAGTTGTAGCTGCAGATTCAAGAAAAAAACGTGATGGTAGATATCTAGAAATCGTTGGGACTTATGATCCGACGACTAAACCAGCATCTGTTAAAATAGATAATGAATTGGCAAAAAAATGGTTACATTTAGGTGCTCAACCAACTGATACTGTTAAAAGTTTGTTTGCTAAAGCTGGCATAATGAACGAGTTTTTAACAGAAAAGAAAAATAAGTAGAAGGTATTATAATGGCGATAGATTTTGAAAAACTAGTTTTTGATTTAGTTATGCCATTAGTGATCCATCCTGAAGACCTTTTGGTTAAAAAGTTTTCTGAAGATGAAGAGTCAATCACAATTCAAATCCTAGTTAACAAAGAAGACTTGGGTAGAGTTATTGGTAAAGGTGGTCGTATTGCCAACGCAATTCGAACAATTGCTTATGCAGCTGCTTCAAGAATTGGAAAAAGAGTTAAGATTGATATAGATTCTTTTGAATAATGGAAAAAATTGGCGTCAGTGCCTGTTTACTAGGTATTGGATGTAAATATAACGGAAAACATAATTTAAACATAGATGTTTTGCGCTATATTGCGGGAAAAGAAGTGGTTTTAATTTGTCCTGAAGTTATGGGCGGATTAACAACACCTAGAATTCCTTGTGAGATTCAAGTTGACGGTAAGGTTTTAAACCAAAACTATAAAAATGTAACTGAAGCTTTTAATTTAGGTAAGCATTTAAGCCTTGTGAAATTAAAAGAGAATGATTGTAATCAAGTTATATTAAAAGATGGCTCACCCTCATGTGGCTTTACAAGAATTTATGATGGTAGTTTTACCAATAAATTGATTAAAGGCCAGGGTGTAACGACAAAATACTTAGTAGACAATCATATCCAAATCATAAAAATATAAAGAAAAGAGCAGATTTCTGCTCTTTTATTTTTGTTCATAATAATCTTCAACTTCTTCGTCACTGTGCATATAAGTGTTGAATTTGTTTTTCCAATCAGATTTTTTGAAATAAATAAAACTTGATTTGTTAGGAAAAAACAAATTGTTGATGATTGGGATTAATAAGAAAATGAGCCAACCAGGGTGCCAAAAACTCTCCCCAAATATTCTTAATGAGTCTGGGAAAAAATCTCTTGTGTATAAAACACCAATGATGACATAAATAACAGTGATGATAACGCTGACAAGTTTCCTTGCATTGATATGTCCTTTATAAATCATATCAGATAAGGGAATAAGGAAAAACACAACCCAGCCTGGATGGGCTAAATCAAGGCCAAAAGCCAACCAAAAAAATAAAATAATAGCAATTAAAGGCATATTTTGATTGATTCTTTTTCCAATATTATCACTCAATAATATTGTCGATAAAGGTATTAATAGTAAAAAACTAAAGCCTAGTCTCCAGTTGTTAAAAACAAAACCACTGACCAATAATAAAAATATTGAAATCATAGGCATGGTCACAACGATTCTTCTCTTCATAATGCTTCCTTTCTTTCATTTGTTTTTATATTTTTATTCTACCACACGAGTGAACATTTGTTTAGTCTAAAATTGATATTCATTATTGGTCGCAGTCTATATTTTTATGATGATAAATTTTAAGAAAGTATGATAAAATAGTAGCATAAAGCATTATGAGGAGAAAATTATGAATATTTACTTATGGCTATTTTATATAATAGTTGCTATTATATCATTTCTACCTATTGTTCGACTTGATGTTTTTTCAACCAGTAAAAAATATACTTATTTTAAATATTTAAGTGTTTCTATATCAATTTGGACATTGATGGTTGGTTTAAGATACGTTATTGAAAATCCATACATTCTTTATTATATGCTAATGCTTATGTATCCAGTGATTTTCGCAGCGACAATTCTCGTGTTTTTATCACTGACACATTATATTGAAAGACGTATTCCTAGAGGCATTATTTGGAGTTTTGTAGTGTTTGTTTTTTTAGAAATTATAGTTGTATTAACCAATTCAAGTCATCAAATGTTTTTGCAACTATCCCTTTCTGAAAACATAACTGAAGCAGATTTTAGGAATGCTTCTCTAGGTATTTTTTATTATGTACACGTTGCCTTGTCTTATGCTTTACTTTTATATTCAATTATTATTATTACAATAAAACTTTATCGAAGAATGCAAGCAGACAAGGATTATTTTCCTTTCTTCCTTTTCCTTTTTAGTATAATCATTGGTGTGACAGTCAATATAATCCATGTGTTTTTTTATACCTTTGTATTAGATCCGACATATGTTGCCTTTGTATTATTGGCCACCCTAATTTATTTTGTCATTTATATTAGAGATGTTAGGTTAATTCTAAAATTGAATAATAATCAATTTATTCTACGTAATTTAAGAGAGATGTATCTGGTGGTTAACCATAGAGGTACAGTCGTTGACGCATCAAAAACCTTATTGAGCCGATTTGAAATTCAATTGGATGAAGGCATTCCCATTAAAGATTTTATGGCTTTGGTACGGGAAAAGGCAATCATTTATTCTAGTTCTAAAGATTTAAATAATGGTTATGATGAAAGCAAATATTATATTCATATGCAAAAGAAAGACATTAACATGCCCTTCTTAAAATTTTCTGGTCATCTTATTCTTTTTTATGACGAAACCAAGGTTCAAAAATATATTCATGATATGGATTATATAATGAATCATGATTTAATGACAGATATATATAATCGCAATTATCTTGAAAAGATACGAAATCAGTATGAAAATCTAAGTGATTATGCAATTGTAATTTTTGATTTGGATGGATTAAAATTGATGAATGATTATCTAGGGCACCATGCTGGGGATAAATTATTGATTAATTTTGCAAATATTCTAAAAATAGTGACTGAAAGAACCGAGGGTATCATTCCAATTAGGTTGGGCGGTGATGAATTTTTATTGCTTATGAAAAACAAAAATTCATCAGAAATTACTAAAGTCATTAAAGAAGTGGAAAAAGAAGCTTATGATGAGGACCCTTTAAAAAATATCGGCTTTTCGTATGGCATCGCTAGAAAAAAAGAGGGTGAAACATTTGAAAAAGTATTATCCTTTGCTGATATGAATCTTTATCAGATGAAAACAACGAGAGAAGAAGCTAAGGCTGATTTGGAAAAAATACTTAAAGATAAGTCACATATTTTTTAAAAACCGATTTAAATATATGGTAATTTAATATATAATGATTAAAACAGGGGGAATTATGAAAAAATTAGGATTAATGGTTTGTACCAATTCTGCAATTGATTATATCGATCACGGAATTGATGTAAAAGTTGTTCGATCAACCATTCTTTTAGGAGATAAAGAGTATGTTGACTATGAAGAATTAACTGCAGATAAGTTTTACGATAAATTAGAAGAAGACACAAGTATATTTCCAAGAACTTCAATGCCATCAACTGGAAAGATTTTAGAATTCTATGAAGAATTAAAAGCAGATGGTTGTGATACAATTATTTTTGTAACCATTTCTAAAAACATGAGTGGTATTTATGATAACGCGATGTTGGCTGCGAGAATGATTGATGGTGTTGACATCCATGTTTTTGATTCTAAGTCAGTTGGATATATAGAATGCAAGTTGATTTTTACCGCACACGAAGGCTATAAGGCTGGCAAGTCTCTTGAAGAAATTTTAAAAGATATGGCTTATATAAGAGACAACAATAAAATATATTTTGCCGTGAGTGACTTAAGATATTTAGTGAAAAATGGACGTTTATCCAATGCCCAAGCCCTGATGGCTAATGTTTTAAAAATCAAACCTTTACTTGAAATTAGTGATGAAGGAAAAGTTGTGAGTATTGAAAAGATTAGGACATTTAAAAAAGCTGTTAATCGCGTGATTGAAAAGTTTTTGGATGAAACAAATGATATGGAAGTTGAACCTTTTATCATCCATGCAAATAATCCAGAAACAGCTGAGTATATTAGAAATGCCGTTTTAGAAGCTAGACCAGAATATAAAGAAATTCAAGATTATTTATTAACACCTGCTGTTGGTGCTCATTCAGGGCCAAAAGCAATTACGATAGGATATATAAAAACCAGAAAGTAGCCTTATATGATTAGTTCAGATGTCATTCGTGGTCATATTGATACCATTATTTTAAACTTACTAACCGAAAAAGATATGTATGGTTATGAGTTGGTGAATGTGATAAAAACAAAATCTCATAATTTATTTAATATTAAAGAAGCAACTCTTTATTCAGTTTTGCAAAGACTTGAAACCAAAGAGTTAATTTCTTCATATTTAGGTGAGAAGAGTCACGGAAGAAAGAGAAGATATTATCAAATTACTTCATTAGGAAAAGCTTATTTGAAGGAAATGATAAAAGAATGGAATGTTTTAAAAGAAATTATGCATAATATGTTGGGAGTTTCAGAAAATGAATAAAATTAAATCATTCATAAGTAAATTATTAAAAGACTACTTTAATGATAAGGATAAAAAAGAGTTGATTGAATTACTAACGACATCTTTAGAAGAAAAAGTAGATGATTTAGTTGAACAAGGTACGCCAAGAGACGAGGCGATTCAGCGGTCAATTAATGAATTTGGTAATACCGATGATGTATTAAGTGCCTTCCCAAACAAAGAAAGAAAAGCTGAACTCATTAAAAAAAGAAAAACACAAGTTTTTTACTCAATCTGGGGTTATATCATTATTGTTGGTTTATCTGTATTTATCAACTTTACATTCTACGAATTTTTTGATAAAATACTATGGTTTGTGATTGTGTGCATAGGATTATTATTCTGGCCAATCACCATGATTTATAGATATTTACTTATCAAGAAATAGAGGGTTGTTTGTGAAAACAAGAAAATTAGTTTTTCTAGCAGTAATGGTTGCACTTGCGGTTGTTTTAAGCATTGTGGAATCTTTAATCTCAGTCATATTCATTCCAGGTGTAAAACTCGGACTTGCAAATGTTATCACCTTAATTATTTTGCTAACATTTACAAATAAAGATGCTTTTACAGTGGTACTGGCTAGATTATTGATTGTGGCCTTAACCTATAGTGGTTTGTTTTCCAATTCTTTTTGGATTTCATTAACAGGCGGTATGTTTGCAGTCATTTCAATGATTATCATTAAAAAATTTAATTTTTCTATTTATGGCATCTCAGTCTTTGGATCAACCATGCATATGGTTGGGCAAGTCCTAGCCGCCATGACTTTGGCGGATCCAGCACTGGCAGTGATTTTGCCTTATCTCATCATGTTAAGTGTGCCAACCGGCTTATTAACTGCATTTTTAGCAAAGAAAGTTATTTTAAGTTTAGAAGAAAAATTTGTATATTTTTCATAATAAAAATACCTTTGATGAGTCAAAGGTATTTGTTTTGTTAAGAATTATTATTTATTCTTTTTAATATAAAGAAACACACCAACACCAATGGCTACAGCGATAAAAACACTGCTTCCAATGACATAATATATATTGGTGTCGCTTTCTTCTTCATAGTCAAAAAGAACGATAAATGATTCGGCGTTTTCAGACATTCTTATATCTGATTCACTAAAGTACCAGATGGCTTCTAAATCTTCTGTATTATTCACATAGTCTAATGCTTCTTCATAGTCCATCAAAAAGATGGCTGTTGATAAAATATCTGATAGGGCAGTATTGGTTGTGATGATTGAAACTGCCAGGGCTTCACCGCCAGGATAATTCGTTCTTGGATCAATGATGTGATGATAGATAGTATCATCATCTTCGTCATTTAAATTTTTCATATATCGTTGGTAAGAACCACTTGTGACGACTGAATACGATGAATCGATGAGTGCCGCACCATATGCAGAACTGCTAAGGCTATCAAAATCAGGTTCAGTTAAACCAATACCATAGGTTGTAGCGTTGGGATTGGAGATATTTTCTCCTCCAGTTAAAACATTTGATGCTCCAAGATTTAAGATATAAGAAATGTCATATTGATTTAAATAGTTTTGTAAAATATTTGAGATATATCCTTTAGCAAAACCACCTAAATTAATGCCCATATTTGGTTTATCAAAATCAATAGTAAGTGTATTTTCGTCAAGGATAACATCATTAGGATTGGTATTAAAATCTTGGTTTAAGGTTTCTTCACTAGGAATCGGACAATAATCGTAAAGGATACCATCATTACAGTCTTCAGAGTATCGTGCGTCATGCCAAATATCTATGACGGGTTCTAAAGCAATGTTAAATAATAAATCCTCATTAGATGGATCAATGTCTTGATGATTCAATGCATACTCAATGGCATCAAATAATTTTTGATCGATAACAACTGGACCCTCAGTTTCGTTGATGGTATATACATTGTTTATGCCTTCATATGAATTATAAGCATCAAATAGTTTGTCATATTCAAAGATTTGCCTTTCAACTTCGTTAAAGACATCTTCTAAAATAAATTCACTATCTTCATCCATGTATATGGTCATGGTGTTTGATGTATCAAAAGCAAAGATGTTTTTAACACATTTATAAACGCCTTCAACTCTTGTTGTTTCACAGTATTCTTCACTAGGATTTTCAAATTCAAGTTTAGGACTGAAATCAATATTATTATTTTTATCTGTGAAACCAAATTGGCCTAGTGAGACCAATCCAATAAGTAGGAAAATGATTGTTTTTTTCATATGAACTCCTTTATAAAATCTTTATTTAAATTAGAAAATATTATATAATATATATGAGTAGGTGATACCCATTAAAAAGCGAGATATTGTATTGGTTATTGTGATTCTTCTTATTGCCATATTAAGCACTGGGGTTCTTAATTTATTAGAAACCATTAACAGTACCGGTGAAGCATATGGTCAAGTGACATACGCAGGAGAACCAATTTTAAAAATAAATTTGAATGATCCAGAAGAATACTTAGTGTATGATACTGAATATCAAGATGAAGTGATTGTCTCTAGGGCGGATGAAGGTATATTTTATGTGCCCGGCGAAACCACAAATGATATGACTGAACTTTATCAAGATGATGAATATGCTAGAGAAAATCAAATTGTAGGTATTAAACTGAAGGTGGAAAATGGAAAAATCTCTGTTCTCTATCAAGAAAGTCCAAGAGATTTGTGTCAGTATGAACCGCCAACAGACTCTTCTTTAAAACCAATTGTTTGTTTACCTAATAAAGTTGTGGTTAAGGTCATTACATCTCAAAGTTCAGATGAATTTTATCTAGACGATATATTGGAGTGATTTTATGTTAGTACTCGTTAATGAAAGTTCATTTTATATCGCGAGAATTATTTTATTTTTTGTTGCGACAATGTTCATATTTAAGGCTTTACAGTCAATTGAATTAAGTAAAATATTTAAAAAGAACTCAGCCGACAGCATTCGATTTTTATTCATGGTCATTTCTATTATACTAGGCTTTCTCTTTGTGGACGCTATTGTTTCTTTATTTGAGTATCTTAATCAGATACTTTAGCGTAAAGCTCTTTTTCTTCTAAAACATCAAGTTTATCTTGGTAGCCATTATAATGGAATAAGGTCTCCTTGACTTTAGCAAATTGGTCATTATATAAATAAAAGTAGAAGTTTATGGTTTGGCCGTATTCAACATTTTCTAGTTTACATTGTTCACGGACTATTTTCTCGATATCACCAAGATGATCATAAGTTGTTTGCAATCGACAATAGTAACTAGTCACTTTCTCTATGAAGGTGGCTTTTTTTATTGTATTGGCAATAGTTGTTGAATAGGCTCTAATCAATCCACCTGCCCCTAATTTTACACCACCAAAATAACGGATGACAATGGCTAAACAATCATTTAAGTGATTTTTATTTAAAACCTCAAGTACAGGATAACCCGCAGTTCTTGAAGGTTCTCCGTCATCACTTGCTTTTTGTGTATGGTCATCTAATATATATGCATAAACATAATGATTTGCGCCAGGATATAAAAGCTTGGCTTCTTGGAGTTTAGAATCAATGGTTGCTTTATCTTTTACATGGTATAAAAGGCCAATAAATCTTGACTTTTTTTCAATCAGTTCACTTTCACTTTTTTTATAGATTGACCGCATAATATCACCTAAAGTATTATAACATAATTGAAATTGTTAATAAACCATTATTTAAGCCATAATTTTTTATAATATAAAAACGATTGTGTTATAATATTGATGGGTGAGAACATGAAATCTTTAGTTAAATACGGAAAAACCATATTGAAAAAACTAAACGACTCAGGATATGAGGCGTATTTTGTTGGTGGTTATGTGAGAGATAAATTCTTAAACATTGAATCTAATGATATTGATATAGCAACCAATGCCTTGCCTAGTGATGTTGAGACATTGTTTGAGAATACTGTCGCAACAGGAAAAAAATATGGGACAGTGACTGTCTTTATTGAAAATCATGGTTTTGAAATAACAACTTACCGAATTGATCAAGAATATATCAATTATCGACAACCTGAATATGTTGAGTTCTCAAGTGATTTAAAGGATGATTTAATCAGAAGAGATTTTACAATGAATGCCTTGGCTGAAGATATTCACGGAGATGTCATTGACATGTTTGATGGTAAAGCAGATATTCAACAAAGAATAATTAGGGCCATTGATGACCCATATAAACGTTTCAATGAAGATGCATTGAGGATATTAAGAGCCATAAGATTTGTGGGTAAACTTGATTTTTCTATTGAAGATGATACCTTCAATGCCATGAAGAAGCATGTTCAATTGTTGGATGAATTACCAACCGAAAGAATCATTAAAGAAATTGAACTCATATTAAAACAAAACCATATAAAAAATGTTTACCAATTGATGTCTGATATAAAACTCGGTCATGTTTTTGAAAATTTAGAGCCTGCGATTGACAAATTAAAAAACACGACACTAAATGTATCCATTGAGCAGTTTTTTGCCCTGGGTTTATATCCAGATGAAAAATTAGACATTATTAAATGGCGATTTTCAAAAAAACAGATTAGAGATATTGAAACCATTATAGAACTCATGGACTTATTATTGAAACAAAGATTAACCCCAATTATTATTTATAACAACCCAAGAAAATCATTACTTGAGGCCAATGAACTATTGACTCACTTTTTTGATTATGAAAATCAAGAAGATAAAATAGTCAATCTTTATAGACATTTAAAAATAAACTCATTTAAAGATTTAGAGATTAGTGGTCATGAAATCGCACCATTGGTTAAGGACCCTAAATCAGTGGGGAAAATCATTGAAGACCTAATTGAAGATGTTTTAAATGACAAACTAGAAAATGATAAAGACACACTGTTAAAACGCGCGACAGAGATTGCAGAGGAATTGAATGAAAAAGATTAAGTTAGAAGCTTATTTAGATGATATTGATTTATTGACTGTCATTATTGCTGAGGATTTATATGAAAGTGAAAAACAAATATCCATATATTATGGGAAGAAATCTATTGATTTCTATAAAATTGCTCAAGAAAAACATGAGGGCAATTATAAACTAACATTAAAAGTAAAGTATCCAATCAATTTAAGAGAAGAATGGAAACTTACCTTGGATGAATCCATTGAAACAGAGATTTTCAGCGGAAAAGTTGTTCGAACCAAAGAATTTATTAAAGCCAACCATTATAAGGATAATGACTTAGGTGTTTCTTATCATAAAAATCATACAGTTTTTAAATTGTGGGCGCCACTAGCAAAAAAAGTCCATCTATTATTAGAGAGTCCAAATGGTTCTAAAGAAATGCATAGCTTAGATTACGAGAAAAATGGGACTTGGCAAGTGAAGATTGATAAAGATTTAGAGACTTATGTTTATATATATAATGTTTATGTAAATGGTGGCTGGAAAAAAGTAAAAGACCCTTATGCCATTGCCTCAAAAGCCAATGGTGATATCCAATATATCATTGATAAAGATAAAACTTATGAGATATCACACCAAATAGAAAAGACTGAAACACCAATTATCTATGAAGTAAGTATTAGAGATTTTAGTGCTGATATAGATATTCACTTTGACCATCCTAAAAAATATTTAGGCATGATAGAGTCAGGTCTTAAAACCAAAAGCAATCATCCAGTTGGTTTTGATTATGTCAAAGAACTAGGTATAAGTCACATTCAACTTTTACCAGTATATGATTTTACTGGTGTGGATGAAGAAAATCAAAATAAACTCTATAACTGGGGATACAATCCAAGTCAATATTTTGTCCCAGAAGGTTCTTATACAGATAAGCCAAATCACCCATACAAGAGAATCAATGATTTAAAGAAAGTGATTGATACTTACCATAAAAATGGTTTAGGCATTATTATGGATGTGGTTTATAATCATGTTGATCATTTTGAAAAATTTCCTTATGAAATTTTAGCGCCAGGTTATTCTTTTAGATTGGATTCATCAGACATGATGACTGATTTTTCAGGATGTGGTAATGATTTGGATACCTCAAGACCAATGATAAAAAAACTAATGATTGATTCTTTGGTTCACTGGTTAAAATTTTTCAATATGGATGGTTTTAGATTTGATTTAATGGGACTTATCGATTATAATACCATGAATGAAGCCTATCAAACATTAAAAGAGATTAGGCCAGATGTTCTAATATATGGTGAGGGCTGGAGAATAGAAGATAATAAAAGCCTTGCACATATGTTTAATTCCAAAGTAAATATAAATATTGGTTTCTTTAATGATCAATTTAGAGATACCATTAAAGGGTCAACTTTTGATACAAAAGAGTTGGGTTATGCCTTAGGCAATCTAGAATACAAAAATCAAGTCAATAAAATATTAGAAGGCAAGGGTATTGTTAATGCCAACCAATCGATTAATTATGTAGAGTGTCATGATAACCAAACTTTTTTTGATAAGGCAATCATAGGTTTGGATGGTCAGTCAAAGGTGCGAAAACACCAATTAGTCGCAACTTGTTTGACAATTTTAGCCCCAGGTATTCCATTTATTCATTTTGGACAAGAGTTTTATCGTTCAAAGGCCTTTGAACATAACACATATAACTTAAGTGATGAAATTAATCAAGTGAAATGGAATAAGCTAGAACTTTATATGTCAGATGTTGATTTTATAAGAAAAATCATAAATTTAAGAAAAAATATGAAACCATATACATTAAAGAAAATAGAATGGTTAGAATCGACTTTAAAACTTACCCTTAATCAATTTGATATCTTTTTTAAGGTTGATCAAAAGAGCCTCTTAGTGACAAAACAAAGCCCTTTAATCATTCAATCGTCCCAAGTCAATCATAAAAACAATGATTATGACTTGAATGATATTGGTGTATATATTTTTGAAAGGAAGTAAAAATGTTAGAATTGAATAAAGAATATGAGTTTTATGGAAAAGTAAACCTTATTAATGAATCAACTTACGATACTTATCCCGTCAATGTCACAACAGATTCAAATGAAACAGTCATCGTCAGAATTCCACAAGATCAAGATATTTTATTGAATAAAGTATATTTCTTTAAAACCAAGTCAATCGATTTTAAGGACAAAATTCATTTAGAAGCATTGTCTTATGATTTATTGGAAAACCTTGAATTGGATGATAAAAAAAGAGAAAAGCTTTATAAATTTTTCTATGATTATGCACCTATAAAAATCACTGAAATTAAAAGAGATATCGAAAAAATTGTTGAAGATTTAAAGAATCCTGTGATTAAAGAAGTGACATCAAAAATATACAATAAGTATAAAAAAGACTTTTATTTATACCCCGCAGCATCCAAGTTTCATCATGCTTATATATCGGGCTTAGCCTACCATACACATTCAATGATAAAATTGGCCAAAGGATTTTTGAAAGTTTATACATTTTTAAATAAAGATTTGTTGATGTCAGGAATTATTTTGCACGATGTTTGTAAAATATTTGAATTCTCATCTTATGAAAATGTTGAGTATACCATTAAAGGAAAACTAATCGGTCATATATCCATGGGCGTGAATTTGATTCACCAAGTAGCGACTGAACTGGGTTATGAAGATAAAGAAGAGGTAATGTTATTAGAACATATATTGATTTCACATCATTATTATGGCAACTTTGGTTCGCCAAAGAAGCCAAACATTGCAGAAGCTTTGATGATACACTTTATTGATAATATTGACTCAAAAGCTTGTGTTTTAGGTGAAGAGTTGGCTCTAATTGAACCTGGTGATATGACAAAATCAATGCCTGTCTTAGAAAGAGAACGTTATTATAAACACCATTTAACTGAAGAATAAAAAAGAGGATGAATTCAATTAAGAATTCATCCTTTTATTTTTGTGAACTTTTATTCTTCTGTTTCAATAGCGCCAATTGATGCATCATAATAGATTTCTAAAAGTGATTGAACATTTGTTTCAAATTCACTTTGTGATAAACCTGAATGAATATTGCCGTCTATTACCTTTAACATGAAAGCATAATTGATTGTTTCATTTCCGAATAATAACTCTAGAGTTTCACCAGCATAAATGTCTAGGTCTTCAAGAACTTCGGTAGGTATGACTGGTAATGTAACACCGTATTTTTCAACCATACTGACATTTTCTAAATCGTTATATTCTTCATAAATCTTATAAGTATAGTAAGCATCGATTTGAGAAAGACTAGGTTTAGCATCGTCGTTTAGTAATGAATCCGAGATATTATTATAATCATCTGCTTGGATTTCTAAGCTGACCCCATCAAAGTCTGACCCTTTTGATGCTTCAATTAAATGTAGTCCAAATTCTGTAGGTACTAAGTCTGAAACTAATTCTTCAGCATCAGCATTCACTGGGTTTTGATATTCATTATATAAATCAATTAAGGCATCGGTAAACTCATCGATGTATTGGTCTTTAACGCCGTACTCACCACTATAAGTCATTGAATGAACATTATCATCATCATCAGTAGGGTTTAAAGATTCGTGTTTTAAGATAAATCCATTTTGTTTGAAAATACCCCAATCCTCATCATCTCTTGCTGCGTCTTTGTATTCCGTTACAATATCTCTAAATGATTCATCAGAATCTTGAATTAATGTTTCTAATTGGCTAACCCATGTATCAAATTGTGTTTGGTCTTCTTCAGATAAACCATCGTAATATTCGTTATAATCATCTAAGTCGCCATCTTCATTAAAGTCAAAGTAAATTAGAATTTGTTGGGCTTTTAAAGAAAAGAAATTTTCATAGTTTTCTTCAGCAACCGAATAAATTTTATCAACAATATTTTCTCCATCAAGGGCTTCTTTAATAAATGACATTCTTAATTCACTTAAGACCAAGTTTTCGACAAGCATTTTTTCGTTTTCAACACGGTATCTTGAATACAAGTAAGTTTGGAATGAATCAAAGTTCCAACCATAATATTGTTTATAAATGTCTAAGTAAGTAGGGTTTGAAAGCAATTGATTATATTCGTTCTTAATATTTGTAATATAATCTTTTAAAAATCCCATATACTCAGAATCGTTTTTGTCTATATTTCTTTCTTCACCAAAAAGAGTTGCAAAATGATCTGAATGAATGGCTTCTTCATATTGAGCAGCATAGAAAATCATTAAAGAAGGATTTCTCATTAGACCTCTTTGATAGAAATCTTCTGCACTGACATTGAATGGACCATCTTCTAAATCAATTGAAGCCAGAATTGTTTTGTGACCGCGTCCTTCATATTCAAAATCACCATCATGGTTTGATTGATAATCAAGAGATAAGAAGAAGTCATTGATATCAAAGTTAGCATCTTTTCTAGCTTCCATTAAATATTGATTAATATTGGTTCTTGCGTTTTCGCCATAAACCTTGTCTTCTAATATGATTTGCTCGATTTCATTATACACATCATCATCATTAATGATTGTTTTTAAACTATCATATTCTTCATCGAAAACTTCAACAGCCGATGTCTCGCCTGTGACTGGAACCTTAACAATTTTAGTTCCTGTTTCTTGAACGCCTAATACATTAATTGTATATGATAATGACACTAAAGTATCTTCTGTAGGGGCGAAAACAGTACCTTCTTTTGTAATGACTTCAGGTTTAGATGATTTCCAAGAAATGGTTGAATCATACGGACCTTCAGTGATTAACTCAAAACTTGAGGTTGCAGTTTCTGGAACGATAATGGCTGATTTAATAACTTCCATAACTTCCGCTTTTAAATCAACTTTTTGGCCTTCAGATAATTTAAATACCATATAGGCATACTCATCAATGGCCTTTGGTTCAGCAGAATAAGTTTTATCATTGATTTGACTGATGTCTGAGAACATATAAGTTGCAAGCGATGCATTGTTTTCTGTAACATCTTCAAAACTATAATCTAAATAATCACTATCTGAAGTCAATAAATCTTCTAATGTAGAAGTTTCAGGGATTTCATCTCTGTATTCATTGTAGATATAGTTATACATTTTTATATAGTAAGTCATGACTTCTTCATCGGTTAACTCACTTGTATTATTTTCTGTAAAATCTTTAACATCAATGATATCGGTGAATTCTTTATTAAAAATTAAGTCAACTGAATCTGTAACATCATTATCTCCAGCATCATAGATAACATCGTCATCAACCTTGTAAGTTAATACTCCATCTAAATCATAAACTTCAATAATATCACCATTCTCAACAATCGTGAAATATGATGTATTTGCTTCTTTATGTGCTTCAGCTTCATCTAGTGTTTCAAAAATAACACTATTATCAATAACAATATTATTTTCATCGTCGATTAAGTTTCCAGATCCATCTATTGTATAAGTGTTATCGTCTTCATCTGTATAAATATCTTCATCAAATTCATAGATAACTTCTTCATTTACATCAACGATATTATCTTCATCATCATAATAATAAGTATCAATAGTGATTAAAGCTTCAACGATTTCGTCATTTGGATCCAATAAATCTTCGTCTTCATATGTATAACCAAGATATAAACCTAGTTGGTCATCCACTGAACCAAGATTAAACTCGCGTAAGACATTGAATGCATCAGAACGACTTAAAAATCTCAAACGAATTGCTTTAATGTCTTCAAAATAACTGTTTAAATAATACTTAGCAACATCATTTTGAGTGATATCGTCGTTTTCAACCATTGTATCCATGACAAATTTTTCTCTAGCGATTAAAAGTTTCGCATACTCATCTTCTTGATTGTTATGGTATCCAGATAAAATCATTGAACGTTGGAAATTCTCTTCTAAATCATCAAGGGTGTCTTGGTCATATTCATCAATCACGTCTTGATCATTTGTCTGATATTTCAGTAATTCAATCTTTTCATCAATCTCTTCTTGACTAATATCATCAAGATAAGTCTCTAAAAGTTTTTCATCTATTAAAGATAAAAGTTGATTGATACCATTATTTCTTTTCATTTCTTCATACAATTCTTGTTTTGTTATTGTATAAACAACATCACCATTTTCATCGACTTTTTCATATACAATTTCTTTGCCATTTTCAACTGTAGGAATATATGTATTCCCAACAGCTAAACCTAGTATGACAGCACCAACTGCAATTGCAAGTATCACAGAAAAAACAATGATGACTTTTTTTGTAAATAGGCTTTTCATATTTTCTCACTCCTTATTATTTTCGCAATATATATCATATCATTTTTTAGGCTTAAAAACAATAAAAAGATTGTTTAAAACCATGAAAAATGAGCAGATCTTTGAATATTAAATAAATATTAAATTTTAATTATAGATTATAAGCCTTATTAAACCTGAATATGCCACAATAATATTGACAGAGTTAGTTGGCTTTTGTATAATTAACCTATAGTAAAAATATAATAAAATAGCCAATTTTAAGTCATTTAGCTCTATACCTTCAAGTGTGTTTGAATATCACGCTTTTTGAGAAGGCCAGAGCATTTTTGTTATTAACATTATTCAATTTTTATAATAGGCGATAAAGGGGGGAACTCATAATGATAAAAATAATAAAGAAAAATTACTTTATTTTTTCAATGACTTTTTTATTAATTGTTGTTTCTGCCTTTGTATTCATTTCTTATGCTTGGTTTACCCAACAAGAAAATGTTCATTTTGAAAGCCAAATGGGTTTGGTTGATGTTGATATTAATGTTTTTTTTGAAGATGAAACTTTAGGACAAGTTCCTGCACAAGAAGTTGTGATAGATGAAACCAATAATATCACAAAACCAGGTGTCTATTATGTGAATATCACCAGCAGTAATGCTGATTATTTTGTGGAAGATTTAAGAATCAACATTGATGTTTCAAGCAGTGTTGATACTTATTTTAGGATTACAATATTTGAACAACTAACCTTTATATATACCGATGTTTCTGGAAATACAAATGAATTATCAGTTTTATATGAAGATGCCTTACAATTAAATTATGATTTTAGTGATTGGTATGATAATCGTACCTTTGATAATCACTTATATTATATGAATCCAGTCAAGAGAATTAATGAAACGACGCCACTGACCATTCATTTGGTGGATTCATATTTTGCCGATGAAAATTACGAAACAAAGGGACCGGGCTATTCTTTGCAATTGGCTTTTTCTATAGAAGCTGTCCAAAGCGATGGTGGCCCAGAGAATGTATGGGGATTAACCACACCGCCTTGGGGAGGTGATTGGTAGTGAATAAAATAATGGCATATAGTAAACATGCATTGGTTATTTTTATAACAAGTATTTTTGTTTTTGCCTTACTTGCCTTATTGATAAATTCAGATGCTTTTAGTGGCGAAAGCAATCAAATCCAATATCAAGACATGAGTTTCAATGGAACTTACGATTGGGAAAAAACACCACAATCATTTACCTCTAGTAGTGATTATTTATCATATAGTGATTTACATGATATTTTTATCAACAGTGTAAATGCAAGCGACATTAGCAATGCCTTAAGTGGTATTCAATTTATTAGATTTGATACTGCTGAAGAGTTGTATCAGTTCTCTGTAGACGTTTCTTTTTATAATGTTTATGATTCTGCAGATCCAGAAATGTCTAATAAAGTGACTTATTTGTTATCATTGGATTATGTACTTGGTAGGGACATTGATTATTCTGTGATGAAATCAAGGGCTTTTTTACCAATTGGTTATGATTTTACCGATATGAGTTCGAATTCTTATTCCAACGTTTTTACTGGTACATTTGATGGGCAAGGATTTGAAATTAAAAATTTATTTTTAGGTGGTTCTTCAGATTTTGTCTTTGAAGAAGAACTCGGTGAAGAAACCGTTTATACACCAATCGCTAGTTTTTACGCCATGTTTACTTATAATGAAGGAACCATTAAAAACATTGGCTTGATAAACCCAAATTTAGAATTGCTTGAGGTTAATGAAAATTTAACCCAATTGGCTAATTTAATTGGAGAAAATTCTCTTGGTGGTATTATAGACCATGTTTATGTGATTGATAATAGAGAAAGTGTAACCCAAGCGGGTATTAGATACCGGGTTGGAAGTAGTTCTTTAGACTTTGAAGCCGCGGGTATTGTTCATACCAACAATGGTAATTTTTCTAACAGTTACTACACATCAAAAGTGGTTGTTAATGGTAACTATATTAATAAGTTTAGCGTAGAACCAATCTACATGTATAATAACGGAAACACCTCTTATTTGGTTTATGATAAAAATGTTTATTTATCAGAAGTCGAAGTTGGGTCCTCTGTCTTTATTATTGATACACCTGTAAATGGTGTTGATGAAACTACAAGTGTCATGCAATCCGATCAATCAACCTTAAGCTTAGGGGATTGGCATTTTTATCCTGAAGATGGATATCCGCTATTAAAAGGTTTGGTTTATGACGAGACAGATGGATATTATCAAATTTCTACCGCAAGAGATCTAGCCTTTATTTCAGAACTATTGCATTTTAATACAATATTAAATGGCAATCCATTTTCGGATTCAAATTTTAAATTAACCACAAATATTGATATGAGTGTCTTATCACCAGGTGTCTATAAAACACCGGATACAACTTTTAATGGTCATTTTATTGGGACCAATAGTCAAGCCATTGATAATAGTGACCACTTTTATATCTATAATTTGATAATCAATGATTATATTACCTATAATTCTAAACTTTATACAGGTTTGTTTAGTGTATTAGGGAATGGCTCTTTAATAAAAGATTTAAATTTTATAGATTCTCAAATAACGCTTGGATCATCAAGTGATTTTTACTCATATGACACTTATATTGGTGGCCTTGCCGGGGAAATGATTGCTGGAGTTATTGAAGATGTTTATGTGGATGTAGATATTAGCTTAGACAATGACGATTTAGGCTCTACACGTCTAGGTGGTATTGTAGGTGAGGCTTCTGGGCGGATTGAAAGAACCTCTTATAATGGATTGATTGACTTGAATAATCATAGTTTTGATTCAAATAATCCAATAGTCGGTCATTACTTTATTGGTGGTATTGTAGGAAGAACAGGTAATGCCAAACTTACAATCAATGAAGCTGTTAATAACAATCAAATTTCTTCATTGGGCATATCATCACAAATGCATTTAAATACGTCGACACCTGAATTAATTGTTTATACTGGTGGCGTTATTGGTTATTCTTATCATACAAGTGTTGCAAAACATGAAATGATCAATGTCACGAATCGAGGGGATATCAATTTAAGAAATATCACTTTGCCAGATACTTCAAATGGTCAACAATATACTGGTGGTGTTTTTGGTCAAGTCGGAGGACAAGTACCTACTTTAGAAGATGAAACAGGAACCATATTCGCTAATTTTTATAACGAAGGTAATATATCTTACCCTTATAGTGATTCAAACATAGATGTTTATTCTGGTGGTATAGGGACCACAAATTTTGATGGTGAATTTGAACTGGCTTTATTAACCAATCATGGAACCTTTGCTTACGACACAAGTGGAGCCACTAGTTCAACAACAAACTTTAATTATGCTTCAATGATTTATGATGTTGGTGATTTTGATTTAACAATTTCAAGATCTTACAGTCATGGGAATATGATATACGATTCAAATCTTTTTTCAAAAACTTATAGTTTTGTAGAAACAAATGAAACCAATGATTTAAATATTGAGTATTCTGCCAACTATGGTCAGATTTCATATATGAGTACAGAGACAATTACTGCAACTAGTGATATAAATATTTTTGTTTTCTCGAGAAATAGTCAAGTAAACTATATGAATGTACATAATTATGGTCCTATCAATGTTGTGGATATTGATATGCAAGTTTATGATTTATATATAGCAGGATTTTCTAAAACTTTAGCAGATACTTACTACATTGAAAATTCTTTAAACGAGGGTAATATTGTATTTGCTGATATTGGTGGAAGTGGCAATATATATGTAAGTGGGTTTACAAATATTAATCAATCTGGAGACTTGCATTTACCTGAACAATCAGAAGAACAACCAAATGCAAATTACGGAATTATAAATTCTATTAATTATGGAAATATTACCACCGGATATAACACTTCAACATATGGCGTTGACGGTACAAACAATACATTTGTTGGGGGGTTGGCGACATTAAATAAAGGATCTATTCAAGATTCAGCAAACTTAGGTAATATTCAGTTGATCAACACATCAACTTTAAGTTCTACTACTTTTGAATTGGATGATACTTTAGCTGGCCTGGTTAGTAGCTATACCGCTGGAATAGTTGCTGGCGGAGTCAGTGCCATTGTTTTAGATGGCAATTCAAGAATATATGATAGTTCTAATAATGGCGATGTCATTGCTAAAGCAGAAGAATTTGTAAGAACTGGTGGTGTCTTGGGTGTCAGTCTTTATCAAGAAGCTTTATCAGGGGGAATTACTTCGACCCTTGGTTTAGTGGATAATATTCAAAATTCTGTTCTATCCAATGGTTTTAACTTCGGAAATATTTCTGCGATTACTTCGGTTATAGGATCTTATCAAAACCAAAGTTTAGATGGAAGTCGTAATTATCTTTTTGTTGGTACACCGCCAAGTCAATCTTATATGCCTTTTTCAGGCACATCAACTACTGCAACTGATGATAGACCGCCTGTATACGCGTCCGCAGGTGGTGTTATTGGCTATGGCCTATCCTATATGCAACGTATGTTGAACCATGGAACCATTTCTTCAACTGATGTGGCTGGTGGGGTCGTTGGTGCGACTTATGCATTGGGAAACATTACAACAGTCACCAACATTACAACCGCTGTTAATTATGGTGACATTAAATCGATAGAAAATGCCAATTTTGCTTCTATTACCCAAGACAAATTAAACTCAACAGAATTGCTTGATTTCTATATGAATGATGGAAACTCATTTATATATCCGAGTGAGATGTCTAGAGAATTACCGGCTTCAAAAAGAGCCTTTGGAGGTATTTTTGGTCGACTTCAAAGAGGGCTCAACGGAGATATGACTTCAAATGGAGGCTCATTTGACTTTATTGTGAACGCTAATCCTAATATTGATTTAATTGGTCGATTAGACCAAGTAAATGACTTTTCTAGTTCTCTTAGATTCTTTATCTTTAATGATGCTATTTATTATTCTGCAAAAGTTGATGATACAACACAAACAGTATTTTCAGGGTTTTTATACGCTGAAGAATACGTATCATCTGTAGAATATTTAGGATATACACCTAGTGAACAAAAAAATAAATATGATCATTATTATGAAATCACAACTGCTTATGTGACCTATCATCAACAAGGTGATGGAGATTCTATTTATTCAACAACTTATTCAACCTTTGAGGAGGTTGTACTACGAAATAATAGAAACGAACCAGGATCAAGTTACAATGTTGGTGATCCAATACAATATGAACACTATGTTTCAACAGCACCAATCCCATGGATTACTGAGGATCCAAATGATCCTTTATTAACAGATTCAGCAAGTGAATATATGTATGATGAAAATTTTGAAATGAGATCTAACCCAGAATTATCTGAGTATATTTACTATGCAGAAGCGAGTCTTTTGGCAGACCGTTTTCAAACAACAGGAACAAACCCTAGGCCAAATGGAATGTATGTTTTATCAACAACTGCGGGTGAGAATTTTGGACTTGTTTTACCAAATAACATTAGTATTTATGATATTGAATTGATTGATGAAAGCAAAGATATTTCTTTAAATGAAGATTATCATTTATTACCAAATTCAGATACTTTAGATTTAGACGAAGAAGTCGTTGATCAATATAATTTGTTAAGACAAACCAAATATAATGAAAAATCAAATTTGATGGATGACCCCGAAAAACAGCGCTTTACCTTAGAAGAAACAAATGGTAGTTCGAATATTATTGAACAAGCTGATATTGATTATTTAAATCATGTAATTACCATTTCCATTAGTATGGAAGCATTTTTACTTTCACAAACGTCTGCAGATTTTGATATCACCAATGCACTGACCTCGGCCAATGCTTTAATTGGTATTAGGGCAAGTGAGTATGGAGGGTCTTTAACAGACTTACAAGATGCCCTCTATTTAGAAAGGTATACGGATATTACTAGCGCTTCTTCCACGAAAGCTATCTTAGATGTTGATTTGCCGAGTCAAAATATTACCAGTTCTGAAACACATACACTTGGATATTTTAGTGTATATTCAGAAGCTTTTGTAATGGATGCTGAAGATGGTGTCTATGATTTTTCTAATACAAATTATTATTCAGACTATCGAATAGACATTGAGTTTTTACCGAATATTACCCAAATGGGAGATTATACAGGCGTTGATTCTGTAAGTTTTAATGGTGGATCGACAACAAATATCTCACCAACTTATACAGTTGATTTAAGAGATAATGGTGATGTTAATTATAATGGTAGTTTAAGATTAAATTTCATTGATAACAATGGTTTATTTGAAAATGGTTACGATTTTAAAAATTATTTTGTCTTAAAATATTATGACGGTAGCGTTGTTGATGAACAATATTATGATATTGAAACAATACCTTTCAACAATAATTATTACTCCATCACTTTTAATTTTTCTTCAGATATAAAAGCTGGTGATTATTATTTAGAATATAGTTATTATCCGGTTTCTTATACCTATCGGATTGATTTTGATAAAGGACCTTCTCCAAATAAAGACTTAATAGATTTTACCTATTATTCTGAGAATGATTCATTGCCAGACAATATAACAACAAATTTTTCTTCTTATATTCATTTAGGGGAAATACTAACGCCTGAAAACGGCAGTTTGTTTAACATCACAGAATTAGCAAGTTCAGAGACTTATTTATCAAGTGATTATGATGTCTCTTATATGAATTCTGGGTCTTTAGTTATATCTGATTTCGCAGAAATCATTCGTGCTGAGTTAATGGATTCTACATATTCAAGTGGTTATCGATCTTATCATCTAGAATATGATATACAAGCAGAAGATGGATCAGTTACGACTTATTATCATACATTGACTGAAAGAGAACTGTATATTGATACCGTTCAAAAAAATGATAATTTTGTTGATATTGATGATGTCTTTGCGATTAGAGAAGCGAATCTTACTGAGTTTATAATCGATTTAGGTTTTGATAAACCATTAATCGAAGACGGGGACTTTAATTACGGGGACCCAAACAATGTTTTCACCGTGAATGTGACAGGAACTAATCCAGAAGGTGTGGCTTATTTACCTGAAGAAATTACAGGCATTACTTATCAATTTGATGAATTTTTTGAGATTGATATGTCTGTAGATACATTGCCAGGCACCTATGAATTTGAGATTTTATATTCAAGAGATGGTGGTGTAGGGTCTGTGGATATTAGGACTTTATCAGGTGCTTATTTAAAAGTTACAAAACTTGAGGGACAAGAGGCTTATTTCCCTGATTTAGTGTTTTCTCAAATAGAGACTGAAACATTATATCCTGAGATTAATATCATCGATGCAGAAGGTGACTTGGTACCAGATCCTATATACAATCCAAAAGCTTATTTTGATGGCTTTGATTATGATGGCGCAAAAGAAGATAATTATCCATATTTCAGTATTGAAGGAAGGGTAAGTAATGTCCCACTTGATTCCTATCAACCTTATTTCTTTGATACATTGCCTTTAGGGGCAACCATATCAAAAAGAGTTTGGAATGGTAGCGATTGGGAATGGACAATAGAAGTAGGACAAGATTCATCTCAAGAAGATAAGGCTTTATTAAGTGCCAACTTTACGAGTGACCCAATCACTGGCCAAGAAACAGAAGCAGTTATCCGTTATAGGGTAACTTCTGAAAATGGAAATCATATGGTTTACTATGATATATCAGTATCCGATGTAATTTATAATGTCACATTAATATTTGATATTTATTATTGTTCAAGTTCATCTAAAAATGATTGCGTATTGGCTGATCAATCAGTTGAATTAAGTGATGAATTAACCATTATCAATGTCCAAAACTTATTGACAGACGGCCGTAATGATGTTTATGGCGTTACCGATCCAACAGATTATCCTGAGTTTACAGAAGTTTTGGATGTAAACAACCAAATATTACAGTTCTATTATCCAGCATCCGATGGTTATAATTATCGGTTTGGTCGAAATAAATCAAACTATTATAATTTTAGTGTGGACTTGCCTTTAGACCAATATTTGAATGATGTTTATGATTATGATATTGAATTTGTAATCGGAGGCAATGAATATATTTTGAATGATGCTAGTGATTATGTTAGTGGCTTGCAAGGTAAATACTTTTATATTGAACAATCCATCCATATGAGGACTAGATATTTTAATATCTACATCTATCCAATCACAAGCCCAACAACGGATATGCCTTATGGCTTATTTGATTTCTTTAAATCGTGGGGTAAGAAAGATGAGTAAGATTAAAAAGGATACCCTCACTAATAAACGAATTATTAAATTAACCATTTCAATCAATGTCTTGCTATGGGTCTATATTGTTTTGATGACACTTGTGCTTATCTATTTTGAAGATGGACTTGTTTTCCAAGAATTAATATTGTTTTTGGTCATTTACTGTGCCTTGTTTTTAATGAATGTGATAATGATGGTTTGGGCCAGTCAAAAGATTGGGATATATATTGATACTGTCAGTCAATTGTCAGATGCCTTTATTGATTTTGATCCAGTGACAGGTTTAGATAAAAGAAAAGCCATTAAGGACCATGCCAAGCAAAATATATTCATTAGCAATAAAAACGCAGCACTATGTTTATTTCAAATAGATGATTATAAAGAAATTTCTATCATTAAGGGTCAAGACACGGCGGATGAAATGATGAAAGAATTGGCCAGAACTTTATCGAAAAATACTAAAAATAAAGACATTGTTTTTTCTTTTTCTGAAAGTGAAATTGCTTATATTATTCCAGAATATAGCGATTTTGATGACATTAAAAAAATCATTAGCGATATTATCTCTGAATATAAATCCTCAAAAACCGTGAAGAGAATCAAACCAGATACTTGGGTGGGCGCTGGCATCTCGGTCTATCCTAAAGATGGTTTAGAATTAGATGATTTATTAGAAAAATGTGAATTGTCTCTGTATAGAACCAAATTAACATCGGAAAAGCGCACCATTTTTTATGATGAAAAGATATCTGATGAAATCATTTATGACGTAGAAATTACTGAACAATTATCAAAAGCAATAGACAGTGACCAGATACATTTGAAATTTCAGCCGATTGTGGATATGAACCATGAAATTTATGGGTTTGAATCTTTGGCTAGATGGACATCTCCAGTAGTAGGCGATGTAAGTCCAGATATCTTTATTAACAATGCGGAAAAAAACTACATGATTGTACCCTTAGGTAACCATATTTTAGAAAAATCATGTAGGGCTCAGGTTGCATTAAGGTATCGCTTTAAAAGAGAATTTATGATGAGTGTGAATGTCTCTTTAATCCAATTGTTACAACCAGGTTTTATCAATGTGGTTAAAAAGATTATTAGGGATACAAAAATTAATACTGATTATTTATGTTTGGAGATTACTGAGAGTATTTATATTAATTCAACACATGACTTAAATGAGAAATTAAAGGATTTACATGAATTAGGCATTAAACTATCTTTAGATGACTTTGGTACAGGTTATTCTTCAATGCGATATTTACAAAAAATAAACTTTGACATGTTGAAAATTGATAAATCATTCATAGATGGCATAGTGACTAATCAAAAAAACAAAGAAATCATCAAATCTATTGTAGATTTGGCAACAAATCTAAGAATAAGCGTTGTCGCTGAAGGCGTTGAAAGCAGAAAACAATTAGAGTTTTTGAAAAGTATTTCTGTTCATTATATTCAAGGTTATATTTATTCAGAGCCACTTCGATTGGAAGATATGTATCACTTTATTGATAATTTTTATATATTATCGCCAAAAGACCGCTTAAGTGATATAATGGATAAAAATGACTAGGAGAAAAATATGATAAATAATCACTTCATCATTACAGCAAACCAAAGCCAACCTCATGAAATAGTTGTGGCTATTATTATTATCATTGCGACGCTTTTTGCGTTGTTCTTTCTCTATCGAAATGTTATGAACACCATTCGTGAAGAAAAAAAAGAAAAGGAAGTCATTAATAACGGCAATCTATTTAACGAGTCAATGGCCAGTGAAGTTTTTTCTAATATTAATCATGATATTCGTGTAGCCCACGAAGATGCTGTTAGGTTTTTGTATTATATTGATTTGGATAATTTTTCTTATTATGTCAATATTTATAAACCAAAAGTGATTAAAAAGATTATCAGCGAAGTTGAATCAAGACTAAAAGAAAAAGCAAACATACATCATTTTACAAGCCATATGAAATATGATAAGTTTATTTTTTATTATAAAAATAACGTTGAAAAAAAGGCCATTCAACAAGTTGCTAGTGAACTCTTAAGCCTTATTAGTAATAAGCCATATAAAGTTGACAATATTCGATTAACAGCGTCTATTGGGGTTTCATTATTTCCTGAAGATGGTCGGACAGCAGAAACATTATTTAATAAAGCCAGTATGGCCGTTCATTTAGCAAAAAAACATGGTAAAAATACCTTTTTCTTATATTCTGAAGAACACATGGAAAAAGAAAAGTTTAATATTGAACATTATCAAGATATTAAGAGATCAATTGATAACAATGAATTCATTTTGTATTATCAACCCATTGTTGATTTAGACAAGGGTAAAATAATTGGTTTGGAATCGCTTTTAAGGTGGGAACATCCCGAAATGGGAATATTGGTGCCAAGTAAATTTTTACAAGAGATGGACCTAACGGGAAATATTATGTGGTTTGGTTTATGGGGCTTTGAAAAGATTGTTTCTATATTTAAAGAATGGTCTTCGAGTTTCAGAATTAAAAATTTATTCATCTCAATCAATTTGAGTCCAAAACAAATTGAAATCAAAGATTTGGCACAAACATTTTTAGATGTTGTTAAAAAATATGATTTACAAGCTGAAAACTTCGTTTTTGAAATTTTGGAATATTACACAGTTTTAGAAAGTGAAGTTGGTAAGCAAAACATCATCGATTTAAGAGAACTCGGTTTTAGGGTTGCTATTGATGAAGCTGGCGAAGATTTTAAGCTCATTGATGAAATAGAAGAAGCTGAGACGGATATGGTTAAAATACCAAGGTTGTATTTAAATATGATGTTGGAAAATTATCCAGCCAGCGAGAAAATAAAGAAACTGATTAAAGTATCTCAAGAAAATGATAAAATGGTTATTATCGAAGGTATTGAAACGAGTATAGCTTTGGAAAAGGTTAAAGAATGGAATTTAAAATATGCTCAGGGATATTATTTCTCTGAACCTGTTGATGTAGAAACAGCGAAAAAGATGATTAAAAAATCACCATGGAAATCTAAAAATTTTGACATATAAAAAGAGCGAAATTATATCGCTCTTTTCTTATACTTTTATTTATTTAAATAAACCTCTATCTAATATTTTCATGGATTCGTTAACAACAAAATCAACATCTTTCTCACTTGGGTTGTCTTTAAAAAGTATCTGTAAACCGACAAAGTTAGCGATACCCATTAAGATAAAACTCACAGTTTCATAATCAATGCCGTCCCTAATTTCATCACTATATTTTTTTAAATTGGCTATATAAGATGCTGAAAAACGAGAGTAGTAATCAACAAATAAATCTTGGTTGACAAATAATGATTCCCAAATTACTTTGTAAGCTAAAGGTTCTTTAATCACATACATAATAAAGGCTTTGAGACCTTCCTTTTCGATGTCTCTTCTTGAGGTCAATCCTTGAGTGGCTTGTCTAGCTGCTTCTCGGATTTTCTCTTGATATTCATCCAAAAGATAATGGTATAAAGCGAGTTTTGAGTTGAAGTAGATATAATAAGTACCCACTGCAACATTTGCTTTTGCAATTATGTCATTGATAGAAGTTGAGTGATATCCTGCTTTTGCAAAGAGGGTTTTTCCAGCTCTTACAATCTTGTTAAAGGATTTTTCACCAACCTTGGTTTTGGCGTGTCTAAATTTTTCTTTCATATTATCACCGCTATTATTTTAAATTATATCTTATAAAATTACAAGGTGCAATGCTTAATATAAAAGAATTTCACATTTTTAAATGAATTAATTGAAATGCTTATGTGTTTATTGTCATATTATCGTTGAAAGCGCTTGACTTTTTAGGGTGATATTGATTATAATTAGAGTGAAATGTGAATTATTATTCATGTTTAGTTTTTTCAAATTTATAAGGAGGTTTTTTTATGAAGAAAAAAGTTTTTATTGTTGGCGCTAAAAGAAGTCCTATTGGATCTTTTTTAGGAACTTTGAAAGATGTTCATCCAAGAGATATGGGCGCACAAGTTTTAAAACAATTGCTTGAAGAAACAAAGGTCCCAGCTGATAAAATTTCAGAAGTGATTGTTGGGAATATTTTATCTGCTAATTTAGGACAAGGTATTGCAAGACAAATTTCAATAACATCAGGCATTCCTGAAACAGTACCGGCATATTCTTTAAATATGTTATGTGGTTCTGGAATGAAAACGATTATGAATGCTTTTACAGGTATACAAGCTGGTTTTTCTGATATCGTTGTTGCTGGTGGTGTAGAATCTATGTCAGGCGCACCCTTTATGATGCCAGGTTCTGTAAGAAGTGGTAAAAAAATGGGTAATGTGGAAATGGTTGATCACATGCTATATGATGCATTAACTGATGCTTTTGGAAATATGCATATGGGTGTAACTGCTGAAAATATTGCTGAAAGATATCAAATCACAAGAGAACAACAAGATGCTTTTGCTTATGAATCACAACAAAAAGCAATCAAAGCTATGGATGAAGGTAAATTTAAAGATGAAATCATCCCTATCAAGTTTAGCACAAGAAAAGGTGAAGTTGTTTTTGATACAGATGAGTATCCAAACCGTTCAACAACACCAGAAATTTTAGCTAAATTAAGAACAGCCTTTAAAAAAGATGGTAGTGTTACAGCGGGATCGTCTTCTGGTATAAATGATGCTTCATCATTTGTTATTTTAGCCAGCGAAGATGCGGTTAAGCAATATAACTTAGAAACCATAGCTGAAATCGTTGATGTTGGACAAGGTGGCGTCGACCCTAATTACATGGGTATGGGACCAGTGCCTGCCATACGTCAATTATTGAAAAATGCTAATATCGAGTTAAGTGATGTAGAGTTGATTGAGCTTAACGAAGCATTCGCTGCTCAATCATTAGGTGTCATCAGTGAACTCGTAAAAGAACATAATATTTCTAAAGAAGATATTTTAAAAATAACAAATGTCAATGGTGGGGCAATTGCTTTAGGTCATCCAGTTGGAGCTTCAGGCAATCGAATTGTTGTGACATTACTTCATGAAATGATTAGAAGAGATACAAAACTTGGTTTAGCAAGTCTTTGTATAGGTGGCGGTATGGGAACTGCTGTCTTAATTAAACGATAAGGAAAGGATAATATAATGAAATTAGAAGGTAAAATAGCTGTTGTAACCGGCGGCGCACAAGGTATTGGAGAAGAAATTTCAAAAGCCCTAGCAAATGAAGGCGCAAAAGTCATCGCCGTTGACATGGGTGACTTAACATACGAACATAAAAATGTTGAAGGTTATAAATTAAATATTACGGATACTGAAGGATGTAAAAAATTCTATGATGAAACCATCGATAAGTATGGTCAAATTGATATATTGGTCAATAACGCAGGTATCACTAGAGATTCAATGACAAGAAAAATGACCGATGAACAATGGGATTTAGTCATTGATGTTAACCTAAAAGGTGTTTTCAACTTAACCAGATACATTGGGCCACAAATGGAAACCATTGGTGGAGGATCTATCATCAATATTTCATCTGTCGTTGGCGTCTTTGGAAATATTGGCCAAGCAAATTATTCTGCCACAAAAGCTGGTGTCTTAGGTTTAACCATGACTTGGGCAAAAGAGTTTGCAAGAAAAGGTGTACCTGTTAGGGTCAATGCAATCGCACCTGGTTATGTAATGACAGATATACTAAAAACTGTTCCACAAGATTTACTAGATAAATTTGCGGGAATGACAATGTTAAAACGTTTAGGACAACCTGAAGAAGTCGCTAAAGTTGCTTTGTTCTTAGCAAGTGATGATGCTTCTTATATTACCGGACAAACACTTAACGTAAACGGTGGAATGAGACTATAATTTAAATAGAAAGACGTGATATTATGAAAAAACCTAACGTGGGAATCGTAGGTACAGGTATATATATCCCTGATCAATGGATGACTGCTAAAGAAATATCAGATAAAACAAATGGTATATGGGCTGAAGCAGCAGTTGTTGAGAAACTAGGGATTAAGAAAAAATCTATACCAGGTGAAGATGACGGCACCCAAGAGATGGGTGTTAAAGCTGCCTTGGATGCATTAAAAAACACAGGTTTAAATCCTTTGGATATTGATGTTATCATTGGTGTAGGCGAAGAATGGAAAGAATATCCCTTAACAACGTCATCATTATATATCCAAGACAAAATAGGTGCAAAAAATGCCTGGGGTATAGATGTTGCTAATCGTTGTTGTACCACAGTTTCAGCAATGAAAATGGCAAAAGATATGTTGATGGCTGATGAGGATGTTAATGTCATTATGGTCGCTGGCGGTTATAGAAATGGTGACTTTGTTGATTTCACTGATAAAAACATGTCAATGATGTTTAACCTAGGCGCGGGTGGTGGTGCCATCATACTTAAGAAAAACCACAACGAGAATTTATTGTTGGGATCTCATGTAATCTCAGATGGTTCACTTGCAAGAACCGCGGGTGTTGAAATTGGTGGTATCGCCAATCCTATCACCCATGAAAATCTTGAAGAAGCCAAAAAATCTTTAAGATTAATGGATCCTGTTAAAATGAAAAATAGATTAAATGAAGTTTCTATGCCAAATTGGTTTGAATGTATTGATAAGGCTTTAGATAAATCTAATCTAGAAAGAAAAGATATTGATTATTTGGCAATACTTCATATCAAGAGGTCTGGGCATGAATTTATGCTTAATGAACTCGGTTTAAATGAAGACCAAACCATTTATTTAGAAGACTATGGTCATATTGGACAAGTTGATCAGATATTATCACTTCATAAGGCCTTAGAAGAGAAGAAAGTTAAAGATGGAAGTGTTGTTTGTATGATAGCTGCAGGTATCGGTTATACTTGGGCAGCAAACATTATTAAATGGGGTAGACAATAATGGGCGATTTTCTATTAGATTTTGCAATAGCATCTGCGGTTTTATTTGTCGCTTATCAATTATTTAAAATATTTTTCTTAAAATATTTTAAAGATCAAGTTAAAGTTAAAGGTAGAGCAATAAACATCATCGTTGCTTTATTAATCATTTATACATTTGTAATAATTTATCAAACTGCTAAAGATAATTACGGCGACAGAGCACTGGCATATATGTTATTCCAATTAATTAATCAGATACCAAATATAGCAATTTTAGCTTTAGCAACAACAGCGATTGTTTTAATTTATAAAACGTCGACAACCACAAACTTTGCACAAAGTATGATGGCGACCTTTGGTGCGTATTTCGCAGCAAAAACCATTCAATATACTGGTGCAAGATATGAATGGGGCCAAACCACAACGGTGGTCGTTGCCTTAATCGCGGGGGCCTTGGTTGCATTCTTACTCGGTTTATTTATTGACTCTGTGATTATCCGCTACTCTAAAGATAAATCACCTGTTGGTAAACAGATGATTACCATGGGTCTTGTAATTATTTTAACCGGCCTTATGCCTATATTGTTTGGAACGAATTCACCAACCAATCCATTAAATGTTCCAAGATTGTTTCCAGCAAGTGATCAAATTCCACTGACATTTTTAAACACCTGGGGCATCATTGAAATGGAATTATCAATGACAAGACATGCAGTTTATATTATGTTTTTTGCTATTTTATTACTGGCATTACTCTTCTCTTTATTAAGATTTACAAAATGGGGACTTGGTGTAAGAGCCACGGCTTCTAATGAACGTGTTGCTTCAATGATGGGGGTTAATACAAAATTAATCACTGCCCTTAGTTGGGGTATTGCAGGTTTCTTAGGTGGTGTCGCAGCCATCATTAAAGCACCATCTTCAATTGGGCCTGCTTTAATGGTATCTACACAAGTGAATGGGTTTGTGGCGGCTGTCTTAGGAAGTTTCACTTCCTTTGCTGGACCTTTGATTGCCAGTATCCTCATTCCACCTTTACAAGGTTTATTGGTAACCCTTGTAGGTTCTTGGAATTTTGCAGTGGTTTATGCAATCATTTTAGCTTTTGTTTTGATTAAACCTGAAGGATTATTTGGCAAGAAAGTTGATAAGAAGGTGTAACTATGACATATGAAAAACAAATGAAAAACAATATAAATAATAAAATGATGTCAATAGTTAAACATCCTTACTTCGGTTTTTTCTTGATTGCTGCACTTATGTTATTTGTACAATTATTAAGAATCGCAGGTGTAGATGTTCCTATTCAGACATTAAGAGCTTTTGGTAAAACAATGGTTTATATCATCGTGGGACTTGGCTTTTCTATTCTTTTAGGTTATGGGGGCTTGGCTTCTTTAGGAACCGCAGGCTTTGTTGGGTCTGGTGCATACATCTTAGGGTATTTCACAAACAAAGTAGGATTATCAATTTTTATGATTATTTTAATTTCCATTGTATTTGCTGTAATACTTGGGACAATTATTGGTTTTATATCTTTAAGGATAGAAGGTATGTATTTGGCCATTATTACCTTAGCCATTGCCCAGATTATTAACGAAGTTTTTAAGAATTGGATTTCTTTCTCTAATGGTGTCGATGGTATGATTGTCAATAACCGTTTTGTGATTTTCAATCAATACGTGGTTTTAGATACCAATTTTGTCTTTTCAATCATTGCGGTTATATTATTCTTGGTGATGATTGTGACGTTTAATATAATGAAAAGTCCAACTGGACGCGCTTTATTGGCCATGAGAAATTCATCATCAGCAGCCCAAGCCATGGGCATAAGTATTTTTAAATTTAGATTACTAGCATTTATCGTATCGACAGTCTATGCTTTATTTGCTGGGGTACTTTATTTGACATACATTCCATCAACTTTCCCAGGCGATTGGACACTTACATTATCATTGCTGATACTTGCAGCGGTTATTGTTGGGGGTTCTCGTTCTATTTATGGTATTGTTGCGGGAACATTCTTAATCTTCGGATTAGACTTGGCTTTATTACAAAACAGAAACAATTTTGGGGGATTCTTTGTTGATAACCCTGAAATTACCATTATGTTTAACGGGTTATTAATTATTTTAGTCATCATGTTCTATCGTGGAGGTTTGATTAGATTAATGACTGTGATTATTGAAAAAATAAAATCAAATTATGCTAAATTAAGAAATAAATGGAGGGTGTATCGTTATGGCGCAGATAGTGAATAAGATATTAACCAACATTTATGACTTTCTACTTAAATATCAAGAATCTAAGTTGACTTTTAAAAAAGAGTTATTGATCATTAAAAAAGATGAATTTGAGACTAAAGAAAAGCATAAAATTGATAAAATTAACTTAAAGTTTAAGCATAAACTTTCTAAACTTGAAACACAAGCGGGTATTGAATCAGATTACCTTAAAGAAAAAATCTCAGAAAAGATTCATGAGCTTGAGGAAAAAGTTTATTGGAAAGAAAGAATCATTAATCAAAAGATTAAACGTGCTAAAGACGAAAAGAAAATTGAAAAACTTCAAGCCGATTTATCTTCATTAGAACATCATAAAACAAAAAAAATTGCTGAGATTAAAGATAAACTTATTAACCTTAATCCAAGTCAAGAAGACATTAAAGCATATGAAGATCAAAAGGCTCTTTTAGAAAAAGAGAAAGCAGATAAAATTAAAAATATCAAAGAAACTTATGAAGAAAAAACTAAACAATTAGAAACAAAGACACAAGAAAGTGTAAACAAATATAAAGAAAAAATTAACACTTATTCCAATAAATTGATGCATTTAGAAGAAACTTTAAAAGCACATGCCGATACGGTTATATTGGATAATGACATTGCCTTGTCTTTAAGAAACCTATCTATGCACTTTGGTGGTTTAAAGGCAGTTGATAACTTGAGTTTTGATGTAAAAAAAGGTGAAATTTTTGGTTTAATCGGCCCTAACGGCGCTGGGAAAACAACAGTTTTTAATTGTATTACAAGATTTTATAAGCCAACAAGTGGTGATATGTATTTTAATAATATAAATCAAAAGACAATTCACTTGAATGAAGTTAAGGTTCATAATATTATAAAACAAGGGATTGTTCGGACATTTCAAAATGTTGAGTTGGTTTGGGAGTTAAATATTTTAGACAATTTATTGGTCGCTGCTCATTCAGCTTATAGAAGTAACTTCTTTGGACATAGTGTACATTCTAGATTAACAAAAAGAGAAGAGACTATCTTTACCAAAAGAGCTATGAAGATTTTAGATGATTTAGATTTAACATCTTATACTTATTCTTTTCCTATTGGATTACCTTATGGGGTCTTAAAGAAAGTTGAGTTGGCAAGAACCTTGATGTCAAATCCAAAGTTGATTATTCTAGATGAACCAGCTGCAGGTTTAAATGATGCCGAAACCAAAGAATTGGCTAAGTTTATTAGAAAAATTAAAGATGAATATAAGGTTACAATCTTCTTAGTTGAACATGATATGGGCCTTGTCATGAATATATGTGATACGGTTTGTGCCATTTCATTTGGTAAAAAATTAGAAATAGGGACACCAAAAGAAGTTCAAAAATCTAAGGTTGTTCAAGAAGCTTACTTGGGTGGTGATTGATGATGGAAAATATGTTAGAAGTTAAGAACTTAGTGGTAGATTATGGTATAATTAGAGCCATCAAGGGCATCGACCTTCAAGTAAAACGAGGTAACATTGTTGCTATATTGGGCGCCAACGGCGCTGGTAAAACTTCAACCATTAGAACCATTAATGGTTTGGTTAAAGCAGCAGCAGGAAAAATCATCTTGAATGGTGAAGATGTAACTGATCTAGAGCCTAATCGTTTGGCCAAAAAGGGTATTTCACAATCCCCAGAGGGCCGAATGATCTTAAATGGATTAACTGTAGAAGAAAATTTGAATGTAGGCGCATATTCTTTAAAATCAGAAACCATCGATGGACAAAAAATGTCTAAAGCTGCTTTAAAGAAAGCAATGTTTAAAGAAGTATATGAATTATTTCCAGTGTTGAAGGAAAGAAGAAAACAACAAGCTTCGACTTTATCTGGAGGAGAACAACAAATGCTTTCCATTGGACGGGCATTAATGGGAAGACCAAAACTCTTGTTATTGGATGAACCGAGTTTAGGCTTAGCGCCTTTAATCGTAAAGGACATTTTTGAAAAAATCAAACAAATTAGAGATTTGGGAACAACAATTTTAATTGTTGAACAAAATGCCTATCAAACATTGAAAATTGCTGATTATGTTTATGTATTAGAACTTGGTAAAGTAAAAACTGAGGGTACTGCAAAAAAACTCTTAAGCGATGATCAATTGGTCAAAGCCTATTTAGGCGAATAATATGGTAATAACCTTAAAGTGGTTTATTATAAATAATATAAAAATAATTAAATAAAAAGGAGAGAATTATGAAAAAATTATTTTTAGGATTTTCACTTATCGCTTTTGCGATAGGAATCGTTGGATGTACTGCTGACCCGACTGAAACAACAGAAGCACCAACGACAGAAGCACCAACAACAGAAGAAACAACAACAGAGGCTCCAACAACTGAGCCAACCAACGAACTTGCACAAGGTGTCACAGACACATCGATTTTAGTTGGTAATACTGCTGCTGTTACTGGCGCATTCGCGGGTGTTGGCGTACCATTTAATGACGCAATCAAAGCTGTATTTGAAGAAGTTAATGAAAATGGCGGCATTGATGGAAGAGAAATTGAGTTCATTACATATAATGATGAATTTGATGCAAC
The DNA here is from genome assembly GCA_046542225.1 of Candidatus Izemoplasmatales bacterium. Classification (GTDB taxonomy): domain Bacteria; phylum Bacillota_I; class Bacilli_A; order Izemoplasmatales; family Hujiaoplasmataceae; genus Hujiaoplasma. Next base: position 6,349 of record JBKHBS010000006.1, on the reverse strand, counting down.
TAAGGGTGTTACATTTACTGAAACTTTAGTTGAACAAGACGAAGTATTTGCATTAGTTGGACATTTTGGAACACCTACAGTAGGTGCAACTGTTGACTACATTCAAGACGAAGGTGTACCAATGGTTTATGCTGCAACTGGTATCAACGCATTATACTTTGAAGAATCAGTTGGGAACCCAGTCATGGCTGTTCAACCAATCTATTTAACAGATGGTAGAATTATGACTGCCCGTGCTTTAACAGAAGAAGTATATGGTACAAATGGTGATGAAGCATTCCCTAGTGATGGAACCATTGGTGTATTATATACTGGTGATGATGTAGGAAACTCAATCAAAGCTGGTGTTGAAGCTGAAATGGATGTTCTAGGCATTGCTGAATCAAGAGTTGAATATATTTCAGCATCATTGGATACTATGTCAGCTGCTGTCACAGACGCATCATTTGCCGGTGTAGACGTAGTTATTCTTGCTATGAACCAAGAACCTTTCGCGGCTGCTTTAGATGAAATGGCCAACCAATCATTCGAAGTACCTGTATTTTCTTCTTATGTAAATGCTGACCCTACTTATGTAGATCCAGCACAATACTCAGAAGATAGACCAATTTTCACAAATGCATGGGTTGATGTTTTCTCTGAAGAAGGTCAAGCTGCAGTTGGTGAATTTGCTACTACAATTGCTGGCGCATCATTCTTAGACGAAACAACAAAAGAAGCTTACTTGACAAACTCATTTGCTATCGCTGGATATATTGCTGCTAGAGTATTTATTGAAGGACTAACAAGAGTTGAAACCAATGGCGATCTATTAACTTGGAGTAATTATATCTCAGCCATGGAAGAAGGACCAATTGACATCCCTATGGGTGGTACAGTTGATTTCTCTGGCGGAAAACGTTGGGGTATCGCTTCTATGTCATTACTACAATATTATGTTGGTGACAATCCTGCTACACCAGATGAAACAGAAACTGATTTTGAAACATTTAATCAAGTTCAACCAATTGAGACAATTGAAGAAATCGAAGCTAAATTCGAATAATCATTAAAAATTTTAGAAGACAAGGGAGAGTTCATTCTCTCCCTTCATTCTAATAAGAAACGAGGGATACGATGAAACAAGCAAAAAAAGTGAGCATTGAGAAAATATACGACCTAGTAAAATCTGATTCAGAAATCGTTGTTGGTATGGCCGCAAACGAACCACAAGTTTTTATGAAAGACTTACATACCATTGGAGACAGAGTAAAAAATGTCACAGTGACCAATTGTTTGCCAATTACTGATGCAGATTTTTTTACCAATGGAGATTTTAAAGATTCATTTTATGTAGACAGCTGGTTTTTTACAAAATCATTAAGAAGAGCCAGTAAACATGGAAACATTTCGTTCATTCCTAACCACTTGCACTTAGCTGGGAAAAGACGCTTAGATTATAAAAAACCAAACATTTTTATCACTGCCGCAACCATGCCTGATAAGCATGGGTTCATGTCTTTATCAACATCTAATGTTTATGAAAAAGACATGGTCGAAGCTGCTGATATTGTTGTTTTTGAAATAAACCCAAACTTCCCTAGAACATTCGGTGACATGGAAGTTCATGTAAGCGATGTTGATTATTTAGTAGAAGTAGATTATCCGGTACCAACATTACCAGATATTGAACCCAATGAAAAAGATTTAAAAATTGGTAAATTAATTGCTGACCATATTCATGATGGGGATAACTTACAACTTGGTATTGGTGGTATTCCAAATGCTGTTGCAAAGTCATTGATGGATAAAAAAGATTTGGGTATTCATACAGAAATGTTTACATCAGGCATGATTGATTTAATTGAAGCCGGTGTCGTTACCGGTAAAAAGAAAACTTTGCATAAGGGCAAACATGTTTGTTGTTTTGCAATGGGTTCAAAAGCTTTATATGATTATATTGATAATAACCCTTCAGTCATGATCCTGCCTGGCTCATATGTGAATGACCCTGCAGTCATGGGATTAAATGATAATCAAGTATCCATTAATTCAACCATTGAAGTTGATTTAACAGGTCAATGTTGTTCAGAATCAATTGGCACCTTGCAAGTTTCAGGAACCGGTGGTCAAGCTGACACAGCCATCGGCGCACAAAATTCTAAAAACGGACGCTCATTTATTTCTTTATATTCTACAGCAATTCTAAAAAATAAAGATACTGGTGAAAGTGAAGAAATATCAAAAATTGTTCCGACCTTAAAACCTGGTGCTGCTGTATCCTTATCAAGAAACGATGTGGATTATGTTGTCACTGAATATGGAATTGTGAGTCTAAGAGGTAAAAATATTAGAGAACGTGCTGAGGCTTTAATTTCAATTGCTCATCCGAAATTTAGGGATGAATTAAAAAAACAAGCCATAGAAGTAGGCTTCTTATATGAGTAGTATTCATTTTAAAGGTAAAAAAGTTTTTTACCAATTAGAGGGCGATGAATCAAAACCCAAATTATTAATCCTAAATGGTATTATGATGAGTACAAAATCATGGCAACCATTTATGGAATCTTGGTTGAATCATTTTCAAGTTTTAAGAGTTGACTTTTTAGACCAAGGTCAATCAGATAAGATGGATGAAAATTATGAACAAGATATCCAAATAGAATTATTAAGCAATTTATTAGAGACATTAAATATTGATAAAATTAATGTGGTGGGTATCTCATATGGTGGTGCGGTTGCTTTAGCATTTGCCATAAAACATCAATCAAAAATTAATCGTTTAATTTTATTTAATTCAAATGCTTATACCAATCCTTTATTAAAAGACATTGGAAGAAGTTGGATAAAAGCAGGTCAAACAAGAGATGGTTCTTTGTATTATAAGACAACCATCCCAATCATATATTCTCCGAGTTATTATGAAAAGAAATTAGAGTGGATGAAAGAAAGAGAAAAAGTTTTAACACCTATTTTTTCTGACCCAAGTTTCTTGGATGCTATGGAACGTTTGACATTAAGTGCAGAAAGTTTTGATGTTAGAGATGAACTTCATACACTAGAATTAGAAACAATGATTATCACTGCAGATGAAGATTTCTTAACGCCTAAAAAGGACCAAGAGTATTTAGCCAAGCATATTAAAAATTCACATTGGCTAACCATACCCGGTGTAGGCCATGCATCTATGTATGAAAATCCTTTATTATTTACAAGTTTAATTACTGGATTTTTCTTAGTTAAAGAAAGTAATTTTAAAATTTAGGAGTTGATTTAAATGGAAAAGAAGTATGTTGATTTAGTCAATAAGGAAACATATGCATATCTTGAACAAGGCAAAGGAAATCATAACTTAATCTTAGTTCATGGCAATACATCCTCTTCAGTTTACTTCAAACCTTTACTGGAAAGATTGTCTAAAGATATCCATGTTTATGCTATGGATTTGCGAGGATTTGGCGATTCTACCTATATAAATCCAATTGATACTTTAAAGGATTTTGCGGATGATATATACTTGTTTATGGAGAAGTTAAACATAAACAAAGCTGATCTTTTAGGTTGGTCACTTGGGGGCGGGGTTGCAATGGAGTTTGCCGCAAAGTACCCAGACAAATTAAATAAGCTGATTCTCTTAGATTCCGCGTCATTTAAAGGTTATCCGGTTTTCAAAAAAGATGAAAACAAGCAAATGATCATTGGTGAAGTCTATGAAACAAAGGAAGAAATGGCAAAAGATCCGGTCCAAGTCAAGCCTTTATTGGATGCATATAAAGATCAGAACATTGACTTCATCAAAACAATCTATAATATGACCGTATATAATATAAACAAACCAAATGAAGAAGATTTTAATCTTTATGCAAAAGAAACCCTAAAACAGAGGAATCTTGTCGATGTTGACTATGCCCTAGCCACTTTGAATATGGGAAAAGAGCCAACTTTATATGCTAAAGGTGATGATACCATTGGTGATATAGAAGCTGAAACCTTACACATCTGGGGTAGTCATGATCTAATGGTTCCTGAATCAATGGTGAAAAACAATGTAGAGGCCATTAAAAACTCGATTTTTGTAAAATTTGGCCAGTGTGGTCACTCTCCGCTTGTTGATGCGCCTGAAAAATTGACCAAAATTATTGAAGATTTCATAAAATAAGCAAAAAAGGACATGAAATTGTCCTTTTTTTTTATACATCATTGATTTTTTATGATTTTGAGAGTATAATCGTAAACATTAGGAAGTCATGTTTGTTTAATCGGTATAATTTAATGAAATTATAGCATTATGACCTTTTTTTCAAGTTTTTATGTTTGACACGAAAATTTCACTGGTATATAATAATTTTGTAAAAAGGCAAAACTAGTGAAAATTAGTGACGCAAAACTATAGGGCCTTCGTCAAAGTACATGGTTGCCAGTTGCTGTTATCTTATAAAGGTCATGGCGTGTATTACATAAATTTCTTATTTATGTCATCTACATTTAAATCACAATTACTTTTATAGGGTAATGGCTATTTTTAAATTTTAATTTAAGCCAAAACTCTATAGTTTTGGCTTTTTATTTTTATTTAGATTTCACATAATATAGGGGGGATGTGATTGCGGCTATGAACAAAAAAAGAAAATTAGCTCAAAGAGTTGTTTTTGCTTCTAAAGCAACCAAGCTCAGTAAGATAGCTAGATTCGGTATTGTTGTTACCGCGATGCTTACATTCTTAATATTTGCCGTTTCATTTTATGGTTTAGAGTCTGGAAATTTTACATTTACAGTTGATGAAAAAGCAAGGCAAGCAGGGATTTCACTCTATGAAGATCCAGATGTTAAACTATTAACGACAAGGATTATTGCCAATGAGGTTGATGAAGCAGATGGTATGACAGATCTCTGTGGAACTGAATACACCGATAGGCCATTAGGACATAAAGAATGTATACCACCAGATGATGTATTGGTTTCAGTTGATGGATCCAACAATGGTAAATCTTATATCGCACATACCTTTTATCTTGAAATGATTTCAAGTAAAGATTATATTGGTGACTTAGTCATGTCACTTGATATTGTTTCAACTTCAAGAGGTGCTGAAGAAGCGATGCGAGTAAAATTATTTATCAATGATGTTCCGACTGTTTATGGAAGAAGACAATCTGAAAACGGTGTCAGTCCAGGTGAGTTAGAAATTATGGTTGACGAACCCTTTTACAAAAATGATATGGTCATGACAAAAACCTTTGAGGAGTTTAGTCCAGGTGATGTTGTAAAGTTTACCATCGTTGTATGGTATGAAGGGGAAGACCGTGATCATACAATTAGTTTATGGGGAGGCGGCGTAAAATTAGAAATGAATTTTACTCTCAAAAACATTCGATTACTTGAAGATGAATTATAGAATAAATATTACAAAGATATTTTCAACAACGGAAATAAAAATAAGAATAATAAAATAAAAAATAAAAGGAGAAATTATTATGAAAGCTTTAAGAACAAAAGTGATTCTTTCGGGAATCGTATTAGTATTTGCATTCATTGCAACTATAGGAACAACATTCGCATGGTTCACGATTTCAGAAACTGTTGCGGTAGACGGTATTAATTTACAAGTAACATCTTCAGACAACTTATTGATTAGGGTTGATACAGGTGCTGACTCTGATACAACCGATGGCTATAGTAGTGACGCAGTTACTACTATTAGTAATTATCAATCTTCATTAACATTAACTGATATTACTAATGTTCCAAAATATGCTGATATTGAAAATTGGAGAATGAGTCCAGTAACTGCTATAAACGATGGTTATGGTAGTATCGATGCAAAAACTCTATTAACAATTGATGATACCTATGCAACAAGAAATTTATCCAACTCAACATTAAAAAATTCTGATTCGGGCGGATACATAGAGTTGCACTTTTGGTTGTATTCTCAAGCTTCTGAAACCAGACCGGTTGAATTGGTTTCAACATCAATATCACCAAATACTGAAGAATCACAACAACTTCAAGATGTTGCAGATGCAGTGAGATTTGGAATTTGGATGAATAATGGTACGAGTGCAGGAGATGCATTCATTTATGGTAATGACACAGAATTTGGCTTCGAGTTTGTATCGGGTCAAGCCGGCTATTCTGAAACGGAATTGTTTAACGCTTTAAGTGATACTGGACTAAATATTAATGAAACTGATTCATTTACGCCTATGATTGATGGTGAAGGTGAATTGTTAGATACAGTCTCAGGTTATGAGAATGTTTTACAGTTGTCTGTTGATGATGATCATCCACAAGATATTTATGATATTGAGCCTGGAGTTCCTACATTAGTTACTGTAAGGATTTTTATTGAAGGTTTTGATGCTCAAGC
>JBKHBS010000021.1:0-22294 GCA_046542225.1 Candidatus Izemoplasmatales bacterium | reverse complement strand
TCATTAAATAAAGTCGCTCATCAGCGACTTTATTTTTCTATAAAATTAAGTATATCTTTATAAACTTCTTGTCGATTTATTTCATTAAGAACTTCATGTCTTGCTTCAGGATAAATCTTCATCTCAACTTGATTGTATCCCATTTTACGCATTTTTTTAACGAGTTTATGTATTTGATCACCATATTCAGAAAGTGGGTCATGGCCACCAGAAATAAATAAAATAGCTTGATGATGGTTGCCTTTTTTTATTTTCTTTGTTGAATTTGCTTCTTTAATCCAAAGAAACATGTCATGGTTGGCCTGGACAGTAAAAGGTTGGCCGCACATAGGAGAGTGTTTGTAATAATCTTGAATGTCTTTGTCTCTGGTCAACCATTCTTCATTGATTCCTGAAATGATGCCATCTTTACGCATCTTTTTTTGATTTGAGTCTATGCTCATATCTTGGACTAATTTCGATACGTATCGAGGTCCTTTAAACCATTTAATGACGCTTGTTAAGAACAAACCGAAATTAAGTAATGTCTTTGGTGGATAGGCAGTTCCGGAAAAAATAGCTTTATCGTAGGTTTTAGGGAATTCCAAAACCATTTTTCTGGCTAAGAAAGAGCCCATAGAATGTCCTAAAATATAAACCGGTAGGCTATTATAGGTTTTAAGTATCCAATCTTTGATTAAAATGAGTGATTGGAAGGCTAATTGATCACCTTTTTTATCAGCAAAGTGAACAAAATTTAAAGTTTGGGTTGATAAACCATGGCCTAAAATATCGTGGCCGACAACAACATACCCTTTTTTGGTCATATATTCAGCAAACAATCCATATCTTGCAAAATGCTCACTTGCTCCATGAACAATTTGCAAAACACCAACAGGCTTTGCTTTTGGTTCATAGACATAGGTATGAATATCATTGTTAAAATCATCATTTAAGATAAAGTGTTTCATAGGAACCCCCTTAATAACTTAATTATAACATTCTTTATTTATTTTTATAATATGTTTTGATATAATTAATGAGGAGGTTCTTATGGGAAAACAATTTATTGCCGCAATTGATCAAGGGACAACCTCATCTAGGGTGATTGTTTTTAATGAACTAGGATTGATTGTTTCATCACACTCAAAGGAGTTTAAACAATATTTTCCTAAACCTGGTTATGTTTTACATGATGCTAATGAGATTTGGGAGTCTGTCTTTTATTGTTTTAATAAAGCCTTAAAAAAAGCCGGCTTAGAGCCTAAAGACATTTCGGCTATTGGGATTACCAATCAAAGAGAAACCACTGTCATGTGGGATAAAACAAGTGGTGAGCCTATTTATAAAGCTATTGTTTGGCAATCTTCACAAACGCAAGAAATTTCTGATCGTTTAATCAATCAAGGATACCAGGATTTATTTAAAGAAAAAACTGGTTTAATTATTAATCCTTATTTTTCTGGTACAAAGATTCGTTGGTTCTTTGAAAACATAAAAGAAACCCAATACTTAGCTGATAATTATAATTTAGCCTTTGGTACCATTGATACTTGGTTGATATGGAAGCTAACCAATGGAAAGAAACATATTACAGATTATTCTAATGCATCAAGAACTTTAATATATAACATTCATGATTTGTCATGGGATGATGACTTATTAAAAATATTAGAAATTCCTAAGTCGATTCTACCAGAAGTAGTATCATCATCGGGTATAAATGCCTATACGTCCGAAGGTGTTTTAGGTGCAAAGATTCCAATATCTGGTATTGCAGGTGACCAACAAGCAGCTTTATTTGGTCAAACATGCTTTCATAAAGGTGATGCTAAAAACACTTATGGTACAGGTTGCTTTTTATTAATGAATACTGGTGATAAACCGAAGTTGTCAAAAAAAGGCTTACTAACAACAATTGCTTGGGGTATTAATGGTAAAATTGAATATGCTTTGGAAGGTTCTATTTTTGTTTCTGGTAGTGCAGTTCAATGGCTTAGAGATGGTCTAGGCATTATAAACTCAGCCGAGGAGACAGAAGCCTTAGCAAAGCAAACCAAATCAAATCTAGGTGTTTATTTTGTTCCAGCCTTTGTTGGCTTAGGCACACCTTATTGGATTGAAGAGGCAAGAGGTAGTTTCTTTGGTATAACAAGAGGTGTTACAAAGAATCATATTGTTAGAGCGACTTTAGAAGCCATTGCTTACCAAACCAAGGATGTGATTCATTTGATGGAAGAAGAATCTTCGATTGATTTAAAAGTTCTTAAAGTAGATGGCGGTGCTAGTAAAAATGATTTTTTAATGCAATTTCAAGCAGATATACTTGATAATGTCATTAGAAGGCCTAAAATTTTTGAGACTACTGCACTTGGGGCTTGTTATTTGGCTGGAATTGGTATAAAATTATGGGAAAAAGATGATTTAATTGATATGTGGGAACTTGATAAAGCCTTTAGTCCAAATATGAAAGATAAAGAACGCGTTTATTTGTATAGAAACTGGCAAAGAGCTTTAAGGGCTTGTGTGGCTTTTGCAGATAAAGAAAATTATTAGGAGGACACCCGTGGTAGAAAAACAAAAAAAGATTGATGAATTTAATCAAAAGAAAAGAAACGCTGAAAAGAAAATAATATATGCTGGCCTTATTATAATCCTAGGAATGGCAGTCATGTTTTTAATCTATACTCAAGGACTTCATGAAGATCTCTTTATCATACCAATTTTTATCTTTATAATCGGCCTTGTTTTTATAGCGATTGGTGCATCTGCTTTTGTTAAAGTTAAAAAAGACTTTAAAGAAACTTTTTTAGCCAATATGTTTGAAGAGTTGATTCCAGGAATTGAATATCGACCAAATGATGGTTTGGATAAAGAAGTTGTCTATTCTGGTGAGTTTCTAAAGAAAGCAGATCGATATTACTCTGAAGATTACTTAGAAGGAAAAATCGATGACATCGATTTTATATCGAGTGACGTTCGTATGGAAGAAAGGCGTGTTCGCCATACTAAAAACGGAACTCAAACCTATTATGTACCATATTTTGTTGGAAGAGTATTTAAATTTGACTTCCATAAAGAGTTAAGAGGTAGTTTGCAAGTTTTAGAATCGGGCTCACCTTATTCAAGAAGAAGATATAAAAAAGTGGAGTTAGAATCTATAGATTTTAATAAGAAGTTTAATGTTTTTGCTGAAGAAGAACTCACTGCCTTTTATATATTAACGCCTGATATTATGGAAGCCATTTTTGCTTTAGAAAAAAGACACCCAGGTAATATTGGCTTTTCATTTCTTAACCAGCAGTTATATTTAGCGATTAATAACAACAAGAATACTTTTGAATTAAAATTATTCAGCAAAGTTTCAAAAGAAATGATTGAGTCATTTAGAAATGATTTATTGGTTATTAAAGATGTGATACATACTTTAAAACTTAATAATAGTTTATTTAAGAAAAGGGAGGATTAATTATGTTATTTAATCAAATTGGTGGTGGCGGTATTGCTTTAATCATTATTGGGGGAGTCTTATTAATCATTGTACTTTGGTATATTGGTGTAATGAATCGATTAAGACAACTTGAATTGAAAGTTGATGAAGCAGAATCAGGTATTGATGTGGCATTAACAAAACGTTTTGATATGTTGACAAAAATGCTTGAAACAACTAAAGGATATGCAAAACATGAAGCAGAAACTTTAGAAAAAGTTGTAAAATGGAGAAATGGTATTCCAAATGATGCGAGTTTAGAAGAAAAAGCAGAATTCCAAGAACAATTGAATCAAGTGGCTGCAGGTATTAATGTTGTTGTTGAACGCTATCCTGATTTAAAGGCCAACACTGTATTTCTTGATTTACAAGCTTCTGTCAGAAATGCTGAAGAACATCTTCAAGCAGCAAGACGCTTGTATAATGCAAATGTAACAAAACTAAATCATATTATTGTAACATTCCCACAAAGTATTGTTGCAAGTCAAATTAATATGGAGAAAAAACCATATTTTGAAGCTGAAGAGAAAAAAAGAGAAGACGTAGAATTTAAATTTTAAAAGTCAATATTGATATCAATTTTATAAAATAAGCATTTGAAAAACTATTTAATCATAGTTTTTCTTTTTTTTTATTCAATTTTATAGCTTTTATGAAACTTATTCTCATCACTGGGTCTATTTATAGACTTAGGTAAAAATAGGTGATGATTGATATACTTTTTCCAGGAGGTCATTATGAATCAGTTGATATTAGTTGGAAGGATTGTGGAGGATCCAGAATTAACAGTACTTGATAATGGTACAAAAGTATCCACAATTACATTGGCAGTCAAAAGAAGCTTTAAGAGTGGAGAGTCAAATCAATATGAAACAGATTTCTTTAAATGTGTTTTGTGGAGTGGTATTGCTGAAGCAACTGTAAATTATTGTAGAAAAGGTCATACAGTCGGTGTTAAAGCGCGTATTCAACAAACACATTATATTCAGGATGAGAAAAAAGTATTTTCATATCCAGAAATAATCGTAGAAAAAATTACTTTCATCAACAAACCTAAGCCTAAAGAAGAGTAATTTTTTAAACAGCCTTTTGGCTGTTTTTTTTAGTAAAAAGTTGAGGAATGATATAAATACATGTTATAATAACTGAAGAGATTGTTTAAGGAGGATGTTATCACTAGATAACGACTGATTATGAGAGAATACTTAGACTTAATGGAATATGTTTTAAATAATGGTGTTCAAAAACAAGATAGAACCAATACGGGTATCATATCAACATTTGCTTACCAAATGAGATTTGATTTACAAAAAGGGTTTCCTTTAGTAACGACCAAAAACATCCATTTTAAATCGGTTTTACATGAATTACTTTGGTTTATTAAAGGCGATACCAATATACAATACCTTGTGAAACATGGCGTTCGTATTTGGAATGAGTGGCCTTATGAAATTTATAAAAAATCTGCGGACTATCAAGGTGAGTCAATGAAAGAATTCATTAATAAAATAAAGGATGACGATGAGTTTGCAAAAAAACATGGGGATCTAGGTCCCGTTTACGGAAAACAATGGCGTGACTTCAGTGGTGTTGATCAATTAATGAATGTCATTGATGGCCTTAAAAATAATCCCGATTCGAGAAGACATTTAGTGGTCAGTTGGAATCCAAGTGAAATAAGTGATATGGCTTTACCGCCTTGTCACATGATGTATCAATTTTATGTAGCAAATAATCAGTTGTCTTTACAATTATATCAAAGAAGTGCGGATGTTTTTTTAGGAGTCCCTTTTAATATTGCATCTTATGCCTTATTGTTACAAATGGTAGCAAAAGTAACCGGCTATGTCGCTCATGAATTTATCCATACCTTGGGTGATACCCATATCTATAGCAATCATTTAGACCAAGTTAATACCCAACTTAAAAGAGAGCCTTATGATTTACCCCAATTGATTATTAAAGGAAATCAAACATCTATTGAGGACTTTAAATTTGAAGACTTTGAACTTATAAACTACAAACATCATCCACATATTAAAGCCAAGGTGGCAGTATAATGTTTACTCTAATATTGGCTATGGATGTCCATGGTTTGATTGGAAAGAATAATGATTTGCCTTGGCACTATCCCGAAGACTTAAAATTTTTTAAAGAAAAAACATTAAATAAAAAGGTCTTAATGGGTAGAAAAACCTTTGAATCCATACTTGAAAGATTAAATAAACCTTTACCCAATAGACAAAGTATTGTTGTAACAAGAAGTGATTTTTCTTACCAAGGTGTCCAAGTAGTCAATGATTTAGATGCCTACCTAAACACTTCCTTCGACGAAGAAATCTTTATCATTGGTGGCAAAGAAATTTTCCAGCAAGCTTTTAATTATGCAGATAAAATGTATGTGACCCATATTAAACATCTTTATAAAGGCGATACATATTTAAATATTGATTTTTCATTGTTTAACCAAAAAATCATTGATGAAAATGATGATTTGATCTATGTTTTATATGAGAGGGAAAAATTATGATCGCAAGATTACAGATATTAATAACATTAATATTGACCATCATTTATGGCGTTTATTTAATTGATTTTAATGCATTTGTAGATGTATTAAAAGTTCTTGCCTTTTATATTCTTATAAATATTCTCTATATATTGTTAATTATTCTTATTTTCGTTTTGATTATCATGTTGACTCAAAAAGTAAGAAAAGATGCCTTGTGGAAACATCAACTATTAATGGTTTTTTCTAAATACTTTTTCTTCAGTTTATTGAGAGTTAATGTGATTGTGACAGGTGAAGAAAATTTACCAACCCATAATCGGTTTGTGATGTACTCTAATCATATTGAGTATAGCGATCCATTTTATATAAAGCAATTTTATAATCACACAACTTTAAGTTTCGTTTCAAAAGAACCCTTATTTAAATATCCCATTCTTAAAAATTTATTAAGGGGTATCGGTTGTATTCCTATTGGTAGGTTGGCAGATAGAAAATCATTAGAAGCAATTATTGAAACAATTAAAGTTGTTAAGAACGGCCAACCTATGGGTATTTTTCCTGAAGGTAAACGTTCTTATTCGAATCAATTACAAGATTTTAAACCAGGTGCATTTAAAGTTGCACAAAAAGCAAAAGCTGATATTTCTTTGGTAACAATATTTGACTTTCATGAAATCAATAGGAAACCAATTAGAATTAAAAAAGTAAAAGTATATATGTCGATTCTACCTTTAATCAAGTATGAAGAGATTAAAGACTTAGATACAATTGCGATTAGCAATATGGCTCATCAAATGATTGAAGAAGAATTGAATAGATACAAAAATAAATTTGACAGAAATTAGGAGACTCTATGTATTTTAAATTATTTTGGACCTTTTTCAAAATTGGCTTATTCACTTTTGGCGGTGGATACGCAATGATTCCACTGATTCACAAGTTTGGTGTCGATAAGTATAAGTGGATAACAGAAGAAGAATTTATGGACATTATTGCAATCGCTGAATCAACTCCAGGTCCTATAGCAATCAACTCAGCGACTTATATCGGCCAAAAAGTAAAGGGGATTGGTGGTAGTATAGCCGCCAATATTGGTGTTTCATTACCCTCTTTTATCATTATTATATTAATTGCAGCATTTTTTTTGCAATACAAAAGCAATATACATGTAGAATATATTTTTCAAGGTGTTAGAATTGGTGTTGCAATTTTAGTTTTAAATGCTGCAACGAGGATGTATAAAAAACTGAATAAAACTTATTTATCATACGCACTTATCCTATTGGGTTTCACCTTCTTATTATTCGATTTATTATCGGTAGTATATGTCATTATTATTGGCGGTGCTATAGGTATTATTACGCAAATATTAATGGTTAGAGGTGAAGAAAATGTTGGTTAGTCTTCTTGAACTCTTTATAACCTTCTTTAAGATAGGCTTGTTTACCTTTGGTGGAGGCTATGCAATGATACCATTGATAACCGATGAAGTGGTCAGTAAGGGTTGGCAAACAAAGGAAGTATTAATAGATTTTATTGCAATTTCTGAATCAACACCTGGGATATTTGCAGTGAATATATCAACTTTCATTGGTTATGAACAACATGGTGTTTTCGGTGCAATGTTTTCAACCTTAGGTGTTATTTTACCTTCCTTTATTATCATCTCAATTATTGCAAAAATTTTCAGTAAATTTGCTAATAATAAGTATGTTATAGGATTTCTAAATGGAGTGAAACCAATTGTCGTTGGTGTTATATTCTCTGTTGGTATTGATTTTCTGTTATCTAGTGTATTTAAAATTAAAGAAATTACCCATATAAGAGAAATTGTATTCGATTGGAAAACAATTTTAATATTTATAGTTGTTTTTGCCTTAACAAAAGTTAAAGAAAGAATGCATCCTATTTTTATTGTAGTTTTATCAGGTTTATTAGGATATATATTATTTGGAATATTATAAGGAGGATTTAAATGGATTTAAATATTAGAAACACAACAACTTATAACAAAGATTTAATCATTAAGTACAATCGATACTATTCAAAGAGCTATATGAGAAAGAATTTTATCATCATTGGTTTAGTGTCTATCGGCTTTATTACCTATATGTTAATAGAAGAAAACTATGGATATGCTGCTTTATTGGTTGGACTTATGATTGCTTATTACTTATTAACAATTTTAATGCAAAAGTTTACTGTTAAAAGAATGTTATCTAAGTCACCCTTGGTTGATAACCCTGTCACACAAACTTACCTATTTTTAGATGATAAATTTAGAGTAAGTAACAAGGCTAAAACCTACGAAGTTAATTATGATCACATTAAGTCAGCTAAAGAAGGTACAGACTTCTTTTTATTACAATCATCTCATAGAAAATCATACATCATAGATTTTAATGGTTTTGATTCAGAAGAAGACAAGAAAAAACTTAGACAATTTTTTATTATACGCTTTAACATGAAAGAGCATTAAAGCCAATTAAAAGCACCTTTAGAAGGTGCTTTTGATATATATTTTAGTTTTATCCTTTACTTTTCTTAAATTTATTATATAATAAACTTATAAGTCTAAACTTACTAGTTGGAGGTCAAGCATGAATAAAGATAAAACGCAGTTATTGACAGAAAATAAAGAATTGTTTGAAGAATCCATTAATGAATTCAGTTCAAAACCCTATGAAAATGCTTCTGTCAATGAAATTATTAAAAGGAGTCAATATAATAAGGGTAGTTTTTATTATCGTTTTAAAGATAAAAATGAACTTTATGTTTCCTTATTAGACTATGTCCTAGTTCAACAAATTGACTTATTTAAAAAGTCAGGTTTTTCTCTGTTAACCAGTAATGATCCAAAAGAAGTTTTGAAGTCTCTTTTTCAAAACCTGATTGACTTATATCATTATGATAAAAGATATTATAATATCATCAGATTGCTCTATAATGAAGAAGAAACCTTCATCAGTCAAACTTTAGACCAAACTATTGGTTCTTTGTTCGAAAGGTATAAACTTAAGCTTAAAAAAATGACTCAAATCAATGATTCCCAAATGATTATCATTGAGTCATTGTATAAAAACTTACCAGTTGTAAATATTATCAATGAAAAAATTACTATACAATCCATTGTTAATGAAATCATTGGAGAATCGAATCAAATAAATAAAGAGAAACAAGCCCTTGATATTGATTTAACGACTTTAGTTGAAAACAGTATAGATGATGCTTTCAATTATGTTGTTCTTGAAGAAAAATATATTGATTTTGATAAGCGTTGGTTTGATATTGTCAAAGTTTCTCAAAATATTAATTTATTAAAAAATAAGTTAAAGTTCAAAACCTTTAAATTAAAGTTGAATATTAAATCAATTTTAAATAAATATAAGCATAAGCCTATTTTTAATCATTTAGCCATTGAACATTTATTGAATTCTCAAATTTATTCTAAGATTTTAAAAGATAAAGTTTTATCTAAATTGACTTATGCACTAATATATTCAATATTAGATTTAAGGGAATATATTTTAATCAATCAATCTCTTAAATTCTTAAATGAAGAACAGAGAGATATTTTATTGAATTATATTTTGCCTTTGAATGGTAAGTTATCTAAAATTATTTTCATGGACCAATCATTGATTCTTAATAACAATAATATTGCTTATTTTTATTATTATGATGAATTTAATGGCATAAAAAAATTACATGTAGATAATTTTAAAGAAAAGTACTATTTAAAAATCCATTGTCATTACACAATCAACGGTCATTTTTATCATGTTTATTACAATTCTTTGCAATCGTTTTTAAGATTTTATCAAGACAATAAAATTAATATAATAAAATTAGAAAGTACCCATGAGTTATATTTAAGCGATATAAGAGAGGTCGTGGAAGATTAATGAAAAAGATTATCGATACGGTTAAAAATGATTTTATTAATTATAAAGACTATCATTTTATAGAAATCATGTTTATATTAACTCTATTTTTCGGATTGTTGATGGGTTTAACAAACATAATGCCTCCCATTATTTACATTTACTTATCTATTTTTGTTCTACCGGTAATTACTTTTTCTGTCAGTTTATTTATTGAGGGCCAGCAGAAAACAGTCCTGCCAAATATATTAGACGATCAGCATCATCCAAGTTTATACGCTATTGGTAAAATCTTATCTGCAACACTTCTACAAGTCATACCAATGATTTTTTATATACTCGTTATGACCTTTGCTTTGGAATTTAGCTTTAATATAATTTTATTTATATTGATATATTTATTATCAGCCATCATCCATATAGTCATTGGATTAACCTTGTCTATCATATCGAAAACAGCTTATTCACTTTCAATATCTTACTTGGTCTATTTAATTGTTTTTTCAATCATGCCGATACTATACTCATTTGATTTTTTTAGTGCTGATTTGGCTTATGTTTTGATTATTTCACCAGCTTTTCTTTCTGGAGTATTGTTTGAAAGACTCATCAATCAATATTCATTGATAAGTGTTTGGTTTAATTATCTAGCTGTTGCCTTGTTATTATCATATATTATTGTTTTGTTTATGGTTGTTATTAAGCCATTTATAATCCATTATTTAAAAGAAAACTACGAATAAAAGTAAAGCAACTCTTTTTAGAGTTGCTATTTTTATTCAATAATATCATTTGAGATTAGAAAATTATAAACAACAAAGTTTGGAATAGCAAAGGAAGCGCTTGAATCATCAATACCCCAGGTATTCACACCTATTAAGTTGCCGTCTACGTCAACCAAAGCGCCACCACTCGATCCATTATGGATTTCAGCGCTATGTCTAATTACAATAAATTCAACGTTTTCAATTTGAGTAATACCTTCATAACGACCGAAAGAGACTGTATTTGATAAACTTAATGGATTTCCAATGGCCAAGACCAGTTCATCGCTTTTGAAACGGTAATCTAACCTTTGAGTGATGTTTATCATCTCAACTTGTGTTCGATTATTTTTTTCAAATTTTATAACCGCCAAATCTAAAGTTTCACTTGAAAGAATCACTGTTGCACTTTGGGGTTCATTATCTTCGTATGTTTTAATTTCAAAAGTTGTTGGTCTACCATCGCCATCAATCACATGTTCATTTGTAATAGCGTAATAATGAGTTTCATCTTCCATAAAAACAAAACCAGACCCGCTTTTCGTGTCATAAGAAATGTTTTTTGTGATGGTTGTTGTGATTGAAACATTAGCTCTAATGATATGAGCCTTGCTTTCAATTAAAACATCATTATAAGCATCAATATTGTCAATACTATATGTATCAGAAATATAAATGGGTAACCTTCTAAACTCATCATAATCATAGAAGTCACCGCTATAAGTCCCTTGAGAAACTTGATTGTTTGTTACTGGTATAAAATAAGAACAACTACCAAGTCCTATAGCCAATAGAAGCATTAATGTCAATAAAAGCAGTTTTCTTCTTTCTTTTTTCATAGATAATCACCTAGTCTTTTACCAAATTTTAAAATTATATTTTTATTATACAATAATATCTCTCTATTTTATAGTAAATAAGATACTTTATTCTTTTCATATCATATAAAAAAAGATATAATTATATTTATTAAGAGGAGGACAATCCATGGGTTTTGAGAATATCGATTTTGCATTGTATTTAAACATTGCATTCTTTTCTGTTTTAGCGATTGGATTATTTTTTGGGTTATTAAAAGGTTTTAGACGGTCTCTATATACCTTTATTATTACTATTGTGTTTATTGCTATATTTTTTATTACCGTTAATCCGGTTGTCGCATATTTATATGATACAGAACTTGGTTTTTTAGGTGACCTATTAAGTAATGTATCAAGTGGTTTAAGTCAAACAACAAGCTTTCAAGAAGCTGCTAGGTTGTTTCTATTTGACACCTTAGGAGATAATCTAGACACTAGCCGGACAAATCCGGAGTTTTTAGCATTTGTTGATGCCATTGGAATGTTCGTCTTGAAAATTGCATATACAATAATTTTCTTTACTATCATTCAATTTTTATATCGACTAATCTTATTTATCATTAGTTTATTTATATTTAAGAAAGGTCGAAGTAAAAATAAGAAAGGTAAACGTGGACGTTTAATGGGTGGGGTTTTTGGAACTTTAACTGCTGGAGTCAACGTTTTTGTTATGATTATCGTTCTGAGTGGTTTAATAAGTATTAGTGAAAGTTTAGTCGCTATTCAAGGCGATACTTTGGCTTATGAAATAGATTTAGAACACCAAATGAAACCAAATATCACAAATATAGATCAATCATTAAATAAAGTAGGTAATCTAAATCCTCAAGAAAAAGCTGAAACAGATACTCAATTAAATGAAGCAATGGCTTCTTTAGAAACTATCATCAAAGAATATAATAATAATATTTTTATTCAAGGTATAAATGCTTATCAAATAGAAGATGATAGAACAGGTGAAAATCAGAATTTAGCTATTATATTATTTGATGAAGTATTATCAATTAATTATAATGAAGAAAGCATTGCTTTAAGACAAGACTTAAAGACATTTAGCCAAATCGCTGGTATATTTCTTAATTCAGATTATTATGATACCAATGATTTAGCTGATTTAAAGAGTCAAGAAATAAACGATATGTTTACAACATTATCCAAATCAAAACTCATTACAACACTCATACCTATTGGCATTGAGGTTGGAATAGATTATATGGATATTGACTATGAAATAGATAAAGAGTTACTATATGAAGATATCGATTGGCAGGCTGAAATTGAACAAATAGGTGCAGTTGCTTCAACTGGCTTTATGATACTTGAAAATGCCAATGCTTTTGATCCAAACGTTGATGTTAAAACCATAAGCTTGAATGGTCAAGAAGTTGAAGACCTATTTACAGAGCTATCCAATTCTAAATTGGTTGAATATGGTGCATATATTGCTGTACAACCATTGTTAGAAGGGGCAAGCCAGACAGTGCAATCAGTCATTACAGTCCCTGAAGATATTGATTGGAAAGCCGAACTACAAGCTTTTGGGATGATTGCAAATGAAATATTGTCAACAGGATTGACTATTACTGATTTAGAAGGTGAAAATCAACAAGAACTATTATTATTATTTACCGACGTTGATTTAACAGTGCTTTTAAACTCTACTTTAACGTCTAATGCTTTGATTAATATATTTTCAGGTCAAGCAGAGATAGATATGAATATTGATTTCCTTGTCATTCCTAACTCAAATGACATACAGTGGAATGATACAATTAATGAATTGACTGGTGAAGTGACACAAGCTGGAGAGTTAAGGAATGTTCTAATCAGTCTAAACATACTGGTTCAACAATTAGATAATATCAATATGGATGATCCTCAAATTAAGGACTTGTCTAATTTGACAGATGAAGATATTGACCAAATGTTTGAATCTGTTATTTTGGTTGCTTCAATAAGTCAATTAATTACAGATTTAGACACTGGTGATTTTAACTTAGTTATTCCTGATCGAGTTCTAGATGAAAATCAATATATCATTAAAGAAGAAGTGACAAGTATTTTTAAAGCTTTAACCATGGCAGCAAGAGAAATACCTTGTGATGATGGTAATGAAGCTTGTGCTGATATTGGTTTTGATATGGATAAGGTCACTCAACTATCATCAGATAATATCGATACTTTGTTTGCATCTGATATTTTATATGCTACAACAGGCTCAATGCTTAATGACTTCGAAGAACTTGTTGTTCCTATAGATATTAAAGAAGACTTATTAGTCGATGGTCAAACGATAAGTATCCCTTCTAAAGCAGAAATTAAAAATACCTTTTCTGCAATTACAGCTTTAGGAATCTCTGATTTTGAAAATTTGAGCATGAGCGGAGATTTGTTATTAAATTTAGCTGTTGATCCAGAAACAGACCCTACAAGTTTAGACACAAGTAAAACTGATAAGATATTTGCATCTAAAATTCTTCATGCAACTATATCTTATTTCATCTTAGAAGAAACAGATGTAACCCCACCGGAAACATCGCCTTTAATCATACCTTATTATGCTACAGAAGATTATGAAAACACAACATCTAATGTGGTGAGATATTATGACAATGAAGGTGAAGTTGATTATATCTCTGATCATGAGTTAACTCAGCTTTTAAGAGCAATTCTTATACTCGAGATTAGTGATTTTTCTACTGTGGATACTTTAGATATCTCAACAATCATATTAAATTCTGAGACCATTCTTGATTCTGCGATATTACACGCAACTTTTTCAGATCAAATTATGAACCTTGATGGATCAGGTTTAGTCATCCCTAATAAGGATGAAGTAGACAATGACTTAAAAATAACAACTGGTGAATTAGAAGAGCAAACAACATTTATTATTAAATCTGAGTTGATTGCGACTTTAGATTCTTTGGAAGTGTTAGAAATTACCGATTTCGAAAATCCTACAATTGATGTCTCTGTATTAAAAAAATTAGCAAAAGATACATCTCCAACAGAGTTAGATGAAAGTAAAACCGCTACTTTATTTTCATCAAAAATTTTACATGCGACCATTACCGATTTTATTATTCAAGAAGCAGATGGTACAGATACAGCCAGTTTGATATTACCTTATTATGCAAGTGAAAATTATGATAACACCACAACAAATATTGTTAGAATCAGCAATGATTTAAATGAAGAGTATGTATCAACATATGAGTTAAATGCTTTAATTGCTGCTTTTTTGGTTTTAGATATTGATGATTTTACACAGGTTGATGGCTTAGACCTTACATTAATCGATGATAATTCAACACTAATCCTTAAATCAGCAATTTTACACGCAACAATTTCAGACCAAATGCTTGATTTAAATACAAGTGAAAGTTTGGTCATACCGAGTCTAAATGAACTCAACCAACCTCTTAGAGTGACAACAGGTACTGTTGTTGAAGAACAAAATGAATACATCATTAAAAATGAAATCATTTCGACCTTAGATGCACTGAATATTTTAGGTATAACTGATTTTAATAATGTAAACATTGATGCAAGTGTTTTATCAAATTTAGCAGAGGACGGAGATTCAACTGTCTTAGATACAAATAAATCTGATTCTTTGTTGGCTTCTAAGATTGCACATGCGACTTTGACAAAAGTGATTCTAGACGCAAGTGAACCAGATGATATTACTGGAGAAAATGATATTGTTGTTCCTTTTGTTGCGAGTGATAATTACACAACAGGAGATGATGATGTTCGGTTTGTAACCAACGATAACGACGTATATATCATCATCGAGGAACTAACAAACCTATTTAGAGCCATATTAATTTTAGATATTACTGATTTCACCCAGGTAGAAGGTTTACAACTTTCAACAATAGCAACTCATAAAGATATTGTTTTTGATTCTGCCATTTTACATGCTACCATTTCCGATCAAGTCATTGAACTTGGAAGTTCGGATGCTTTAGTCTTGCCTGAAGAAGATTTAAACAATCAAGCAATTAAGATGACAAAAGGTGATATTTTAGAAGAAGAAACAGAATACATCATTAAAGATGAATTAAAGAACACATTAGATGCTTTGGTTGTCCTTGATATAACAGATTTTAATAATGTAACAATTGATGCATCAATTTTACAAAAGCTTGCGACTGATGGCGATTCAACTGTTTTAGATACAAATAAGTCAGATACATTATTATCATCAAAAATCGCACATGCGACTATATCTAAAGTTATTTTAGATGCTAGTGAACCAGATCCAATTACTGGAGACACTGATTTGGTTGTGCCTTATTATTCAACTGAAGATTATAGTGGAAGTTCAAGTGACCTTGTAAGATTTACAACCGCAGCCTTGGATAATTACATTACTGAACTTGAATTAACTGAATTATTCCAAGCCATTTTAGTCCTTGATATTACTGACTTTACACAAGTTGAGAACTTATCATTATCTAATATCATCGACAATTCAACAATTTTATTAGAATCTGCAGTTTTACATGCAACGATATCTAAACAAGTTCAAGATTTAAATGCAATAAGCTCAGATATTATCATTCCCGAATATAACGAATTAGGCAACTCAATTATCTTGGTAGATTCACAGGGTGATGATGCTGAATTTATTATAAAATCAGAGTTAGAAGCAACTTTTGCTGCTATGCAACTCTTGGGTATTACTGATATTTCGTCATTTGATGGAACCATTAATTTATCATTATTCTATAAAACATCATATCCAGTAGAATATGATGATAATCAAGACACCTTACTTGCTTCATCAATTATGCAAGCAACAATTTCTGATAAATTAACAGACCTTGAAACAAGCAACCTTATAATTATACCAGCTGTTAATGAGTTGAATCAAGCCATTGAAGCCACCTATGGAACGGATTATTTTGTTTTCAAAAACGAGATTAAATCAATGATTAATGTTTTAGATATTTTAGGTGCATCTGATATTGATTCTTTCGACGGGGAGATTGATTTAAGTATATTCTTTGAATCAGAAAACCCAACGACATATCTAGATAATCAAAACACCTTATTATCATCAGCGAGTATGCAGGCAACGATTTCTGATAAATTATCTAACTTAGAAACGAGTGGCCAATTAATCATCCCATCGGTCGATGTCTTAAATCAAGATGTTGAAGTGACTCATGGAAGTGATTATTTTGTATATAAAACTGAAGTTAAATCACTTATTGATGCCATGGATATCTTTGGCGTAACCGATATAGACACCTTTGATGGTGAAATCTCAATTGCTAATTTTTCTTCAGAAACCAATCAAAACATTTTATTGGATTCTGCCATTATGCATATGACTGTATCTGATCAAATTATAGGAAATGCTTCAACAGTTGTGCCTGAAAAATCATTAGAAAGTGATTTATCAAGTATTGATATTCGAATCATTCAAAGTGGTAATGAGTTCATATTGGGTGATGAAATAAAAGCTTTAATCAATGTTATGAATTTAATAAGCTCTGGTAATATTGATGACTTTACTGGTGATATCACACTTAATTTATTTGATGGAGATACAAATCCAGAAAATCAAACTCTATTACTTAGTTCCGCCATCATGCATGCGACTGTTTCTAAACAAGTATTTGATTTAGATGCTACAAACACCATGGTTGCACCAGAAGAAGATATTGATTCAGAAACCATGAGAATTACAGTAAGTGGAACAAACATCAATACTGAATACTTAATCAAATCCGAAATTGCTGCTTTGATTGATGGATTAAACGCTATGGGCTTAGGTACTCAAAGCATAAGTTCATTTGCAGGTACTATTGGAATTAGTGCATTATCGAGTGAAACTGTTCAAAATAAGGTTTTAGATTCTGCAACTTTACATGCGACGATTTCAAAACAAGTGATTGATTTAGACACCGAAAATACTTTGGTTGCACCAAACAAGTCTTTAGATGATCTCGATAATGAAATTTTTATTAGATTAACGACCGGCAGCAGTTTTACAACTGAATTCTTAATTAAAGATGAGGTAAAAGCTTTAATAGATGGTTTAAATATATTAGGTTTAGGCGGACAAAATATTAGTGATTTTGATGGTAGTTTATCAATTTCTACCTTAGACACCAGTCAAAAACAAGATGATGTTTTAACTTCTGCAGTTTTACATGCTACATTCTCTGATAATTTAATTGGTTTGGATGATCAAATTTTATTTGTTCCAAATTACAGTGAGTTGGGTGAAGTGTCTGCAAATAGAATCAAATATCTTGTTGACACAACCGATTATATTGTAAAAGGCGAAGTCAAAGCCATTATCAATGCCTTTACTGCCATGGGTTATTCAAATATAGATGATGTGGATTCAAGTTTTACCCTAGATACATTCTTTAGTAATCCAGATACGATTTTGGCGTCATCATCTATTCAAGCAACTGTCTCTAATAAGTTATTAAATGACACAGGCGGTGCTTTACTGGTTCCTGATGATGATATTAATGAAAGCCCAGATAAAGTTATTCGAATCGTTCAAACAGATATTACCTATATTGAATTGGTTGAATTAAAAGCATTAATTGCTGGTTTAGAATCTTTAGGCTTAACAAACTTTAGTGGTATGACTTTCACACCTTCAAATATATTTAGTTCAGACTTTACAGTTGTATTAACGTCTGCATCATTACAAGCAACAATCTCAGATACAATCTTAGACGGTGCAGTAGACGAAAACAACATTACAAGTTCTAGTGATTTGATTGTTCCAACATACTTTAGACAAGCAATTACTATAGATTCTGTAAGTTCAGAACATATAGAAAAATCAGAATTACATGATTTATTAACTGGTTTAGAAGAACTTTCTATCACTTCATTTACAGGTGGTGTTGACCCAACTATTGTAACTGGATTAACATCTACACAATTAAATACCATATTAAACAGTGGTTCATTACATGTCACCATTGATAATATGTTACAAGCAAATGCTTCACTCACAATTCCAACATTTGTCTTAGTTGACTTATACAACATTGTTGGTTTGATTGAAAAAACTGAAATCGTTGATTTCATCGCGGCAGTAAATATACTTGGCGAAACTGATATTACAAATGCTACATTAGATTTCAATGCAATTGCTAATTTAACAACATCTGAACAAGACGCTGTCTTAGATTCAGCCATCGTAAGAGCAACCATTACGCCAGATGTTGAATCTGCAAAACAAAACGCTGAAATGATTGATCCTTACACAGGTACTTGGGAATACGAAGTTGATGGAACCACATTGACCAAGGCAAGTATTCAAGGTGTTATTGATCAATATTACTAAATAGTATTATAATTTAGGAGCATTCTTCTTGAGTGCTCCTTTAATAATATTGTATATAGATTTATTGTTTTTTATTTTTGTAGTATAATATAGTCAAAATGAGTAGTAGGAGGAAAATATATGATTCTAAATATTGTGGCATCAATTGATTTATTGTTTTACTTTATATTAGGTATTGCCATCTTTTTTGGGTTTTTAAGGGGTTTTAGAAAATCCTTATTTACCCTAGTTGTCATGGCTATCTTTTATATTTTATTTTTTGTTACCTTAAACATGGCAGTCAATATGCTATGGTCAATGAATTTAAGTTTTTTAGGCAGCGCTTTAGGTAATATTGATCCGGCCCTAGCGTCTTTTCAATCTTTTGAAAATGATTACCAGTTAATCATTCAAACATTTTTTGCCAATAGTTTTGATTTTTCCCAACCAGAGATGGATTTATTGGCCGTTGGAATGATACAATTTGCCATAAAAATATTATGGGCCATTGTCTATTTTACAATCATCTTAATCATATATAAAATTATTACTGGCATTATTCGTGTGATATTTATCAAATCTGCTAAACCGAAAAAAAGGTTATTCGGAGCCCTTGTTGGTGGTTTAAATGGTGTTATGGCTGTGTTCGTTACATTAATTGTTTTAGGAGGAAGCGTTTCATTTATTGAGAGTGTTTCTTTATTAATGGATACAGAGCCCGAACAACAAGTCAATCAATTGGTTTATGAACCAAGATCAACAATTTTAGAATTGAATCAATCTTTAATTCCTAAAGATAATGTGATAGAGTTAGCGGAAACAGATCCAGTTGTTGATGCTAGCACAAAGGAAACTATGGTTGAACTGGTTGATAATTATCATTCAAATATCATAGTAAAATTAGCAAACACCATTAAAGTAGACTCTACGTTTAATGCAAGTGAAAAAGTGCCTTTACATATTGATTTATTTGATAGAGTTCTATCATTCAATTATGACGATAAAGACATCGCTTTAAGACATGACATTTCTATTTTCATGAATGCTTATCACGTAATTCAATCTTCAGAATATGGGAATACCCAAAAAATTACTGATATTAAGGGCGAAGATATAAGGCAAGCATTCTCATATTTAGAATCTTCTGTTTTATTACCAACGGCCTTGCCGATTGGAATTAAGTATTATGCCAATCAAAATGATATTGATTTATCTGTTTCAGATGATGAATTGTTTAATTATGATTACACAACCGAAATCCAACGATTATCTAATATTTTAGCGGGGGTATTTGATATTTTAAACGAAAGAGAAACCTCAATAGATGAAGATGGTAATGAAGTCACAATTGATGGCGATTGGGTTCGAGATATTTTCACTGATGTTTCTGAATCACGCCTTGTCCTATTGACAACAGAATCCATCTTAGTCCCAATGATAGAAGAGGGTGATGGTGAATCTGAAATTATGCAAATTATTGGTTTACCAGGCCAAATCTCATGGGAAGATGAATATCTAGCTCTTGGTAATATTTTAGCGGAAATGGTCGATGCTGGTATATCAATCCAAGATATCGAATCCGCTGAATTATCAACGGTATTGGAAACATTTGCAAGTATAGACGCTACAGTTTTATTAGATTCAGAACTTATTACTGAAGGCTTAATCAATATCTTAAGTGGAGAAACATCTATAGAAGGTTTGGAAGTCTTAACAGTCCCACAAAATATAAGTTGGAGAAGTACTGATACTGAAACTGGAGAATTAGAATATATTTTATTAGCCATACAAGCTTTATTAAATGAAATGGACACTTTGGATTTTTCCAATGTTGATGTTGATTTATTAACAGACATTGATGAAACAACCTTGTCTACCATCTTAGATTCATATATCATCAGGGCAACAATCTCTGAAGAGATTAACAACCTCGAATTAGGGACTTATCAATTGGTGATACCAAATAGCACAACAGATGCTTTAGATTATTATACAAAATCTGAATTAAATGCTTTAATTCAAAGCATCCAGTTACTAACAAGTGTTGATGGTTTTGACATTAATACACTTTATAATTTAAGTGACCAAGAATTAGATACTTTATTTTCATCAAGTATCATTCAAGCGACTGTTTCTGATATTATTTTAGATCAAGCTTCCTTAACGCCAACCACAACCACTACATTGGTTGTTCCACAGGCTTTAAGAGAAACCATTAACGTTGGCGCTCAAACCACCGAACAGATTGTTGTCGCTGAATTAAAAGCGATTATCAAGGCCTTGAATGTCTTAGATATATCAGATTTTACAGGTGAAATTGATTCATCAGTCATTTCTGGTTTATCAACCAATGATTTAAATATTATCTTAGAAAGTGGTTCTATTCATGTCACAATCGACAATATGCTACAATCTAACAACCAGCTTATCATTCCTGATAACTTAAAAGATGATCTATATGGTTTCAATGACATCATCTTAAAAACAGCCATCGTGGATTTCTTAGAAGCAGCTCAGGTATTGGGTTCAACAGATATTATTAATGACGGTTTTGATTTAGAAGGACTTTATACATTAAGTGATAATGATTTAGATACCTTATTATCATCGAATATTATCCAAGCAACTGTCTCTGATATTATTTTAGAACAAGCTTCTTTAACACCTACATCATCTTCAACCTTAATTGTTCCTGCGACCCTTAGAGAAAATATTACTGTAAATGGTCAAGGTGAAGAACAAATAGAATTGACTGAACTAAAAGCAATCGTCAATGGATTTAGCACTTTGAATATCACTAACTTTGATGGTGGTATTGATTCAACTGTCATTACAGGTCTATCAACGAGTGATTTAAATACAATTTTAGAGAGTGGATCTTTACATGCAACCATTGATGATATGTTACAATCTAATAATCAATTAGTCATACCTGATTTTATTGTGACTGACTTATATGGATTCAATGATGTGATTGTAAAAAGTGGTATTGTTAATTTCATAGAAGCCACTCAAGCATTGGGTGAAACTGATATTACAACAGCCAGCTTAGACTTTACAACCATAGCGGGCTTATCTGACTCAGATCAAACGACCATTCTTGAATCTGCAATTGTTAGAGCCACCATTACACCAGACGTTGAGACTGCTAAGCAAAATGCTGAATTACTTGATCCTTATACAGGTACTTGGGAATATGAATCAGATGGCGAAACCTTAACTCAAGAAAGTATTCAAGACGTTATCGATCAGTATTATTAATCTTTTTAAAGTATCATGGGAATATCATTTGTGATATTCCCATTTTTTTCTTTGAAATTTTATGTTTAAGTTGTATAATTATAAAGCATGACAAAATATTAGACAAGGAGATTATTTATAGACATGAAAAGATTACTAAGTGTATTTTTTATTATATTGATTGGGATTGGTATCACTGCTTGTACCAATGTACAATTGACAACAAATGAGTCAACAACTGAAACGATGA
>JBKHBS010000005.1:0-64094 GCA_046542225.1 Candidatus Izemoplasmatales bacterium | reverse complement strand
TTTTGAATCAATATATCAATTGCTTCTTTATGGGTGATTCTTTTGAAGTCAGAGTTCAAGACTTTCTTGAGTTTTTCAATCAAGCCTTTTTCTACAAATTTATTAAAGAATGCTAGTTCAGATGGACATTGTTTAAATAAATCTTCAATGATATATTTAACCATTTCTTCAGCCAATTTCATATCATCTTCAAGATCGGCAAAAGCTATTTCTGGTTCTATCATCCAAAACTCAGAGGCATGTCTCAATGTATTTGATTTTTCTGCTCTAAAAGTTGGCCCAAATGTATAAACATTTTTAAAAGCCAGTGCAAATGCTTCAGCCTGTAATTGCCCAGAAACAGATAAATTAGACTTTTTACCAAAGAAGTCGTTTTTATAACCCTCTTCAACTTTGGTGTTTCCTAAAGTTGTTACTTGGAACATTTCTCCTGCTCCTTCTGCATCACTTGCGGTAATGATTGGTGAGTGTAAATATATGAAGTTTCTTTCTTGAAAGAATTTGTGCACTGCAAATGAGATTACAGATCTTACTCTAAAAACTGCATTGAAAAGATTTGTTCTTGGACGAAAATGTGCGTTCTCTCTTAAAAATTCTCTTGTATGTCTTTTTGGTTGAATGGCGTAATCTTCTAAAGAACTACCCTCTAAAATAATTTCATCGGCTTTGATTTCAAATGCTTGTTTCATCTTTGGTGTTAAAACAACTCGACCTATTATGGTAACGGCTGATCCACTGTTGTATTTTGCAACATCCCTAAAGTTATCCAATTGCTTTTCTTCATAAACAACTTGAAGGGATTCAAAAGCAGTCCCATCATTTAAGTCGATGAAACCAAATTCTTTTTGAGCTCGGTTATTTCTTATCCAACCTTGAACCCTGACTTGTTGATCAGCGTAATCTGTATGGTTTTCTAATAATTTTTTAATGTCTATATCCATTCTAAATTTCCTCCTATTATTTTCTTTCTAATTTCTGAATCATGTCTTTCAATTGCATATCTTAAGGTTGTCCTTGGCATGATGTTGTAATGTTCTTTTATAAAGTCATTAAGTAGTTGTCTATCTTTTTTACCGATTTCTCTTAAGATCCAACCATTGGCTTTATGCATTAAATCATGGTCATGTGTTAATAATTTTTTTATAATTGTTAATGGGTTTTCTAATTGGTTCTTCTTTATTAAATATAAACATGAAACTGTAGCAATTCTATTGACCCACATATTATCCGAATCTGCATAGTTTAATAATACCTGATGTTGATTGTATTTTTCAACATATGGTCCCACAATATAAGGGGCTGATACATCTACCAAGTCCCAATTGTTTACAAAATGTCTATAATGATGGTATTTATCGTAAATTTCTTTTAAATTTTTATCATTTATTTGATTGATTAAAATCAATAAAGCAACCATACGGAATTCATGATACTTATGGGTGATTAAATTATGAAATTCTTCTGCTTGAATGGTTTTATAATATTCTTTTGCCACATCTCTCAGTGTTTTCATGTCTAAATGAACAAAATAATCAATTTCATCTTTTAGATATTTTTCTTTATGAAATCTTGTTTTGTTTGTGATTTGGTGTTCTTTTATTAAGTGATTTAACTGATCAAAGACCATGATTACCAGCTCCTTAAAAATAAAAAAATCGTCCTTACAAAAAGGACGATTATTCACCGTGGTACCACCTTAGTTCTAGTTGCCTAGCACTCTTATCTTTAACGCAGACTATACGGACAGTTCTACTTTATTCTTCTGTCTCTCCTGGTGTTTTTCAAAATAAGTGTTTATAAGGTTTCACCGGCCCCTTACTCTCTAGAAAATCAGCTTATTTCTACTTTTCCAATCATTGATTTATTTTATTATATCATATTTTTTTATTTTCGAAAGTCTTTTGTGAATAAAGAAGAAACACCTTTATCGTCGATTATATGAATAATACCCTCACCAAGCAGTTCAGATATTGATAATTGAACTAATTTAGGAAATTTCTTTTGGTTTGGTATTTCGACAGTGTTGGTTGTAATAATTTCTTTAATCATAGAGTCATTTAATTTTTGAGGTGCATTTTTAGAAAGTAAAGGATGTGTACAACATGCATATACGTCTTTAGCGCCCGCATCAATTAAGGCTTTTGATGCGACAACCATTGATCCGCCTGTATCAATCATGTCATCAATAAGGATACATGTTTTATCTTTGACTTTACCAATGATATTCATGACTTCCGCAACATTTGGTTCAGGTCTCATTTTATCAATAATTGCTATTGGTGCTTGTAAGATATCGGCTAAATCTCTTGCTCTTGCTACACCACCATGGTCTGGTGAAACAACACACATATTTTCGAGGTTCTTATTTAAGATATATTCGACTAAAATTGGTAATGCTCTAAAATTATCAATTGGAATATCAAAGAAGCCTTGAATCTGAGGTGCATGTAAATCCATTGATAGAACTCTTGTTGCCCCAGCTGTTTGCAATAGATCAGCCACTAATTTAGCTGAAATAGGTTGCCTAGCTTTTGCTTTTCTATCTTGTCGTGAATAGCCATAATAAGGCATAACCACGTTTACTTCACCCGCTGATGCTCGTCTCAATGCATCAATCATAATTAGTAACTCCATCAGATGTTCATTGACTGGATCACTTGTTGTTTGAATCACAAAAACTTTGTGACCTCTAACAGTCTCCGGAATGTCAATGCTTATCTCTCCATCGGCAAATCTTGTTACTAAACATTCACTTAAAGGTATACCGATGTGTTCAGCAATACCCCTCGCCAACTTAACATTAGAACTTAATGAAAATAACTTAACCTTAGAACCATGAAATAAAGCCATAATTTTTTCGCAATTTTTTAAAAATCGCTATCCTTTCTTCTGTAATTATTTTTTGTGATAATTTCCCATATTTATTATACAACAAATCAGGTAATCATTAAAGTAATATTTTCCAAAAGAAAAACACTAACTATTCGTCAGTGTCTTCAGTTGTTTCTTCATTTTCTTCTTCGTTTTCTTCTTCTAATTCTTCTGTTTCATCTTCTTCTAATTCAGGTAAAGCGTGATAAGCTTCTAATACCTCTTTTTCAATCATACTTCTCGTCTCGGTGTTAATCGGATGTGCAACATCTTTATATTCACCATTTGGCATTCTGCGGCTTGGCATAGCAACAAAAAGACCATTTTTACCATCAATAATTCTTAATTCATGAATGACAAAACATTCATCAATCGTTATGGCTGCAATTCCTTTTAAACGATTGTTCCCCTTAATTCTTTTTGCTCTAATCTCTGTAATCTTCACTTTTACCACCTCTTGCGGTAATTATAACACGTTTATTTTTCATTTTTCAATAGAATACACGAAAATTTATAGCATTTTTATATAATTTTATGTATATTTACTAGGAATTTTTCTTTATTTTCATTAACATAGTCTTTTATCTCATCATTTACATCATCTAAAAGCTTGATAAATGTTGATCCTGACCCTGTCATTACCAACCCATTAGCACCAACACTTTTAATTAAGTCCATTTTAAATGCTTCCATTTCTTCATCCGCTTGAACCACAATATGCTCCAAACTATTGTATAGTTTTTTTTGTATGAGTTCCAAGTCGTGATTTTTAATTGCATTGATGAGAGGTTCTATATTTCTTGTTTCATAACCTTCTCTATCAGCTATTTTAAAAACTTCAGATGTTAAGATATGTTTTTTTGGATGGGCGATTAAAACATTGGTCCCTTTTAGATTATTTTCTATGGCTTTGATTTCATTGCCTGTACTTGTAATAAAAGCAACTTCATCGTGCAAACAATAAGGAATGTCTGCCCCAAATCTATTTCCGATTCTCTTCATATCTTCCAAAGATAAATCCAATTCAGCCAATTCATTAATCCCTTTAATAACAGCGGCTGCGTCCGTAGAATTTCCACCAAGTCCCGCACCGTAAGGGATTCTTTTGTCTATAATGATTTTAATTCCATAATTTATGCTGTACTTGTCTTGCATAAATCTTGCGCATTGTAAGATTACATTGTCTTGGCTTGATAAAAACAAATCATTAGATTTAATGATAATACCAGTACTTTTTTCGCATTTTTTTAAAATAATATCATCGCATAAATCTATTTTTGCATTAATCATTTCTAGATTATGGTACCCATCTCTTCTTTTTTCCAGTACATTTAAAAAAAGATTAATTTTTGCATACGCTTTCTTAGTAATCATTATAAACGCCCCCTTTACCTCTAACTAATCTTATTTTATCATAAATAAGAAAAATTTAATAATTAAGAGAATAATTAGGATGTAATTTCTAAACCAACAACATCAATAGCGGGAATTTTTTCTTCTGTGTTTAATACCAGCAACTTATAAACAAAATCTAATTTTTTTATTTTTCCATAAGACATCTTAATATAGCCCTTATCAAAATAATAAACTTCAATTTCCAATTCATTCATCATGGCGGTTTGAATATTTTGATTGAGTCTATCATATTCGTCGTCACTAAGAACAGGTTTTTGGTTTTTACGAATCCGATGTTTCATCTCGTCTAACATAGAATTGTATCCATTGAGTGCACTAAAAGGCGCCCATTTAATAATACCTCTATCCATATAATGACTAGGCATTGTGACCACCTATCATTTTGTTTCTTTCTTTTAATGTTGATGAATCAAGTTCACTTGACGCTCTAGTAACACTATTTTTTCCAAACTTATCTTTGATTTTATCAACCGTTGAGAATAAATCATGTTCTTTAGTAACCGCTTCAATATCTTCAAACAAACTGACTTGGTAACCTTTTTCATCAACCAAATTAGTCGCAGAAACTCTCACAGATCTAATGGGTGAATTATCATAAAATTTATCCATTAATTTAACACAAACTTTATAAACATGGCTGGCAATATTTGATGGTTGAGCTAAGGTCATTTGTCTGCCAAATCCACCACCCACATCTTTGCTATAACCAAGTCCAAAATGAATGGTTCTGGCTTGTTTTTTATTGATTCTTAATCGCCTACAAACATCATCCACCATTTCTTGGATGATCTGATAGATTTCAGGTTTATAATAGTCTTCAAAGAGTGTTTGTCCAATGCCATAACTTTTATTACCAGGTTTTATTTTCATTTTTTCTTGTAATAAACTCATGTCAATTCCATGGGCATGGTAGTATAATTCTTCACCAATAACACCGAATTTTTTCTTAAGTTTTTTTACATCATATTGTGCCAAATCACCGATTTTATAGATGCCTAATTGGTTGAAGTTTTTTTCCATATTTCGGCCGATTCCCCACATCTCAGATAAAGGACTTATGGGCCATAATTTTTTTGGTATGTCTTCATACTTCCATTTTGCAATAAAATCTGGACTATGTTTAGACTCTATATCCAAGGCCAACTTAGCAATCAACATGTTAGGACCAATCCCACAAGTTGAATAAATTTTTGTATCTTTATAAATTCGGTCTAGAATCATTCTTGCAATTTCGTAATCAGTCTTTTTATAATAATTCAAATAAGGTGTGACGTCTAAAAAAACTTCATCTATAGAGTAAACATACATATCTTCTTCAGACACATAATCCAAATAGGTTTCAATGATTTTAGTTGAATACTCAAGATATTTTTCCATCCTAGGTTTTCTATAAATAATTTTAATATTTTTTGGTAATTCATAAATGCGACATCGATTCGGTACACCAAGTGCTTTTAAATACGGTGTGACTGCTAAAACAATTGAGCCTCCACCCCTTGATTTATCCGCAACAACCAAAGGTGTTTTAAAAGGATCTAACCCTGAAAGCGCACATTCTACAGATGCATAGAAACTCTTTAAGTCGATGCATAATATATTCTTATGTAGTTTATATTCTTCCATGATTACCTCCTTTTTCTTTATACATATTATACAACCTCAAAGGAAAAATTTCATCAAAGTTTTTCTAAATTTATGTATAAAAAAATAAAAAATAATTTGTTAATTAATGAATATACAATTTTAAAATAAGCCCTATAAATAGGGCTTATTACTTTATATTAATTTTTATTGATTCATAATATTTTCAAAACAAGTTAAGGTGTTTTTCAAAAGCATTGCGATGGTCATTGGCCCAACGCCGCCAGGTACTGGAGTAATGAATGAGGCTTTGTCTTTAACAGCTTCAAAATCAATATCACCATAAAGTTTTCCGTCAACCCTAGAAATACCAACATCAATTAAAACAGCATTTTCTTTAATATAAGTTTCATCGATCATTTTTGCTTTTCCAACTGCCACAACTAAAATGTCAGCTTGCTTAGTGATTGATTTCATATCTTTGGTTCTAGAATGAGTGATTGTCACTGTTGAATTTGCTTTTAATAATAGGCTGGCCATTGGTTTTCCAACAATTTGACTTCTACCCATCACAACAGCGTGTTTACCCTCTAATTCTATATCATATTCTTTAAAAATCTCCATAATACCCAAGGGGGTACAAGGGACCAAAGCATCTAAACCTTTATTTAATCTAGCCACATGGTGGTTTGAAAATCCATCCACATCTTTCAAAGGATCAATCATATTAATGACTTTCTCGCTGTCAATATGTTTTGGGATGGGCAACTGTAATAATATACCGTGAACTTGATCGTCTTTATTAAGGTCCTCGATAATAGCAATCAATTCTTTTTCACTTATTGAACTGTCTTTTTTAATGACGGTTGATTTGATACCCGCTCTTTTTGAAGCGCGTTCCTTTGATTTAACATAAGTCTCACTGGCCGGGTCATCCCCAATCAGAATAACCACCAAGTGAGGTGTTTGACCATACTTATCTATTAATGCATGAGTTTTTTCTTTAATTTCACTTCTGAGTTTTTTCGATAATGCTTTTCCGTCTAATATTTTTCCCATAAAAGCCTCCTCTATATCAATACACATAAATATCTACACCTATATTATAACACAGCTAAGGCATAGGCAAAATCTCCTCAAGTTATTTTCGTTCTCATATTTACACTTTACTATAGTTTTATGATAAAATAAAGTAATAAGAGGATTATCGAGGTGAACATATGGACATTAAAATTTATCCAAACCAATTAAAAGGTGAACTGACACCACCCCCATCAAAATCTTATCTTCACAGGGCAATCATCTGTGCTTCTTTAGCAAAAGGTAAATCATCCATTAAAAATATTTTAATTGGTGATGATATTCAAAAAACCATTGAAGTTTTTCGGTCATTGGGTGTCAAAATAGAATATCTAGATAATCAATTAACCATAGAATCAAAAGGTAAACTGGTATTTAAAGATAACCATGCTGTTTATTGTGGTGAATCCGGATCAACCATGAGGTTTTTAATGCCTGTTTTAACCAATAAAAAAGGGACAGAATTTTATGGTGAAAATAGTTTATTAAATAGGCCATTGGATTTATATGAGAACATTTATGCCAAACAAAAGAATGAATTTGTGAGATTTGATGACTATATCTATACAGAAGGCGAGTTTCAAGCTTATGACTATGTGATTGATGATGATTCAAGTTCACAATTTATCAGCGGTTTATTATTTGTTTTACCCTTGTTAAATAAAACATCAACCATTCAGTTAAAAGAAAATTTTCAGTCGAAAAAATACATTGATATGACAATTATGATGTTAGAGAATTTTGGTATTGAAATCATTCAGGAAAATGAATATCAATTGAAAATACCTGGAAATCAAACCTATAAACCAGCAAATATCACCATAGAATCTGACTTTTCACAAGCAGCTTTCTTTATTGTTGGAGCTGTTTTAAATGGAAGTCTTACTATAAATCATATCAATAAAAACAGTTTACAACCAGACAAAGCCATATTAAATATTGTAGAAGTTGCTGGGGGTAAAATCACTTATCAAGACAATCAAATTCATGTGGAAAAATCAATGATTAACATAAGTGAAATTGATTTGGCACAAATCATCGATCTTGGTCCGATTTTATTTCTTTTTGCATCACAAAGTAACAATATAACCCTTTTTAAAAACTTTGAAAGATTAGTTTATAAAGAATCCGATCGTTTAAATAACATGTTAGACATATTGGCAAATATGAGGGTCCCTTATCAATTAAAAGATAATCAGTTAATGATTGATTATCAACCAAATTTTTCCTTTAATATTGTTGATTCTTTTAGTGATCATCGTATTGCTATGGCCATTGGAATTTTTGCAACTTTTTCCCAAACAACAACCATTATTAAAAACATGGAAGTTATCAATAAATCTTATCCAACCTTTTTAAATGATTTAGAAAATTTAGGCATAAGGGTTGAATATTTAACATAGGTGAATGAATGAAAATCATTGTCACATCAAAATACAAAAATTATCCAATTCACATTCAAAATCATATATTAGATGATTTGAATGATTTTTTGGATAAGGCCAAACGATACATCATCATCACTGATGATGGTGTCCCGTCTATCTATTTAGATAAATTAAAAAAACAGATGACAAATTATGAAGTCATTGTATTTAAACAAGGGGAAAATTCAAAGACAATCCACACATACCAAGATATCATCAATCGCTTCTTGGAATTATCCGTCACAAAAGATGATTGTATCATTGCTTTTGGTGGGGGTGTTGTTGGCGATTTGTCTGGATACATAGCTTCAACTTACTTAAGAGGCATTGATTATATACAAATACCCACCACTTTATTATCACAAGTTGATTCATCAATCGGCGGAAAAACCGCCATTAATCATCAAGATTTTAAGAATATTATTGGTTCTTTTTATCCACCAATAATGGTATTGATTGATCCACAAACCCTACATAGTTTATCCAACAGGCACTTTAATAATGGGGTTGTAGAAGTTATTAAATATGGTTTATTAGCATCAGAAGAGCTAATTAATATGTTAGAAGATAAGGCCATGATTAAAAACCTCGACCAAATCATCTACAAGTCCTTGATGATTAAGAAAACATTCGTTGAAGCTGATGAATTTGATACATATAAGAGAAATTTCTTAAATCTTGGCCACACCTTGGGTCATGCTTATGAAGCATATTATCACTTTAACAAATATTTACATGGTGAAGCCGTTGCTTTAGGTTTAATAAAAGCAATTCAAAATGAATCATTAAGAAAAAGAATCATTGCCTTGATGAATCAATATCAATTACCTACTGAAGATCCGTTGGATTTATTTAAGTTGAATCCATATATTATAAAAGATAAAAAAAGCAAGTCTGGACGCATTAATGTTGTTGTGGTCAGCGAAATCGGAAATCCGGAAATTAACAACATCGAGATAGACCATGTTATTGATTTTTTTAAATAGGGGGTTTTTATGAATACAGTTGGTCAAAACCTAAAAATAACTTTCTTTGGTGAATCTCATTCTGAATACATGGGTGTTGTCATTGATAATATCTTAGCTGGAATTGAAATCAATCACGATTTAATCAGAATGAACTTAGACAAAAGAAGACCTAAAAAAAACCTTAGCACTTCAAGAGTTGAAACTGATGAATATCAGTTTGTTTCAGGTTTATTAAACAATAAAACCACTGGTTCTCCTTTAACAATCCTAGTCAAAAACAATCAATTTAATCGCGAAGATTATCCAAACCTTAACATAAGGCCAAGACCATCTCACGCCGATATGCCTGCATCAATTAAGTATAAAGGCCATAATGATTACTATGGTGGGGGTATGTTTTCTGGTAGACTAACTGTTTTATGGGTACTTGTTGGTTCCATTGCCCAGCAAATCCTAGAAGACAAAGGTATTTATACTGGTTCTCATATTTATTCTATCTATAATCTATCAGATGAGCCTTTCAATATGAATCACGTTGACGAAAAAACCATCAAAACTTTAAATACTTTGGATATTCCCTTATTGAATCAAGCCCTTGAAAGTCAAATATCAGAATTGATAAAAGATACCATTAAGAAAAATGACTCAATCGGTGGTGTTATAGAATCAGCCATCATTAATCTGCCAATAGGTATGGGTGAACCATTATTTCATTCTCTAGAAAGTTATCTATCTTACTTGTTATTTTCAATACCCAGCATCAAAGGTGTTGAATTTGGATCAGGCTTTGAGATAAGCAAGCATTTGGGGTCTGAAATGAATGATGAATATTATTATGACAAAAACAAGCAAATTAAAACAAAATCAAATCACAATGGTGGTATTTTAGGTGGCTTATCAACGGGTGCACCCCTAATAGTAAGAACAGCCATTAAACCCATTGCCTCAATTTCAAGACCACAAAACACCATTGATAGGCAAACATTAAAAAATACCTCTATCCATATCAAAGGCAGACATGATTCGCAAATTCTTACCAGAATTTCTCCAATCATCAATGCAGTTTTAAATTTCGCTATCGTTGATTTAATGTATGGAGACTTATAAGATGAATTTTGGATTAATCGGTAAAAAATTAAGCCACAGTTATTCTAAATTTATACATGAAAATTTAGAAATCAAAGAATATCAGTTATTAGCAATCAACCACATAGAAGAAGTTTTAGGCATGGATTTAGATGGTTTTAATATCACAAATCCTTTTAAAGCAGATATTATTGACTATCTAGATGAATATGATGATCTTGTTAAAAATACTCAATCTGTCAACACTGTGATTAATAAAGGAAAAAAGTTATATGGTTATAATACAGACTATGAAGGTTTTTCAAAACTTTTAGAAAAAAATAAGCTTGAAGTCAAAGGAAAAAAAGTCATTATTTTAGGCAACGGCGCAAGTTCAAGAACCGTTGAATATTATTTAAACAAACATCAAGCAAAATCTGTTATAAAATTAGTTAGAAATATAAAAAACAATAATGAAGATACTTTTGAAAATCAAGCAAAATATATGGATACAGATATCATTATCAATACAACCCCCGTGGGTATGTATCCTCATAATAAGGATCAATTATTGATCAATTTTCATCATTTTCCGAATTGTGAGTATGCGATTGATTTAATCTATAATCCTTATCGAACAAAATTTTTAATTGATGCCGAAAGAAATCAAATTAAAACCATCAACGGACTCTATATGTTGTTAATTCAAGCTAAAAAATCTCAAGAGATTTTATTGGATATTCAAATTGAACAAGATAGAGTTGATGCTTTATATAAACATTTAATCCATCAACATGTCAACATTGTTTTCATCGGTTTACCCTTAAGTGGCAAAACCTACTACGGTAAATTATTAAGTGAAAACCTCAATAAAGATTGGATTGATACTGACCAAAAAATTGAAGATTATGCTAAAATTAGTATTTCACAAATATTTAAACTTTCCGGTGAGGATAAGTTTAGAGAAATAGAAAGGTATGTCATCCAAAATATTTATGATAAACAAGGTATTGTTATATCTTGTGGTGGTGGTGTGGTTTTAAACCATAAAAATATCGATTTACTGAAACAAAACGGTATACTCATCTATATTAATAAATCAATAGAAGTGATTAATCATGATAATTTCAATTCAAGACCTTTGATTGATAGTTTAGATGATTTAATTAAATTAAAAGAAAAAAGATATGACACTTATCTATCTGTTTCGGATATTGAATTTACCATTGATGAACATAATCCATTTTCTTTGGAGAGATTAAAGGAGACGATTGATGAATATTTTAGTGATTAACGGACCAAATCTAAACATGTTGGGTATAAGAGAAAGTGATGTTTACGGTCAAAAAACCTATAAAGATCTTATCCAATATATTAAAAATCAGACCAAAGACAAAGAAGTCAAAGTAAAATTTTATCAATCAAATCATGAAGGTAAATTGATAGACTATCTTCAAAAGCATTATCTTAAAATAGATGGCATTGTTATTAACCCTGGTGCATTGACCCATTATTCTTTTGCTCTTAGAGATTGTTTGCTTTCTATTCAAAAACCAACCATAGAGGTCCATTTATCAAACATAAATGAACGTGAAGATTTTAGAAAAATTTCTGTCATTAAAGATGTTGTCCACAAGACAATTATCGGACTTGGCTTTGAAGGTTATTTACAAGCAATCAATCAATTAATGAAGGTGATAAAATGATTATAAAATTTACAAAGAATGTTAAAGATTCTCAAATTAAACATATGGAAAAAGTTTTGGAAAATCAAAATTTCACCACGACTTTTATCGAGGGAGACATATACAAATTATTAGTTGTGATTGGTGATACAAGTCAACTTGAAACGAAAAGACTAACCGTTTACGATTTTGTAGAAGATGTCATCAACATCCAAAAATCATATAAAGAATCAAGCATCAAAGATAAAAGAAAAGTTAAGGTAGGAAATGTAACCTTTAATGATAATAACATTGTATTGATTGCTGGTCCTTGTTCTATAGAAGATGAAACATCCATGGATTTATTGGTGCCTAAATTAATGGACCACCATACCCATATCATCAGAGGGGGTGCTTTTAAACCTCGGACAAGCCCTTACTCTTTTCAAGGTATCGGTCAAGTTGGTTTAGAAATCCTTAACCACATAAGTAACAAGTATAAAATCCCTGTTATTAGCGAAATAACAGATGTTAGAGATATTGATATGTTTGTTAAGAATGTTGATATCATTCAAGTTGGCGCAAGAAATATGCAAAATTATGTGCTCTTAGAAGAACTAGGAAAAGTTGATAAACCCATTCTACTTAAAAGAGGTTTTGTGAATACCATTGAGGAACTTTTATTATCCGCTGAATATATTTTAGCCAATGGCAATAAAAATGTGATTCTATGTGAAAGAGGCATTAGAACTTTTGAAAATCAAACCAGAAGTACTTTAGATATTTCTGCAGTTCCCGTATTAAAGAAACTAACAAACTTACCTGTGATTGTCGATCCTTCTCATGCCGCAGGTCATTGGGAGTATGTTGAGTCTTTATCACTTGCGGCTATCGCAGCTGGGGCTGATGGTTTAATGATTGAGGTTCATGAAAATCCTGAGTTTGCATTAAGTGATGGCCAACAATCATTGAAACCTAGTAACTATTTTTCTTTGGTTGATAAAATTAAAAGAATCGCTGAAGCGATTAATAAAAAAATATAGAATAATATTTATATATTCATGCTATTAAAATATATAAATGTTATAATGAGTTAAAAGGAGGGATGTATATGAAAGATTATGTAAAGTTTATTGATGGACTGCCTTTTATTATAAGGTTAATCCTTGCTTTCCCAGGAATAGATGGTTTCGTTTATGGAATCTATCGAATTGCTAAAGGTCGAATTATTGCTGGGGTTATCTGGATATTTGTAGGATGGGCAATCTTATGGATATTGGATATCTTTTCAATATTAACCGAAGGGAAAGTTTCATTCTTTGTTTAAAGAAATCAAAATAAAAAAGAAAATCTTTAATTAAGGATTTTCTTTTTTTTTGATTTATTTTTAATTAAACGTATTTTTTTAAGATTCTAACCAATTCAGGAATGTCCTTTAATGGTAGTGATGAAATCGCAACCCTTATAATTCCTTGCATTGGAATGACAAACACATGTTCTTTCTTTAAATCTTCAAAGATGTTTTTATTTTCAGTCTTTAAAGAAATAAAGAATCCGCCTAAGTAAGGTAAATGTTCTAATTCATATTTTTCAGCAGTTTCTTTAAATAAGATAGCACGATTTTTTAAAATATCATTTGCAATGGCTAATTCTTCTTCAAATAATTTAACAAATCTATCATTATTAAAAATCGTATCAATCAAGTTCATACCTGGTTGAGAAACACTAGAAAATCTTCCTCTTACAGAATAATCTCCAACTCTGGTAAAGTGATCAATCACTTCTTGAGATTTAGAAATTCCTATTTGCGCTCCAACTCTAAAACCATACATAGAAAAACTTTTCGATCCAGAGAAAATAACAACTGTTAATATTTCATCATTTAAGTCCTTATAGGTACTAAAAGTTTCTCTTGATTTATCAACTTCTTTTAATTGATAATCAATATATGCGATGTCATGAATTAAAATCACTGGTACACCAGTATCGTCGATTTCATTCAATATTTTGATGACTTGTTCCCAATCTTCTTTTTGCATACAAAGACCTGTAGGATTGTTAGATGGATCATTGATTAATGTACATAGTCTTCCTTGTTCTTTAGCCAAAGCAAAAGCTTTTTCTCTAAAAGCTTTTATGTTGAAACGATTGTTTTCATCGTACATTGGATAAGTTTCTAAATCCACATTGGCTTCTAAAGCAAAGTTTTTATATGGACTCCAATAGTAACCAGGTAATAATATTTTTTGACCAAAATCATTAAAATTATAAAAAGTATTACTGATTGCTGCACTACCACCTGTGGTTGGAATAATGCTATATTTGAAGTCTTTTCTAATCATGTCAGCGTTTTCATTGAAAACCCAATTTAATACGCCTTCAGTAAATGTCTCTTTACCTCTCACAGGCGCATAGTTATATATTTCTTCATCACTCAAAGTTTTTAAGGCATCCTCGACAACGTGAAATTTAAAGACTTCCATGTTCTCATGATGTAGCATTCCAACGGTTGCGTCAATCACATCTGGATATTTTTTCTTTTGAGCTTTTGCTTCTTGCGAAATTTGTAAGATATTCGATTCTAACCTCTTATATTCCGCATGACTTCCTACAATATTCTTACTCATTTTTACACCCTTTTCTTGTATTTTTTTTATTTTAAAAGTATTATTACTTTTATGTTTAAACCAACACATAAATTATAACATATTTAAAATTTATTAAAATACCTAAATATAATTTAAAATATAAGTCTTTTAAAATTCATTATAAGTTATAAAAAAACAAACATATTTTAGAATATGCTTGTTTAATGATTATTTTTTATTCAGTTCTTACAGGTAATATTAATTGAATCAATCCTTCATCTTTTTTACTTTCAATAATGAATGGTCTAATTTCACCGGTAAACTTAACATAAACTTCATCATCTTCAAAAGTTTTTAAAGCATCTAAGAAATATCTTGAACTAAAAGCTATTTTTAGTGAAGATTTTGTTTCAAAGTCTAAAGGTTTAATATCTTCAATAACTTTTCCAATTTCTGGTGAATTAGATGTAATTTCTACTTCATTATTTGTTTTTAAATTGAGTTTAACAATGCTGCTGATACTATCTTTAACAGATAATAAAGAAGCTCTTTCAACAGCTACAGCTAAATCACTGGCCTTAAATTTAAGAATGATTGGAAACTCATTTGGAATTAATCTTGAAGTTTCAGGGAAACTTCCATCCAATAATCTTGATTTGAATAAAATATTACCGTATTCAAATATGATTGCTTTTTTATCTAAATGAAGTAAAATTTCTTCTAGATCGAGTTCTAATATTTTATGTAATTCATCCAAACTTCTACCAGGAATTACTACATTCATGTCATCATAATTCTTTTTTGTTTTAATCTTCTTTTGACTTAGTCTAAATGAATCGGTTGCAATTGCAGTTAATTCATCATTTAATACTTTAATATTAACACCGGTTAAAATAGGTCTGTTTTCAATTGAAGATGTTGCGAAGGTTGTTTGCTTGATAACTGATTTCATAAGCTTAGACTCTAATTTAATAGGGCCATCGTTTAAATTAAACTCAATATTAGGATAGTCATTAACATTTAAAAGATTTAAGGATAAATCAGTATGGTTTGAAGTTATTTTTAAGACGTTTTCATCAACAACCGAAAATTCAATTGTGCCTTTATCCACTTTTCTGATAAACTCAACAAAAATTTTACCAGGAATTAAAATTTCTCCTTCATCTTCGATATTTAGACTTTCATCTTTGATTGATATTTTTATTGAAATATCAGAGTTACTTGTCAACATAATCATTTCATTATCATAAACCTCTAATTTAATACCTTGTAAATAAGGCGCAGGGGTTTTTGTTGATAAAGCTTTTTGAGAAATCATTAGGTTGTTCAATAGAACATCAGAATTAATTGAAAAATTCATAAATAACCTCCTATATTATTTATATTATTTATAATTTAAATAAATTATTATTATTAAGGGGTGTTCATACGTGGAAAACTCTTGAATTATTATAAATATTATACCATATTTAGC
Organism: Candidatus Izemoplasmatales bacterium; assembly: GCA_046542225.1. Classification (GTDB taxonomy): domain Bacteria; phylum Bacillota_I; class Bacilli_A; order Izemoplasmatales; family Hujiaoplasmataceae; genus Hujiaoplasma. Next base: position 47,960 of record JBKHBS010000005.1, on the reverse strand, counting down.
GAAAAAAGTACATTATTTATAAGGTTTATAACTTATTTTTTTCCACATTTGATTAACAATTTATCAATATCATTTTTAACCGTTTCATCCAGTTGAATATAGTTTGAAATTTGTTCGATACTGTATATAACTGTGGAGTGATCTCTTCCATTAAATATTTGACCAATTTTCTTATAAGTAAGGTCATATAAATCTTTAATGATATACATTGCTACCTGTCTAGCAAAAACATATTTCTTCTTACGTTTCTTAGATAGTAAATCTGTTGTGTTAATATTATAATAATTACTGACAATATCAATGATATTAGTATAATTGGTTCGGTCAATCGGTTTTGAACTCGCATTTTTTGAATTGATTAAATTTTTAAGCGCTTCTTCAGTATTCTCTATAGTGAACTCATAATTAAAAGCAGTACAATAGAATAAAACTCTTTTTAAAGCACCTTCTAATTCTCGAACATTGTTATCAAATAAAGTAGCGATATATTCTAATATTTCGTCGGTAATTAAGTCAGGATCAGAGGTTTCAATATTTAATTTTTTCTTTAATATTAGGATTCTATGATCTAAATTGGGTTTATTAATATCAACCGTTAATCCCCATTCAAATCTTGAAGTTAATCTAGACATAATATCAAACAATTCTGATGCAGGCCTATCTGAAGTAATCACGATTTGTTTGTTGCTGTCTTTTAACTTTTCAAAAATCTTAAAAAATTCAAGTTGAGTTTTATTTTTCCCAGCTAAAAACTGAATGTCATCCACCAAAAGAATGTCTATGTTTTCATATTTTTTTGAAAATTCTTCAAATGACCTCTGTTGAGCAGCATTACCATAATCTTCAATAAACTGATCGGTTTTAACATACAAAACTTTTTGATTAGGATTATTTTCTAAAGCAAAATTTCCAATACATTGCATTAAATGGGTTTTACCTAAACCAACGTGGCCAAAAATATACAAAGGATTGGCAAATGAAGCGGGTTGATCGGCTACTTTAGTTGCAGAAGTATAAGCGAGTCTGTTACTAGGACCAACAACAAAATTATCAAAAGTATAGGTATGGTTTAAACCTGTCTTATATTTATTTTCAATATCTGATTCAGGAATATTAATTTCATATTTTTCTTCTTTTTTTAACTCTAAAGCTGCTTGTTCTTTGGTAATGATTTTAAATAAATATTGGTTATCAACATATTCATTAAGGAGATAATTGAGTCTATTTAGATAAAAATTATCAATTTTATTTTTGATATATGAATTTGGTGCTATTAAATATATATAATTGTTGGAAACTTTAAATACATTATCAATTACAGCAAAATGTTGATTGTAAATATCATCATCAAACGTTAATTGTAATTTTGACTTAACTTGATTCCAAATTTGCTCAAAATTTTCCATAGATCCTCCTGCTAACTATAAATATATCACAAAGTAATGGGTATTAATCAAATAGTTTTCAACAAAAAAATGTGGATAACTTTTTATAAAATGTTTTATCAACACTTAAAATGTGGAAAAAAAACCTTTATTTATAGGTGTATTAGTGAGTTATCCACATTTGAACATTGCTTTATACACAAGGTTAATGTGAATAAATATTTTTCAACATGGAAAAAAATACTTTGATTTATTCACTATTATATTGTAAAATTATAAATCGTGATATAGTAATTATAAAATTTCTTTTTAATCCTATGAATGTAAACTAAAATAAGTTGACATTGCCATTAAAATTAAGTATAATGTTATAGCATGGTTTTCGAATATCAGTGAGGGGGTGTTGATAATGAGTAGAACATATCAACCAAGTAAATCTAAAAGAGCTAAGACACATGGCTTCAGAGCTAGAATGGCTACAGCCAATGGAAGAAAAGTGATTTCAAGAAGAAGAAAAAAAGGACGTAAATCTTTATCTGTATCAGACCGATAAAAAATTAAATAAAATTCACCAATATATATATTTAAACTTGAGATCACCGGACAAATATATGACTGGTGATTTTTTGATTTTTTTAGGAGGCATAATTTGAAAAAGGAATATCGTATAAAAAAAAGTGAAGATATCCAAGCTTTAATGAAAAAGAAAAATACTGTTGGTAACATTCACTTTGTTATATATTATCAAAAGAACCATAATCAGTCCCATTTTAAATATGCCATATCAGTTCCTAAAAAATATGGGAACGCAGTGAAAAGAAATAAAATGAAGAGAAGAATTAGAGAAATTATAAAAGATGAATCAATTCTTCCCAATATTGATTTTTTTGTTGTAGCAAAAGTTAAATCGAAAGATTTAAGTTTTGATGAAATAAAAATGAATATTAAAAAATTATTAAAAAATGCAAATATTTTAAAGGACGGTAAAAATGAAAAATAAGAAAAAGGTTTTATTAGTAATACTTATGGTCGTTTTATTACTAGGTATGTCTTCGTGTAGTCAAGAAGTGTACGAAACGCCTATCGGTGAATCTACTGGAGTTTGGGAAACAATCATTAGAGGTTTGGCTTGGTTTACTTACTACGCAAGTAATTTATTTGGTTTGTTAGGTGATTCTTATTATTATTGGATTGGTTTATTAATTATGACATTAGTAATCCGTACATTAGGATGGCCGATTTATGCCAAAACAAACGATATGACTATAAAAATGCAATTGGCACAGCCTGAACTAAACAAAGTTCAAGAAAAATATAGAAATAAAAAAGACCAAGCATCTCAACAGAGAATGCAAATGGAAACAATGGAAATTTATAAACGCTATAAAATTAATCTTTTTGGTTGTTTAATGCCATTGTTGCAAATGCCAATTTTCATTGCCATGTATCAAGTGGTTAGAAGATTTCCATTAGGTGACCAATTTTTCACTGGTGGAGAACATGATATTTCATATCAATTTTTATGGACTTCTTTAGGAAATGAAGAGTGGGTTGCCAATTTACCTTTAGCATTAATTGTTGCTGGTTTAATGTTCTTGAGTCAATATTTAGTTCAAAAACGTAGTGAACAAGCTCAAAAACACACCGTACAATCTGCTAAAGCCCAACAAAGTCAAAAAACGATGAAATATTTTATGTATTTTATGGTTGTAATGATGTTCTTTATTGCGATTACTAATGCTGGTATCGCATTCTATTGGATTATTGGTACCGCATACCAAATCTTCCAAGGTTATGTTTCTCATCAAGGTATGGATAAAAAACGAGAAAAATTTCGATCAAGAGTTTAACGAAAGGGATTTATATGAAAAGAATACAGTTTGAAACAAAAGCATTAAATGATCAAGCATTAAGCTATGCAGCATCTGAATTAAGAGTCAATAAAGAATTTATTGAAATCAATGTATTAGAGGAAAAGAAATCTTTATTAGGTTTAAATAAATCATATGTCGTTGAAGCGGTTGTCGATTTTGATGTTATCGATGATGGTATAGAATATATTAAAACCATGTTAAAAAACATGGATATTGAAGCTGTAATTGAAGCAAAAAGAATTGATGAACGTCATGTTCTATTCAGTGTAGATTCTAAAGAAAATCCAATTTTAATTGGTAAAAACGGAAAGACTTTAGATGCAATTCAAACCGCTTTAAAAAACTATGTTAATCTATATATTGAAGATTTCCATGTTATTTTATTAGACATTGGTGGCTACAGAGAACAAAGAAAGAAACAATTAGAAATTCTAGCAACCAAAACTGCTATGGATGTTATTAAATCAAAAACACCAACACGATTAACAAGAATGAATTCTTACGAAAGAAGAATTGTTCATACAAAATTATCAGATTGGCGTGATGTATCTACCAAATCTGAAGGCGATGAGCCTAATCGTTATGTTGTTATAACACCGAGAACAAAATAATGAAAAAACTGGTTGTTGGATTGGGTAATCCAGGTAGAAAATACAAAAACTCAAAACATAATATTGGTTTTATGGCTTTAGATCATTATGCCAATAACGCTAAAATTAAGTTTAAGAAAAAAACAACAATGAATGCAGAGATTGCTGAAGATGGAGATTTAATACTAGCAAAACCTTTAACTTATATGAATCTCTCTGGCATAGCAGTAAGAAAAATTGTCGATTATTATAATATTGATTATGATCAAATATTGGTCATTTATGATGATGTTGATTTACCATTTGCTAAATTAAGATTAAGATATAAAGGTGGTGCTGGAGGACATAATGGCATCAAATCCATTATTGAACATCTTGGTTCCCAAAACTTTAATCGCATTAGGTTTGGTATTGATAAATCAGAAAAAGTCGATATGAAAGATTATGTATTGAGTGATTTTTCTAAATCTGAATTTAAAATATTAAAAGATGTACTCATTGATATGGATCGTATGATATATGATTTTAAAATGGATATTAATTTTGATGAGATAATGAATAAATACAATTAAAGAATAAGGAGAAAATCAAATGATTTTCTCCTTTTTTTTAAAGATTTTCTATAATTTTATCAAGAACTAATTGATAATCCCCTTCGGAATAATTGTCTTGATGATTGATAAATTCCATATTAAAATCATCGTCCTCATACCTTGGTACAAGATGAATGTGAAAATGATCGACTGATTGATGTGGTCTTTCGTTATTGTTAATGATGTTTAAGCCAATTGGATTAAAAGCTTTCTTTAATGCTTTAGCGATTTTTGGAACCGATTGAAAGACAATAGATGCTAGGTCATCATCCATTTCATAAACGTTTTTTACATGTTCTTTTGGAAGGACCAATGTATGACCTTTTGTTAATTGAGAAATGTCTAAGAAAGCAATCACATGGTCATCTTCATAGACTTTGTAACTTGGGATATCTCCTTCAATAATTTTGCAAAAAATACAATTCATTTTAATACCTCCATATTATATTTGTTAATGATTGGAATTAATTGATTAAAATCAGAAATCCAAAAATCTGGATTGGCTAATTTTAATTGCTTCTTTTTAAGAGACCACTCGACACCACATGTTAAAATATTTGCGTTTTTACCTGCTTCTATATCACTCGGATTGTCACCAATGATAATGAGCTGTTTTGGGTTTTTTAACTGAGATTTAGCGAAAAGTATGGGTTCGGGATCTGGTTTGGCTTTTGAAACACTGTCTAAATAAACAAAAATATCGATGTATTTGTGTAATTGAAAATAGTCGATGGAAGGGATAGCTGATTCTTTGAATTTGGTTGTAACAATGCCCGTTTGAATACCCATTTCTTTTAATTTTTTTAATGTATCAATTAAATTAGGATATATTTTAATAGATTGATACTCATTTTGTAGATAATATTTTCTAAAAAATTGAATCATATCTTGAACTTTTTCAGGATCTTTTTCTAAAATAGAAAATGTTTCTTCTAAAGATGGACCAATCATATGGACATAATCTTCATAGGTAAAGGTAACTTCAGGAAAAAAGTGACTAAGGGTATGATTAAAAGAATCAATGAGTATTTGGTTAGAATCAACCATTGTTCCATCTAAATCAAAAAGTATCGCATTTATTTCTTTCATAGACTCACCACCATAAATATTATAACAAAAAAACATGATAATTAGAATGAAAACAAATCATTCTAAAGTTTAATAATCAAATTTATTATGGTATAATTAAACAGATGAAATGGAGTTTTATATGAAAGCTATTTTAATATATAATCCTGTGAGTGGTAAACAAAATTTAGATAAACATTTACCATTGATAGAAAAAAGAATAAAAACTAAATATGAAACATTAGATATCGTCCCAACAAAATATCCTGAGCACGCCACTGATATTGCAAAAGAAGCCTGTGAAAAAAAATACGATTTATTATTGATTAGTGGTGGAGATGGTACCTTTAACGAATGTGTTAATGGTATTATGAATCACGACTATAAACCAAAAATAGGCTACATTCCCTCTGGAACAACCTGTGATATTGGTATGAGTTTAGGATTAAGTAAAAATATAAAAAAAGCTTTAGATATCATTTTAGATGATCAATCTGTAAAAATGGACGTTGTTAAAAGCAATAACCGTTATTCATGTTATGTCACTGGTACCGGTGCTTTTATTGATATTAGCTATGTTACAAATTCTAATTTAAAAAAGAAAATCGGACATTTAGCCTATATATTTAAAGCTGCACAAGAATATTTTTCTATACCAAAAATGAGAATGACTGTTTACCATGATCATGGAAAGGTCAGTGGTATTTACTCATTAATGTTAATCATTAATTCAAAGCGGGTTGCTGGTTTAAATATGGTATATAAACCAGTATTAGATGATGGCAAAGTCGATGTGATTATGTTTAGAAATTTTTTCCCTTTAAACAGTGTTTTATACTTGATTTCTTATATTTTTCCTTTTTGGTCAACCCCACTGATTGAAAAATTTAAAACGACTCAATTAGAGGTCAGAACCAATTCAAATGAAAGTTGGAATATCGACGGGGAATATGGCGGTAAAGGGAATAAGATTATAAAAGTAAAAAAGCAAGCCATTGAAATTTTTGTTCCTAAAAAAGTAAGAAAAAGATACTTTATTAATCAATCATGAAAAATCAAATAATCGTTGTTGAAGGATATCATGACCAAATAAAGGTGAACAGTGTATTTCCAAACACAAGCTGTATCATTACCAATGGCAGTGAGATATCTGATGAAACTTTAAACCTTATTTATAAAGCAAGTTTTGAAAATGAAGTGATTTTATTTTTGGATCCAGATTATCCAGGTAAACGTATTATGAAAAAAATAATGGATACTGGTGGAAGTTTTAAACTTGCCTATATCAATAAAGAAAAGGCCATCAGTAAAAATAAAAAGAAGGTCGGTATTGAACACGCAAAAAAAGAAGATATTTTTCAGGCCTTAAATCAAGCTATTGTCCTAAATCATAAAAATAATAAAATAAAGTTTAAAGACTTAATGGATAGGGGTTTAGCAAGTCAACCAGAGGCCAATTTATTAAGACGTAAAATATCAAAAGCACTACAAATACCTTACGCAAATAGTAAAACATTTTTAAAATATATGAATATTTTAAATATTGATGTTGAGAGGATTGATGAAATCATAAATGAATCATAATGATTATGTAAATGACCAAGTAAATAAAAAAGACTTCTTTATTAAAAAAAAATACAGTCAAAATTTTTTACTTGATGAAAATATTATAAGAAAAATTGTCAAAGCAGCTGATATTAATCAAAATTCCTATGTGATTGAAATTGGTCCTGGTTTTGGTGCTTTAACTAAATATTTAGTTAAAGATTCAAAGAAATTATTATTATATGAAATCGATAAAGAACTAATGCCACATTTAGAAAGATTGTTTAATCAAGACAAAAACATTCACATCATCCATCAAGATTTCTTAAAAACAGAAAACATTGATGAAGATATTAGAAATCATCTTGATGATTCAGATGAGGTTGTGGTCATTAGTAATTTACCTTACCATATCACAACACCCATTATCATGAAAATTTTAGAAGAAAGTGAAAAAGTTAAGCGCCTTGTATTGATGATGCAATTAGAGGTGGCCAAGAGACTAACATCTAAACCAAATACCAAGGATTACAATGCACTAAGCGTCATTATTCAAGATCAAACCAATGCTCAATATATGTTTAAAGTCCCTAAAACTGTCTTTAAGCCAAGACCTAAAGTGGATTCGGCGGTCATAAGATTAGATATCTATGATGGTAAAGGCGACAAGCATTTTTATAATTTTGTTCATGCTTGTTTTGTCCAAAGAAGAAAAACATTAGTCAATAACCTAAATGCCAGTTATGGCTTAGAAAAAGATAAATTAAAAATAATGCTAGAAAAATTAAATTTGGATGATAAAATAAGAGCTGAAGTTTTATCATTAGAAGATTTTAAAAGATTGTATAATATATTTTTGAAGGAGGATTTACTATGATTTTAGAAAAGAAAGACAAATTGATGTTTGATATTATTCAAGAAGAATTTGAAAGACAACAAAGTCATATCGAACTCATTGCATCAGAGAATTTTGTTTCTGAAGCTGTATTGGAAGTAGATGGATCAGTACTAACCAACAAATACGCAGAGGGATATCCTGGAAAAAGATATTATGGTGGATGTGAATTTGTTGATAAAGCAGAAAATCTTGCGATTGAAAGAATTAAAGAACTCTTTAATGTTCAATATGCAAATGTCCAGGCTCATTCTGGTTCAACAGCCAACATGGCTGCTTACAGAGCAATTTTAGAACCAGGTGATAAGGTTTTGGGTATGGCTTTAGATCAAGGGGGACATTTAACCCATGGACATCCATTAAGTTTCAGTGGTATTGATTACGATTTTTATCCTTATTATGTTGATAAAGAAACAGAAACCATTGATTATGATGCTTTAGAAGAGAAAGCTTTAGAAATAAAACCAAAATTAATTGTGGCTGGAGCCAGTGCTTATCCAAGAATTATTGACTTTAAAAGATTTAAGGATATTTGTGATAAAGTTGATGCATTATTTATGGTTGATATGGCCCATATTGCTGGATTGGTTGCGGCTAAATTACATCCAAACCCATGTGAATATGCTGATATTGTTACATCAACAACCCATAAAACTTTAAGAGGACCTAGGGGCGGGATTGTTTTAACAAACAATGAAGAAATTGCTAAAAATGTAAACCGTGTCGTTTTCCCAGGTATTCAAGGCGGACCTTTAATGCATATTATTGCTGCAAAAGCAGTTGCATTTGGTGAAGCCTTAACGGATGAATTTATTGAATATCAAAAGCAAGTTGTTAAAAACGCTGATGCTTTTGCCAAAAAGTTTATTGATTTAGGATACCATGTTGTTTCTAATGGTACAGACAACCATTTATTATTGGTAGATGTTTTATCTAAAGCGAAAATGTCAGGGAAAAAAGCTGAGAAGTTATTAGATAAAGCCAATATTACTTGCAATAAAAATACCATTCCATATGATACAAAAAAACCATTTGTGACCAGTGGTATTCGTTTAGGAACACCGGCAATGACTACAAGAGGCTTTAATGAAGACGATTTTATCGAAGTTGCAATTCTGATTGATATGATTCTATCCAATCCTGATGAGGAATCGACTTTTAATGAGGTTAAAAAACGCGTAAAAACATTAACAGATAAATATCCTCTTAATTATTTTAAACCGACAAAATAAACAAAAAAGGCCAATATTGGCCTTTTTCTATTTATTTTCTTTGATTTCCTTTATATCGCCAACTGTAAAATTATAGGTTTGTTTACAAAAATCACAAGTGACTTCAATTGGTTCATTGTCTTCAATGATAGAATCAAGTTCAGACTTATCTAAGGTAGAAATACCACTTGCAAATCTCTCTTTGCTGCAATCACATTCATATGATAGAGGCATTTCTTCAACAAACTCATGATCTCCTTTGGTGATTTCATTGATGATTTGTTCTGGCGTCATTCCTGAATCAATAAGTTCAGAAACCGGCTTCATTGCCTTAATATTTTCTTCAATTTCAATCAAAGTTTCTTCTTTAACACCAGGCATGGCTTGTAAAATAAAACCACCACTTGCAAACACTTCATTCTTTTCGTTAACTAAGACACCTAAGCCTACTGATGAAGGAATCTGTTCGCTCTTTGCAAAATAATATGTAAAGTCTTCAGCAATTTCTCCAGTTTGAATTTCTGAACTCGATGTAAAGGCATCTCTAATTTTTACGTCTTTTGTAACATGGATATAACCTTTATTTCCAACAACCATACCTACAGCGAGTTTATCCTTATAAGAATAATGGACTTGTGGATTTTCAACAGTCCCTTTAACATGACCGTGAGCATCAACTGCAGTAATCATTTTTCCTATTGGACCGCCACCGTCAAGCCTTATGGTTAAGGTCTGATCTTTTGAATACATGGCCCCCATGATTAATGAGGTGGTTAATAATCTTCCAAAAGCAGCAGAGGCTGCCGGATAAGTTTGGTGTATTTGTCTTGCTTCTTCAACTAAGTTTGTTGTGTTGGCTGCGTATATTCTTACAGTACCACTAAAAGCATATGCTTTTACTAAATAATCATTCATATCATCACTTCCTGATAGGTATTATAACATAAAACATATATATTTCTATTGTTTTGATATTTTATAAAGATAAGATATAATGTTAAAGAAAGAAGAGAGTTGATGTCCATGAAAATAGGAAATATAGAATTAAAAAATAAAGTGATTGTTGCACCTATGGCTGGTGTTACAAATCTTGCTTATAGAATTATATTGAAAGACTTCGGTGCATCTTTAATCTATACAGAAATGATTTCTGATAAAGGTTTGATGTATGACAATCATAAAACCCATGATATGATTGAGGTATTGGACGAGAATAAACCCATAGCCCTACAATTATTTGGCTCTGAAGTGGATTCTATGGTTGCTGCCGCAAAATATATAGACAAACATTCAAAGGCTGATATTATTGATATAAATATGGGTTGTCCAGTTAGTAAAGTGGTTAAATCAGGAGCTGGGAGTGCATTAATGAAAACACCGGAACTAGCTTATAAGATTGTGGAATCTATCGTTAATAATGTAGAAAAACCAGTGACGGTAAAGATCAGAAAAGGCTGGGATCATCACCAAGTAAATGCGGTAGAATTTGCCAAAGGGCTTGAAAAAGCAGGGGCGAAAGCCATCGCAATTCATGGTCGAACAAGAAGTGATATGTATACTGGTCATGCTGATTGGGATATTATAAAAAATGTTAAAGAAGCAGTGTCTATTCCTGTCATCGGTAACGGCGATATCTTCAGCCCTGAAGATGCTAAGAATATGTTGGATGAAACTGGTGTAGATGCCGTTATGATTGGTAGAGGCATATTGGGAAATCCGTGGTTAATCCAGCAAACTGTTGAATATTTAGAAACCGGTTCTTACCAAAAAGAAATAGATTTAGAAACTAGAAAAAAATATATTTTATTACATTTGGACAAGCTCATCCATCTTAAGGGAGAAAAAATTGCTGTTTTGGAAATGAGAAGTCATGGTGCTTGGTATATTAAAGGTTTACCAAATGCCAGTCGTATTAAAAATAAGATTGTCAATTGTGAAACATCGGACGAAGTGAGAAAGATTATTGAAGATTACTTTAATCAAATAGAAGCTATGTAATATTTATAAAAAGCCGTTCATTTTATAATGACGGCTTTTTTTAATTTAATTATTTAACAATATATTGTTTATATTTATCAATTTCATCTTGGTTGAGTTTAAGTTTGATTTTTATACCATTGTTTTCATAAGTGGTTGATTCTATGCTTTTATATTCTTTTAAATATGAGAAAATATCACCTTTTTCATATGGCAACAACATCTCAACCTCTTTAGAATTTCTTTCTAAAACTTCATTAATTAAATCAAGGAGTTGATCTATATTGGTATGGTTTTCTGCGGATATAAATATGGAGTCATCTGTATCAACCATAGGATATTCATCAATTAAATCCGCTTTATTATAAACATAAATCACAGGTATCTGATCGGCGTTTATTTCTTTTAAAACTTCATTAACTGCGTCAATTTGAGACTTATAATTTTCATTAGATACATCAATAACATGTAATAATAAATCTGCTTCTGATATTTCTTCAAGGGTAGATTTAAAGGCTTCTATTAAATGATGGGGAAGCTTTTTAATAAAACCAACAGTATCTGTTAAAATAAAATTTTTTGAATCACTTAATTCTATTTTTTTTGCTTTTGTCTCTAATGTTGCGAAAAGCATGTTTTTTCTGAAAGTGTATTTTTTTTCATGGTTTGAAGATTCATCCACCAGTGCATTCATTAATGTTGATTTTCCAGCATTGGTATATCCTGCAAGAGAAACGATTGGAATTGGGCTTTTTTGCCTACTTTTTCTTTGAGTCCTTCTATTTTCAACAATTTCTTGTAACTCTTTTTTTAATCTAGTGACTTTATTTCTCAATAGCCTACGATCAAGTTCAAGTTTTTGCTCCCCTGGACCTTTAGAACCTGTTCCGGATTTTTGTCTTGAAAGGGATTTATACATACCGATAACCCTTGGTAACATATATTCAGATTGGGCCAACTCAACTTGAAGTTTTGCTTCTGTTGTTTGTGCTCTTCTTGCAAAGATATCCAAGATCAAAACAGTTCGGTCAATCACTTTTATTTCTAGGGTTTCTTCTAGGTTTCTAATTTGGCTTGGACTGAGTTCATCATCAAAAATAACCAAATCAGGTTCTAATTCATCGATGGCTTCTTTTAATTCCTCTACCTTACCGGTTCCAATGTAGTATTTGTTTGATGGTTTTTCTTTGTTTTGAGTGATGCTTAAAATCACCTCAATGTGACAGGCTTCTGCTAATTTTTCTAATTCGTTCATGGATTCTATAAACGCTTGATCATTATCAACGTTTAATCCAACAATTATTCCTTTTTCCATAAGTCACCTCATATACATTATAACTTATTTTATATGCTTTTTAAACATACAAAAATAAATGTTATTTTACATGTCTATATGATATAATAATGTTGCATTAAGGCTGGGTGATTAAATGAAAAAACTTCTTGGTTTTATTAAGAAAATTTATCTATTTTTAAGTCATTTTTTTGAAACAAAAGTATTTAATACAAGAAAAAACACTATTAAGTTTTTAACTTTATTAGTGTTTACTGTTTTATTTTTAATACAAATATCTATTATTATTTTCAATAATAGTATTTATAATAATGGTTCTGATGACATCTTACAGTATTATGTGATTATGGAAGGTTTTATTCGTTCAATAAAAGAAGGATCCTTATCATTTTTTGATTTAAACAATTATTTTGGGGCTTCTTTTTTTTCTAATTTATATTATGTGCCTTTAGATATTTTTACATTGATTTCATTATTATTAAGCTTTATCATGCCAACAGTTATTGCAATTTCGTCAACTGAACTTTTAAAAATTGTTGTTGGTGTATTATTGGTTGCCATCTATTTATCTTTAAAAAAATATAAAACGCAAACAATATTTTGGGTTGGTTTGATTTATTTCGTTAATGGTGGAACCGTTAGTTTCATGAATTTTCCAGCCTTTTTATCAATGACGGTCTACTTACCTATGGCATTGATTGTGATTCATTATTTCTTTGAAAAAAAATATTGGGTTGTCCCAATATTTGTCTTAGCAATTGTTCTTTATAATTTCTACTTGGCTTATATGGTCTTAGCATTTATTTCCTTTGCCTTTATCATTGAATATTTTAAGTACCAAAAATTTTCTGTAAAATCCTTGATATTTAAAGGCCTTGGTTTTCTATCATTGCTATTGCTTGGTGTCATCATGTCTTCTGTTATATTATTACCTGCAATTACATTTATATCTGAAGAAACGATTCGGACCCCGGTTGATTTTAAACCTTGGATTCTTAATCTTAAATTTATAGAGTTAAAGTTGTTTGAACCTGAAGTTTATTTAAGGTATTTTGCCAAGATGTATGCACCACAAAGGCCTGTAAGTTTTAGAGGCTTTTTAGGTGATTACAAATTAGAACATGTCTCAAATTATGTGACTGTTGTTGGTTTCTTTTTAATGACTTTGATTTTCTTTATGAAAGGTAAAGTTGCCTTAGTCTATAAAATTATGTTTGGGGTTTTGCTTACATTTTCCCTAGTGCCTTTCTTTTCAACTGTCCTTTCAGGGACTTTCATTATGGAAATGTTTTCTGATGGTACACAAGCAGCTTATCCTTATAATCGTTGGCTTAATATGGTGCCTTTATTACAAGTTTTGGTCATAGCTTATGTTATGGAAAATTATGAATTCAGTGCAAAAAAACGAATTCCACTTTTTGTAATGTCTGGACTCATCATCCTTATTGGATTGTTTATTGTCATATATTATGGCAATCATATGAATGATGAATCATTGTCTGATTTTGTCAAAGAATCATTGAAGTACGATAGAATTTTGATGATTGTATCTTTGATTATATTCTTGTTGGCAATGACATTCCTTCTTATAAAAAAATATCCTTTGATTAGAATCTTTTTATTTGCAGAAGTAGTTTTAGCCGTTGGATATATGTTTACAAGTGGATTTGGTTCTCACGGTAAGTTAGACACTTTCTCTGAGATGAATACAATCAATGATTTTATGAATGCCCATATCGATGATTCAGAATTTACTAGAGTTTTTGTTGATTTAAGTGAATTTGATGTTCAAGATAGAAACTTTAATCAAATGACATCTTTCCCTACGAATACAAGAGTTTTTCATTCTTGGTCTGATTCAGAAACTGATGATTTGGCTTTCTTAATGTTTCCAAATACACCCTATAGCAGTGAAAGACAAAGTAAAATTAAAATGAATTATTATAGTTATTATTTGAGTGCTTTTTTAGGCTACAAATATATTGTCATTGAGTCTAATGAGAATTCACTCGATCATTCTGATGATTTTGAACTGATTGCTAGTAATGATGATTATGCCTTGTATAAAATTGAACCTGTCGATGGTTTCTATGTCAATAACCACTATATTACTTATGAAAATTTCAAAGATTTTGTTAAGGCAAATCCTGATATTGCAGCAGAAAGAATATTCTTATTAGGAGCAATCATTGATCAAGATCGTTATGATATCAGTGAGTTTGGTTTTGAAGAATTGACTGAAGAAGATATTAATTATCAAGTATCAGAAAAAATGATAGGCCCATCCTCTTTGTTGGAATATTCTTATGAAATTCCAAGACCAGGCTTAGACACTGAAACTGAAAAGAATTTTTATGTATATAATGATTTAGATATTGATTACCAAAGTGGAGAAATAATTCTTAGGGATACTGCAAGAGGCATGGCTGATTATGGTGAAGTTTTCTATAGAAATGAAAATGATGAAGAAATAGCCTGTAAGATTAGTGAATATAATCATGATACAATCATCCAATGCGGACAATTCTTCAGTCCAGTAAAAAGTATTTATGTTGAGAAGACAAATCAAATGTCAAGCCCACCAAGATTCAATAAACGTTTAGAACGTGCCATAGGGGGCTATTCTTATTTGGTTTATGAATTAGATAATTTAAATATCAATATGACAAACCCTTTACTTAAGTTTGATTTTTCTAATTATGATATTGAAAAGAATTTTATTGTGGATGAATCAGGCAATGAAATTTATTCAGTCAACGGACTATATTATCCGTCATCGGATATGAAAAGAATATACATATTTAAAACCAATGAATTATATGGTCATAAAAATTTGTTTAATTTATATTTAAATTATACAGCCTTTGAACCCATCACAGAGGATATTATTTATGATAAAAATATTGTTAAAAATAAAAGCTTAAGGATAGAGAATGGTCGAATACACTTATCCTATGATTATGATCAGCCATCAGAAGGCAATCATGTGATTACAGTTCCTGTAACCTATTCAGATGATTGGCAATTCACAAGTGATGTAAAATATGATAAAATAAGTGTTAGCGGAGGTTTTTTAGGGATTATTGTTCCTGAAGGTGAAACTTCTGTTGAGATAACTTTGAAATTCATGCCTAAGAATATTAAAACCGGACTTTACATATCGCTGATGGGTACTGGTATTTATTCAGGTTTGATTGCTTATCCTATATTAAAGAAAAGATTGAAACGGGGCGATTTAAATGAAGAAAGCTAGACTCATTGTTCCTGCTTATAATGAAGAAGAGAACGTTGGTTTATTTTACGAAGAAGCAATTCAATATTTAACTTATGATGATATTGAATTTGATATATTATTTATTAATGATGGATCTAAAGATAATACATTAGAGGCTATTAAAAATATTAAAGAAAAAGGCATACCAATTAAATATATATCTTTATCAAGAAATTTTGGAAAAGAACCAGCCATGCATGCTGGATTGGTGAATTCTCAAGATAAAGATTTTATTATAATTATTGATTGTGATTTACAACAACCACCATCATTAATTACTGAAATGGTTGAATATTACCGTGAAGGGTATAAGATTGTTTATACAAAATCTAAAACAAGAGCCGGTGAACCAAGGTTTAGACGAATGTTTGCCAATCTTTTTTATAAAATCTACAATATCTACACAGAAAGACCTTTGATTAATGGTGCTAAAGATTTTCAATTAATGGATAAACAAGTTGTTGATGCATTTATTAAAATCAAAGATAATAATCGTTTTATAAAAGGGATTTTTTCTTGGGTTGGTTTTAAGAGAAAATGTATAGAGTTTGAATTTATTCCTAGAAAACACGGAAAAACGTCATGGAGTTTTTATTCTCTTTTAAAATATGCTTTTAATGGTATGAATCAATTTTCTACAATCTTGTTGGTTTTACCTGTTTTAAGTTTTGTATTGGGTATGCTTATTTTAGCAACCGATATCGTAATTTATATATTGAATATCATTTCTTTAGCGACCTTTATTATCACCTTGCATTTAAGTTTTGTGATATTGGCCCTGAGTGTCTTTTCTTATGTGATTATATATTTGCTTTATCAGAACAGAAAACAGGTTATGCAAAGGCCAATTTATTTAGTAGAAGAGGCTTCGGAGGATTTGCATCTTGAATAGAATTTGGCAATTTATAAAAACTAATTTTTTAACTAAAAAATTTATAACTTTTGGGACCATTGGCGTTTTCAATACACTCATTCATATGATTGTCTATGGAATTGTTTATGATATAATCAATAACAATACAACTCTTATGAGCAGCGTCATTGCATTTAATGCAAATGCAATTGCTTTCATCATTGCATCAACTTTTTCATATTTTGCTAATGCATATTTTACATTTAAACCCAAGCATCGAACAACCATGCAATTTTCAGCCGTCTTTTTAGTTTTCTTAACCAGATGGTTAGTCAGTAGTTTATTGGCTGCAGGATTTGATTTTGCAGTTGTGAGATGGATTGGCATAGATTACAGTATTTATCCGAGTGCAAAATACATAGCACCTTTCTTAGCTTCTGCTTTATTAATTCCTGTTGCTTATTTTGCCTTGAACATCGTCTTTAAAAAAACAAGTGATATAAAAGAAAAGAAAAACAATATTTAGAAGGATGTGATAATAATGAATGAATTTTTTGTTACCATAATATTGGCTTATCTTTACAGTATTTTTCTACTGAACTTAAGAATGAAAATTGAAGTCAAACAAATCAAAACTTTAAAAGTCATATTATTGGTTTTGGCCGCTCTTTCAGTCATCACATTCATTCAATCCGCTGAAGATTCAAATGGCTTAGAACTAATCATAGAAATTGCTGCCTTAGCCATCTTACCTATTTTTGTCATCATGACTTATATTAATGAGATAAAATCATTTTTTGGAAAGATAAAAATTGGGAAAAACAACCAATCACCTCGTTTAATTAACAATGATTTGGCCATTGCTTTGATTCAAGCAGTTGATTTTTTGTCTAAGCGAAAAATAGGTGCATTAATAACAGTTGAAAGAAATGTCAGTTTAAGCAATATTATTGATAAAGCCTTATCTTTAAATGCAGATGTTTCAAAAGAATTGTTAACCTCTATCTTTATGCCTTCGACACCACTTCATGATGGGGCAGTGATTATTAGGGAAAACAAAATATTATGTGCCAAAGCTTATTTTCCTTCGTCAGAAAGACATGATTTACCAATGAATTACGGGACAAGACATCGCGCGGCTTTGGGTATTAGTGAGCAAAGTGATGCCTTTACAATTGTTGTGTCTGAAGAGACGGGAAGAGTGAGCGTAACTGTCGATGGAAAGATGGAATATAATCTTACAAAAGAAGCGTTAAATTTATATTTAGAAAATATATTAAAAATCAATTAAAGCGCTATGCGCTTTTTTTTCGTTTGATAGTATTTTAATGGTATTTATGTTATAATTTTCTTGAAAATATAAGGGGTATCAGAATGAAAAACTATGATTGTATTATTATAGGTGACGATATTTATGCGCTAACAATTGCGCTCTTTTTGACAAGAAAAATGAGAAATATTCTACTCATTAATCAAGAATCGCCTTATAAAGAAAACACAGAAAAAGTCATCATCAATATTGATGATAAAGAATACGAATTTAACAAACAACCTTTACAAGTATTAACTGGACTTGACACCCATGGATTAACCCAAGCTTTCTTAGAAGATTTAGGTATCGAAGATGCCATAGAGTATGAGAGAATGGTTTATGATTTCATTGTCAGCAAAGACGGTGAAAGAAAGTCTAGATTAAATTCTTTCGATGATTTCAAGATTTATTTAATGCGGTATTACCCAAAACAAATTGATCAAATCAAAAAGTTTTTTGAAGATTTTGAAAGACATTATCAAAACTATAAAGACCAATACATGAGTTTACTTCATAACGATGATTATACATTAACTTCCTTGATGGTTGAATGGGGAGACCAATCTTTGTATGATCTATTAATCTCATATTTTGATGATACAAAAATCATTAATGAGTTTAAAGTCAATGACTTTATCAATGGGTTGGATTTAGCCAAAGTAAGCGCTTATAACTTTTTTGCGAATTATTTTATAGGTCTTAAATCTGGCTTTTATTTGGTGAAGACACCAATTGAATCATTTAGAGAAATTATTTTGAATAAAATTAAAAATTCATCCAAGCATTCAATTGTCGAAACCAAGATAACCAATATAGTTGCTAAGAAGAACCGTATAGAATATATAGAAGATGACGAGGGCGAGAGATACGCTGGTAAGTATTATTTTGTAAGTGATCAACCGATTGAATTTTATAATGATTATTTTTCTGATTTAGAAGCACATGTAAAAAAATTAAGAAAATATTATCCTTATCTTGAAGATACAACCGTCAAAAGAACGGCTTATGTTTTGTTAGAAAAACATCCGATTTTTTATGACATTCAAGAACGTTTATATTTTTTTAGTGACCATGTTTCTGATCAAGAAAAGATTATTAAAATATACAATGAGAGTTACTTAGAAGATAAAAATGTAAAAGTTGGAAAACTATTAATTGACTTCACCTATGATAAAAATAAGGGCTTTAACGAAGAAAACATATTGGATAAATTACACCATGCTTTTCCTAAGTTAAAAAAAGATCATTTAACCATTAAATACGGAAAAGAAAATCCTTATTTAGCCATGCTAAGGGAAGAAAAATTAAGGAAGAAATTATCCATCAATGAATTGATTGATTATGAATCTTTAAATCATATTGCCGTCTATGAAAATTTATATGTTGGTGGTTCTTTTATTCGTCCAGAATCTGGCTTTTATGGTAAACTCCAACAAGCCATTGTGACTGCGGATAAAATAGAAGACAACTTGTATTTTAAAGACGAAGCTGAAGACTACTATTATTCAAATGATGAAGTCATGATGATGTTAAGGCAAGATTACGATTATTCCTATTTTGGAAAAAAAGAAGTACACATTAATTTTCATATTGGGAAAAACTTATATTTTTTCAGAATGAAGGGAAAAAATATTGTGGTTCATCAAGGCAGGTACAGTCGGCCTGATTTATCAATTTACACAACAAATGACCGCCTAATTGATTTGGTCTATAAGAAAGAACCTTATGAAAAAGTTATTCAATCAGATTTTTTTAGATATAAAGGTCATGATCAAACACTGACTGCTTTTATAAAAGCTTTTAATTTGGATGATAGAAATCATGTAAAAATTGACGATTATAAAACCCTACCTTATCAAAGGTTCGGTGTCATTATGATGAACCTCATGTTTTTCTTTGTAGCAATCTCAGCCTTCTTAGCCAATTACCTCTTAGGTGTTTATATTTACTTGCCAACTTTCTTAGTCATTTCATCAATTGTTGCAATTAAATATTATTTTGTTAAGAGAATGTATGTGTATGATTTATGTATTTTATTTGTGTTTCTAGTCCTTGGTGTTCTATCCTTTATTCTTAATTATGTGAATGCTTTTTATTCAGACAACTTGGTTTTGATACCAATGATTGGTATTTTATTTGTATCTGTTATCATCAATAGGCCTTATGTAATGAATTATTTAAAGTATGATTATACAAAAGAGTATGTGAATACTAAATTATTCTTAGCCATTACCAATGGCATAAGCTTTATATGGGGATTTATATTCCTAACCATACTTTTTGGGCCATTCTTTACTGGAGAAAGACATGTGTCTGTCTTATATAACTTAGTCTTTTTAGGCTTCTTTTTATCTTATTACTACCCGACAATGTATGTAAAAACGAGTATCAAGAAAAGTTAGAGGTGTCTTATGTACGATATCATTTATTATTTGATTATATTTTTAATATTTCTTTTATTTATTACGAGTGCTTTAATTTATAAGAAACTAAATATCTGGAAACTCATCACTTTGTTTTTAATTTATGGTGTTGTGGTGGTTTGGGAGTTCTACCCAGAAATCATTCAAGAATTTAACTTTGATTACCTTGATGAAACATATTATTTCACCCTTATTCTTGTTTTAATTATAATGGCTATTACTTTTAGGAGAAAGATACAAGTTACTAAAAACCTTACGGATTATGACTTCTTTGAGTTGGAAAAAGAACTTGATAGGGTCAATAATGCTTCTGACTTGTTGAGAAAGAGATTTATTTACTCTATTGATTTATTAAGTGAAGGATTGATCTTTTATGAAAGTGATTTTTCAAGTTTATACATTACCGATCAAGTCAAAAACTTAATCAATACAGACCAAAACCAATTAAATATGGATGAGTATTTGTCTTTAATCCACGAAGAGGATCAAAAGCAATACTTACAAAATATAAAAAAGATGAATGAAAAACTATCATCTTTTGAAATGAAGTACCGGATTCAGTCTGGAGAAAATTATGCTTGGATGATAGAGAAGGGAAAGATGTTTAAACACAATAAGGCAGAACATATCATTTCTACATTTAAACCTGTGAATTTAAAATTATTTCCAGATACCATGATAGAAGAATTAGATTCTTTACCATATGAAGATGATTTGACAAAAACATTATCGACTTTAAGAAAAGAAAAACAAACTTTTTATTTAATCATGTTACATTTAACAAATATTCCTGATGTCAATAAAAGGTTTGGAAGAGATGTTGGAAACTTGATGATTGCAGAATATATTAAAAACATGAGATATCATTTTGCCAGAGAAAAAAATACATTGTTTAGAATAACTGGTATTCAATTTGCTTTGATTATCAATGATGAATTAAAGTATCAAAATCTTCACAGAGCCTTAAGCAGCGGTGGTGATTTGATTAATTTAAAATTAAACATTGGTGGTATACAACAGATTATTTACCCCAATCTCGGTGTTGTTAAAAGTGATCCTTGGAGCAAGGTCAATATTAATGATTTAGTAAGTTTAAGCAATAAAGCACTTGAAGAAGCAATATCTGATAATAAAAATAATTACTCAATTTTTGGAGGTGCATGATGTTTTCAGTCATCATTTTAGGCGGGGGCTCTGGTGAGCGAATGGGCCTAGGCTATAATAAAGTCTTATATAAAATCAAGGGGAAAACCGTAATTGAATATGCATCAAAACAATTTATTGAAGACCCTGAGTTTACCGAAATAATCATTGTTGTTAATCGAGACGACTATGACCGAATTAAGGTCTTGTTTGATCAAAAAAAGGTTAGGATTGTTAAAGGTGGAGACACCAGACAAAAGAGTGTCTATGAAGGCCTTAGTCATTTACTCGAAAATGATTATGTATTCATACATGATGGTGCTAGACCTAATATTTCAAAAAAGACCATTGATTATTTAAAAAAAGAAGTGATTAATCAACCAGCCATTCCTTATACGAAAGCCAGAGATTCAATCGTTGAGTATGAGAATGATAAAATCACAAAGTATTTAAATAGAAATAAAATTGCTTATATCAAAACCCCACAAGCTTTTAAGAAAAAAGAGATTTTAAAAGCTTATGAAATGGCAAAAGAAGCAAATCATGAATACACAGATGATGCATCACTATATATGGGAGAATTGAATATAGGGATTAAACTTATAGAAGATGATGATGCCAATATAAAACTAACCACACAGTTTGATTTAGACATAATGGAGGATATACTATGATAAGAATTGGATTTTCAAAAGATGTTCACCCTTTAAAAGAAGGCGAAAAGTTCATATTAGGCGGCTTGGAAATTGACCACTATAAAGGGACTGTTGGACATTCAGATGGTGATTGTTTATTACACGCTATTGCAGAATCATTGCTTGGCGCTTTAGGTTTAGGTGACCTCGGTAAATTTTTTCCGGACAATGATCCTAAATATAAAGATTACGATTCAAAATTAATTTTAAAAGAAGTCTTTAACTATGCATCAAGTAAAGGTTATGAAATCTCAAACCTTGATTGTATGATATCTCTAGAGAAACCAAAATTGAGTTCATATATTAGTGAAATGAAAAAAATCATCGGCGAAATATTGGAATGTAAAACAAAATATATTTCAATAAAAGCAACAACACATGAGGGTTTAGGTTTTGTTGGAGAAGAAAAAGGAATCATATGTGAAGCAATCGTTTTGATTGAAAAATCTGATTTCCTTTTGGATTAAAATAATAAGTAATAATTTTTTAATTTTATCCCTTTGTATGATAAAATATGTATCCTAAGGATGTGATTATATGATTGAAACAGAACATGGAATGTTTGAATTAATAAAGAATTATAGAGACGCTTTTGTTTTAGATGATTTTAATCAAAGATATACTGATTATTTCGACAAATATAAATTTATAGTTGGTGATTATTCAGCGGGCTTATTAAGGCTTAAAGGCTTTGAAGATTCTAATCATGAATTAATCCCTGATTATATAGTTGAATCATGCGCACCAAACTGTGCATATTATATCTTAAAAAACATTCAAAAAGACGTGGAGAAAGAAACAAAAACAGATAAAGAAATTAAGGAGTAGATATTATGAACTATGAAGATATCATAGGAGAAATAAAAGGGGTTCTTGATTTAATAAGACCCTATATAAATCGTGATGGTGGCGATGTAGAATTTGTTAAATTTGAAGATGGTATTGTTTATGTGAGATTAACTGGAGCTTGTGTAGGTTGTGCTGCAGTTGACTCAACAATGAACGATTTAATTGAAGACACATTGCTAGAAAGAGTCCCTGGTGTGATAGGGGTTGAATTGGTCGCATGAGCAAAGACATCGTAAAATCAAACAAAAAAATGAAAGAAATTTCTAAAAATTTACTGATAGAGCGTGGCGCAACCATTGAAGACATCGCCAATATTGTTTTTGAATTACAAAAAAAATATATTCCAAATTTAGACATGGAAGATTGTATTGATGCTATTGAAAGAGTATTAGACAAAAGAGAAGTTCAAAATGCTATATTAACCGGCATTGAATTGGATCGTTTGGCTGAAGAAAATAAGTTGTCTGAACCTTTAGAAACACTTATCAACAGCGATAACCCCTTATATGGTATTGATGAAATACTTGTCTTATCAATTGTCAATGTTTATGGTTCTATTGGTTTCACAAACTTTGGTTATGTTGATAAATTAAAACCTGGTATCATTGGTACCTTGGATGAAGCCGGTAAGGCATCAAACAAATGCAATACCTTCTTAGATGATATCGTGGGTGCAATTGCAGCTGCGGCAGCGTCATCGATTGCACATAATTTTGAAGATGAAAGAGAATAGTCTTAGTGATTATTCTTTTTTTATATGAAAATATATTGATTTTTCAACGAATTCGCTAAAAATCAAATTAATTTGTCATTTACAATATGTCTTGCTTGATAAAAACTCATATTGTGTTATAATATTATCAGTTTCTTTGAGGGGTGTTAATTATGAATAAAGGAGACATCGTCAAAGGTCGTATTACTAATATTAAACCTTACGGCGCTTTCGTAAAAGTTGAAGATAAATATGATGGACTAATTCATATATCTGAGGTTAGCGATGGCTATGTGAGAAATATTGAAGACTATCTTACTGTAGGGGATGAAGTAACTGTTGAAGTTATCAAAGTTGAAGGTGACAAAATAAGTTTCAGTTATAAAAGTCAAAATAAGACCGGACGTAAAAAAAGAGAATCTACAGAGTTAAAAACTGGATTCAGACCTTTGGAAGATGAACTAAAGGCTTGGGTTGACAAGTATCAAAAAGACGACGAATAATTTCGTTGTTTTTTATTTGACATTTAATTTAATATAATATAATCTAAATTCTGGAGGGAACGATATGAAAGAAAAATATTTGAAGTTCAATTATAACAATGTATTACCATTTATAGACATGGATGATCTTAAATCAATACAAAAAGAAATTAATGAAGCTAGAAAAACACTAGACAATAAAAGTGGAGAAGGAAATGATTATATTGGTTGGATCGAATTACTAGACCAACTCGATAAAGATTTTCTTAACGATATTCAAAATACAGCCAAGAAAATAAGAAAACAATCACAAGTTTTGGTTGTGATTGGAATTGGTGGTTCATATCTTGGGGCTAAAGCTGCCATTGAGTATATGAAACCTTATTTTCAAAAAAGAAAATCGATGGAGATTATCTTTGCTGGACAAAATTTATCGTCGACTTACTTAAGTGAATTGTTGTCATATTTAGAAAACAAAAGTTTTTCAATCAATGTGATTTCTAAATCTGGTACAACTACAGAACCTGCCATTGCATTTAGGGCCTTAAAACAATTATTAGAAGATAAATACAGTAAAGAAGAAGTCAAAGAAAGAATTATAGCAACTACAGATGCTTCTAAAGGGGCATTAAGAACCTTGGTTGAAAAAGAAGGTTATAAATCGTATATTGTTCCTGATGATATAGGTGGACGTTTTTCAGTCTTAACACCTGTTGGCTTATTGCCAATCGCAGTTGGTGGAATAAATATAAAAGAAATGATTAGGGGTGCCAAAGCATCTAAGAGAGCATATAAACTAAAAGACCTTTATAAAAATGATGTGCATATGTATGTTGCTTTGAGACATCTATTATATAGAAAAGGCTTTGCCCTTGAATTGCTAGTAAACAACGAACCTAAGTTGAATTATTTCTCTGAATGGTGGAAACAATTATTTGGTGAATCTGAAGGTAAAGATGAATTAGGTCTATTTGTATCTAGTGCTTCATTTACGACAGACTTACATTCACTTGGACAGTTTATTCAAGAAGGAAAAAAAGTACTTTTTGAAACAATGATTGAAATACAAGAACCCAAAGAAGACGTTAAAATCGAACATGATGAAATGAATTTAGATCAATTGAATTATTTAGAAGATAAAACAGTTGATTATGTCAATAAGCAAGCTTTAAAAGGAACTATGTTGGCACATTTAGATGGTGGAACGCCCAACATGCTATTGACGATTCCTAAAATAGATGCCTATAGTTTTGGATATTTAGTTTACTTCTTTGAATTGGCTGTAGGTGTGAGCGGATATGTCTTGGGTGTGAATCCTTTCAACCAACCTGGTGTGGAAAGCTATAAAAAGAATATGTTCGCATTATTGGAAAAACCAGGTTTTGAGCGATTATCTGAAGCATTGAAAAAAAGAATTTAACCTTTCTATAATATAAAAGCACTATTTTTAAATAGTGCTTTTATAGTGGGAAGTGTTTATTTTCTTTTAAGTTCTTTAAAGGTATTTTTAGTAAAGGCAAAAAATCGTCTTTTATCAGTGGCCAAAACATGAATGGTTTTAATGTTTTCTTGAACTTCCCCATCAGCCTGAAAATAAGTCGGCGCCGGAAATTCTACACGAATTTCTTTGCCTTTTAATATTTTAATGCGTTTTTTTATAAATCGATGCCATCCAGGATAAATACTCATTAATAATAATTGTAATAAAAATTTATTAATGTTATGAACAACAATGATTTCATAAGTATCAGAAGTGATATCCGCATGTGGTGCAGCTTTCATACCACCGCCAAAGTAACGACCATTTTGAATGGATGCAATGTATGCCCGGTCATATGTGGTTTCTTGACCATCAATGGTCAATTTTATGGTTTGACTATTAAAATGTAAAATAGAACGAAAAACGTTAATAAGATAAGATATTTTATTTTTTTTGCGGTCATTATTAACATAGTGACTCACCATACCATCGAAACCTAAGCCACAACCGTTGATAAACTTTACGGTTTTATTGTCATTTAAAATGGCTTGTCCAATGGTTACATCAGCACCGTATAAGGGTTTTAATGACCTTAAAAAATCATTACCAGAGCCACTTTTTGCCAAATGAATTCTTTGTTTTATTTTTGAGACATCAACATTATTAATGAAATAATTGATAGATCCATCACCACCTAGTAATAAGATGTCTGTGATGTATTCTCTTCGATTTAAAAATTGATGCATGTCTTTAATTTTGAGTGTTGATCTAACGATAAAATCCATTTTTCTTCTTTTAAAAAAGCGAACAATCTTTTTTGTTTTCTTTCGTGACTTTTTATTGCTCGATAATGGATTGTGAATGATAAGGAACATGACTTACCCCCGAAATATTAACCTAAACTTGATAGGGTTATTATATCATATAAATAGATATTCTTAACTTAAATCATTAAATACTCTTTTTACGACGCTATAACTATGATTTTATTG
The DNA here is from genome assembly GCA_046542225.1 of Candidatus Izemoplasmatales bacterium. Lineage (GTDB taxonomy): Bacteria > Bacillota_I > Bacilli_A > Izemoplasmatales > Hujiaoplasmataceae > Hujiaoplasma. The sequence goes on along the minus strand of JBKHBS010000005.1, from coordinate 21,313 downwards.
AATTTATGATATAATTATTAGTAGATTATTAAAGAAAAATTAGGAGTTATTGTGAAAATAAATATAAGATTAAATTCTGAAAAAGATACTAAAAAATTAGCAATGATTATTGGTGATGAAGTTTTTCCTGGAATGATTATTGGTTTAAGTGGTGATTTAGGATCCGGTAAAACAACATTTACTAAATATTTAGCAAAAGCCATGGGGATTAATGATAATTTAAATTCCCCTACTTTTACGATATTAAAAACATATGTTGGAGATTTAAATTTATATCATATGGATGTATATCGTTTAGAAGATATAGGATATGACTATGAATTAGATGATTTCATCTATGGTGATGGTGTTTCTGTGATTGAATGGTATCCATATATCCAAACCATGTTACCTGAGCAAATCCTAAGTTTAAAATTCACCTTTGTTGATGAATTTACCCGAGATGTTTCTATAGAAGGAAGTGGCAAATATGAAGAAATCATACAAAAGATTGATCATCGATACAGCAAGTAAATATATCTATCTTTCTTTGGTCATTGATGATGAAGAAGTCGATTCAGTATATCAGGCTGGAGACAATGATCATTCGGTGACACTTATGCCATTATTAAGAGAAATGCTCGACAAAGCATCCTTGGAATTAAAGGATTTAGATCAAGTGATTGTTGGGGTTGGACCTGGATCTTATACTGGTGTAAGAATTGGTGTCACAGTAGCAAAGATGGTCGCTTATTTAAACGATATCAAAGTATCTAAGATATCATCCTTGGCTTTAATGGCCAGTCATTCTGATAAAGAATATGTCCTACCCTTGATTGATGCAAGAAGAGGCAATGCATTTATGGCTTTTCTTAAACAAGACAATCAGCAAATGACTTATTTGACTCAAGACATATTAATGAATATAGAAACATTCAAATCTAAAAGAGATGAAGAATATGAGGTTGTTGAATCTGGTCAACCACAAATTGAGAAGATTTTAAAATCAAGTCTCTTAGAAGAAGTCAACAATGTGCACGAACTTGTTCCAAATTATTTACAAGTCACAGAAGCAGAACGAAATTTAAAAAATGATTAACTTACGCCCATTAGACGATAAAGATTTATTGGATGTTATTTCAAATGAAAATAAACATTTTAACAAAACCAATTTTGAGATGTTTATTGAAACTTATGTGGAAAATCCTTTATATGAAATTTATGGAATTTATGAGTCCAATGTTTTAGTGGGTTATATTATTATATGGCTAGATGAAGACAAATCACAGATATTTTCTATGCTGATAAAAGAGGATTATAGAAGGCAGGCTTATGCTTATAAAGCCTTAAATCAACTAGAAGAAATATTAAAAGAAAAAAAGATAAGTGAATGGACTTTAGAGGTTAGGCAGACCAATCAAGCAGCCATCAACTTATACAAAAAAGTTGGTTTTAAAGAAGTTTCTATTCGAAAAAATTATTATAGTAATAATGAAAATGCATTGCTAATGTATAAGAAAATTTAGGAAGTGAAATTATGTATGTATTAGGTGTTGAAACAAGTTGTGATGAAACCAGTGTGAGCGTAGTTAAAGATGGTAACATGGTTTTATCAAATGAAGTCTTGTCACAAATAGATATTCATCAATCATATGGTGGGGTTGTTCCTGAGATTGCCTCAAGAGAGCATGTTAAAGGCATCACCTATGTATTTGATCAAGCAATCAAAAAAGCAAATTTAACTTTTGAAGATATTGATTTAATCGCAGTGACCAAAGGTCCTGGACTTATCGGCTCATTGTTGATTGGAATTAATGCAGCAAAAGTCATTAGTTTAAATTATCATATACCAATTATGGGTGTACACCATATCAGTGGTCATATTTATGCCAACTATATTGAACAAGATATGGAATTTCCTTTATTGGCTTTGGTGGTATCTGGTGGGCACACTGAACTTATTTTGATGAAAGAACATTTTTCTTTTGAAAAATTAGGTGAAACCCAAGATGATGCAGTTGGAGAAGCTTATGATAAGGTCGCAAGGGTTTTGGGACTTGGCTATCCAGGTGGACCTATTGTTGATAAATTGGCAAATCAAGGCAAGGATACTTATGATTTCCCAAGACCGATGATTCACAGTGATGATTTTAATTTCAGTTTTTCTGGTTTAAAATCTCATGTGATTAACAAACATCATAATATGTTACAAAGAAATGAAACCATTGATCCAAAGGACTTTTCTGCAAGTTTCCAAGAAGCAGTAACCGATGTTTTAGTCGAAAAAACCTTAAAAGCAATAGATTATTATGGTATTAAACAAATCATTGTTGCAGGTGGGGTTGCCGCAAATTCAGGTTTAAGAAAAAAAATGAAAGAAAAAGTAAAAGGGATTCCTGTTTATTTTCCAAAAATGGCTTATTGCACTGACAACGCTGCAATGATTGCTTCTGCAGGATATTTCCAATATAAAAAATATGGTAAATCTGATGACTTGTATATCAACGGTCATTCTCGTTTAGATTTAGAAAGAGGTGTATAAATGGAATCTAATTTTATAAAAACCATCATGGAAGAAGACCTAAAAAAAGGCAAAGTCAATGAAATTATAACAAGGTTCCCACCAGAACCAAGCGCCTATTTGCACATAGGTCATGCACGCGCAATTATCATGAATTTTGAACTTGCTAGGCATTTTGATGGTAAAACCAATTTAAGGTTTGATGATACAAACCCTTCAAATGAGGACCAATCATTTGTTGACGCAATTATTAAGGACATTCAATGGTTGGGTTATGAACCTGATAAAATTTTGTATGGTTCTGATTACTTTGACATCAACTATGAATTGGCCATTAAATTAATTAAAAAAGAATTGGCTTATGTATGTGACTTGGATGCTGAACAAATGAGAGAATACAGAGGGTCTTTAACCACACCTGGAAAAGATTCACCTTATCGAGATAGGACTGTTGATGAAAATTTAAAATTATTTGAAGAAATGAAGAATGGTCAATATAAAGATGGAGAAAAAACATTAAGGGCTAAAATCGATATGGCTTCTCCTAATATGAATATGAGAGACCCAGTTATTTATAGGATTATGCATGTCCACCACCAAAATACCGGTGAGAAATGGTGTATATATCCAATGTATGATTTTGCCCATCCAATTCAAGATGCCATTGAAGGTGTTACCCATTCCTTATGTTCTTTAGAATATGATGATCACAGGGTATTGTATGATTGGTTTGTTGAAAAGTGCGATATGAAACATGTGCCTCATCAATATGAGTTTGGCCGTTTAAATATTACCAACACAATCATGTCAAAAAGATATTTAAAAGCCTTGGTTGAATCTGGAAAAGTCAATGGTTTTGATGATCAAAGGATGCCTACCTTGGCTGGTCTTAATAGAAGGGGTTATACCAAGGAATCCATTAAAGATTTTATTCTAAGTACGGGATTATCAAGAGTCAATTCAACTGTTTCTAGCGAAATGCTAGAAAATGCTCTAAGAAATGATTTGAACTATAAAGCAAAAAGGGTTCATGCAGTCATTAATCCTTTAAAAGTCACAATCACTAATTATCCTGAAAATGAGATTGAATGGATTGATGTTGAATATAATTCAAATAACGAGGATTTAGGGTCAAGAAAAATTGCATTTGGCAAGCATTTATACATTGATAGAGATGACTTTATTGAAGAAAAACCAAATAAAAAATGGAAACGTTTGGCGAAAGATGTTGAAGTGAGATTAATGAGGGCTTATTTTGTAAAATGCAATGAAATCATTAAAGACGAAAAGGGAGAAATCACAGAAATCTTATGTACTTATGATCCGCAAACAAAATCAGGATCTGGTTTTAGTGAGAGAAAACCAAATGGAAACATCCATTATGTTGAGGCAACCACTTCAAGACCTGCCGTTTTCAATTTGTTTGAACCATTGATGTTGGATTCAGATTCTAAGAAAGACTTGTTTGAACGCTTGAATCCAAACTCATGGACAACCATGCATGGATTTGTTGAAACGGCTTTAGAGGGTACTGGAGTCGGAGAGAAATTTCAGTTCATTAGAAGGGGTTATTTCGCAACAGATTATGATTCTAAAGAAGGCAATTTAGTCTTTAATAGAACGGTTGAACTAAAATCAAGATTTAAATAAAATCAAGGAATTTTTCCTTGATTTTTTCTTCATATAAAAGGTTTATGAGTTTATACTTTTAGCCAATCATGGTATAATATTTAAAGGTGATATTTTGGAAAATAATCTTACAAAACATTTAAATAAAGAACAAAAAAAGGCGGTTGAAATCGTTGAAGGACCTGTCATGGCAGTTGCTGGTGCAGGGTCGGGAAAAACCAGTGTCTTAACACATAGAATCGCTTACTTAATAAAAGAAGCGGGAATTTCTCCTTCAAATATCTTAGCCATTACCTTTACCAATAAAGCAGCTAATGAAATGAAAGAACGCGTCCATCAATTGGTTGATTTACCAGACAAGCAAATATGGATTTCAACTTTTCATTCGATGGGTGCTAATTTTTTGCGTCGTGAGATTGATAACTTAGATTATGATAAAAATTTCCAAATTATTGATGACCAAGATTCAACCAATATCATTAAGAATTTATTAAAAAAACATCATTATGATTTGAGTACATATTCACCAACCATTACCGCTAAGCTTATTAATAATATTAAAGGTAAACTTACAACAATCAATCAAACAGATGAGCCTATCCGCTCGATGTTGACTCAAATATATCCTATGTATATAGAATATTTAAAAGATAATAATCTCGTTGACTTTGAAGATTTATTGGTCTTAACCCTTAAAATATTACAAGATTTTCAAGGTGTTTTAAAAAGGTATCAAGAAAAATTTCAATACATATTAGTAGATGAGTTTCAAGATACAAATAATCTTCAATATAATATAGTCTATGAATTGGCAAAAAAACATCGCAACTTATTTATCGTGGGTGATGAAGACCAAAGCATCTATGCTTTTAGAGGGTCAAACATTAAAAACATTAAGAAGTTCGCTAAAGATTTTCCAGAACATCAAAAGATTATTTTGAATCAAAATTACCGGTCAAAAGATACCATTTTAAGAGCGGCTAATTCTGTCATCAAAAATAATCAAAATAGAATCCCTAAAGACTTATATTCAGAGCTTGGCCAAGGCGAAAAAATCATACATTTTAAGGCCAATACAGATGAAGAAGAAGCTTATTATGTTTATGAACAAATCAGAAAACTAAGAAGAGAAGGCACAAATCTAGAAGACATTGTTGTCTTATATAGGAATAATTCCATGTCTCGTCGATTTGAAGATGTTTTCTTAAAATACAACATGCCACACAAAGTGGTCGGTAACTTATCTTTCTACAAAAGAAAAGAGATTAAAGATATTATTGCCTATTTACATTTATTGATTAATAGTGGAGATGATTACTCTTTTTCAAGGGTTTACAATACACCTAAACGTGGTGTCGGCAATGTATCTTTCGCTAAATTAGTTGATTATGCAGAAGAACATCATTTGAAATTATTTGATTGTATAGATTTGGATAATGGCTTATTATCGGGGAAAGCCGCTAAAGAAATGGATAAATTTAAATCGATGATTATCGATTTAAAGCAGGGACTTGAAAAGAGAGCTCTATTAGACACCTATGACATGTTGCTAGACAAAAGTGGTTATAAAGAAATGTTAGAAAAAGATGATGCAACAGCCGATAAGACATTTCAGTCTGAAAGAAGATTGGATAACTTAAAAGAATTCAAAACCATTATTTTAGAAAAAATCAGCGGTTATGATTATAATATCTCAAATTATGATAAATTAGCGACTTTATTAAATGATTTGGTTTTACATGTTGAAGCTGAAGAAAATCAAGAAAAAGAAGCGGTTAGTTTAATGACTTTTCATTCAGCTAAAGGTTTAGAGTTTGATGTTGTTTTCATGACATGTTTAGAACAAAGTTTATTTCCAACCATTAGAAATAGTTTTGATTCAGCCAATAATATCGATGAAGAAAGAAGACTTTTTTATGTAGGTTTAACAAGGGCTAGGAACCTTGTTTATTTAACGAATTGTAAAACCCGCTTTATGTATGGTCAATACATGGATAATCTTGATTCTCAATTCATCGAAGAAATCGATGAAGAATTACTTGATAGAAGAGGACCTAATCATCATAAAAAGATTAATTTTGAAAGAGCAAGGTCATCAAGAAGGCGTCCTGTCATTGAACATTATGATTACCAAAAAGATGTAAAACAAATTAAAGCATCCGATAAAGTCATTCATAAAGTATTTGGAAAAGGAATGGTAGTTGAAGTTAAAGGTGATTTGGTTAAGATTGCATTTTCAATGCCCCATGGTATTAAGACTTTAGTCAAAGATCATCCTAGTTTTAAAATTGAGGAGTAAGTCTATGAATGTAAAGAAAAGAATAGATGAGTTAAAGAAATTAATCAATCATTATAACTACGAATATTATGTAAAAGATAATCCTTCAGTTTCTGATGTAGAATATGATCAGTTGATGAAAGAACTCATTGAATTGGAAGAAGAACATCCAGAATATAAAACACCTGATTCACCAACACAACGTGTGGGTGGTCAAGTGAGTTCAAAATTCGAAAAAGTTGAGCATGAACGACCAATGCTTTCTTTAAGCAATGTTTTTTCTGAAGAAGAAATTAAAAGTTTTGATAAGAGAATTAGGAAAGTTGTTAAGGATTATACCTATACAGTTGAATTAAAAATAGATGGATTATCCGTCTCGATGATATATGAAGATGGTTATTTCAAAAGGGCTGCAACCAGAGGGAATTCTGTTGTTGGCGAAGACATCACTGAAAATGTTAAAACCATTAAGTCCTTGCCTTTAAAAATTGATTTTAAAGATAAATTAGAAGTGCGTGGTGAAATTTTCATCTCCAAAAATAATTTTAATCAAATCAATAAAGTTAGGAAAGAAAAAGGTGAAGAACTTTTTAAAAACCCGAGAAATGCTGCTGCTGGAACCATGCGACAACTTGATCCAAAAGTTGTTCATCAACGCCGTTTAGATGCTTACATCTATTATGGTTTTCATGATGATTTCACAAATCATTATCATAGCTTAATGACCTTAAAGTCTTTAGGATTTAATGTAAATGAAAAGACAACTTATTGTGAAAATATTGAGGGTGTTATTGATTTTATAAATGAAATTGAGAAAATAAAACATGATTTACCCTATGAGATAGATGGTATTGTAATCAAAGTGAATGAACTAAAGTATTATGATGAAATCGGTTATACTTCTAAGTTTCCTAAATGGGCAACAGCCTTTAAATTTCCAACAGAAGAGAAAGAAACCTTATTGAATAATATTGAATTCCAAGTAGGTCGGACTGGCGTTATAAAACCAGTTGCTTATTTAGAACCAGTGGATATATCAGGTTCTAGTGTTTCTAGAGCAACCTTACATAATGAAGATTTTATAAAATCAAGAGACATAAGAATCAATGATCATGTCATCATCAGAAAAGCGGGTGAAATTATTCCTGAAGTGGTTTCTGTGATTATGGATAAAAGGACTGGCGATGAAAAAGAATTTGAAATGATTAATGAATGTCCTGTGTGTCATCATGAGATTATTAGAAAAAAAGGTGAGGCAGATTACTATTGCGTAAATCCGACTTGTGACGCAAAACATTTAGAAGGTATGATTCATTTTGCTTCAAGGCCTGCATATAATATAGATGGTTTAGGAGAAGCAATCATCACTGATTTATACAATGACGGTCTTTTAAAGAATATTACCGATATTTTCAAATTGAAAAATCATAAAGAAACATTAGTGAATAAAGAACGTATGGGTGAGAAAAGCGTTGAAAACCTTCTGTCTGCTATAGAAAATAGCAAATCCAACAACTTAGATAAGTTAATATTTGGACTTGGCATACGTTATGTGGGACAAAAAGCTTCTAAAACATTGGCGAAAAACTTTAAGACTTTGGATCGTTTGGCAGATGCTAGAAAAGAAGAACTTTCTGATATTCGAGACATTGGTGAAGCCATTGCAAATTCAGTGATTGAATACTTTCATAATGAAGAGAATTTATACCTCATCAAGGAACTCCAATCATTAGGATTAAATGCAGAATATAAAGATACATCAGTAGACAAAGAAACTGTTTTTACAAATAAAACAGTTGTTTTAACGGGTAGTTTAGAAGATTTTTCAAGAAAAGAAGCAAAAAAGATAATTGAAGACTTGGGTGGAACAGTCACATCTTCTGTATCTAAAAATACAGATTATGTATTGGCAGGTGACCAACCAGGGTCAAAATACGATAAAGCAAAAGACTTAGGGATCCATATACTAAGTGAAACAGAATTTAAAGATATGATAGATTTGGGTGAATAATTTGAAAGATTATATAACAATAAAAGGTGCAAGAGAAAATAATTTAAAATCCATTGATTTAGAGTTTAAGAAAAATCAATTGGTGGTCATGACTGGTTTATCTGGTTCAGGTAAAACAAGTTTGGCCTTTGATACAATCTATGAAGAAGGAAGACGAAGATACGTTGAATCATTAAGTGCATATGCAAGACAATTCTTAGGAAACATGAAAAAACCAGATGTGGATGTTATTGAAGGTTTATCGCCATCAATTTCAATCGACCAAAAATCAACCTCTCATAATCCACGGTCAACCGTGGGGACAGTTACTGAGATTTATGATTACATTAGGTTATTGTATGCAAGGATTGGTAGACCATATTGTCCCATTCATCATGTTGAAATCAAGTCTCAATCCATTCAAGAAATGACAGATAGAATTATCGAAAATGATCAAGCTAAATTGATTATTCTTTCGCCTGTCGTTCGAGGGAAAAAGGGTTCACATAAAGAAATTATCGAACACTTAAGAAAAGAAGGGTACACCCGTCTAAGGATCAATGAAGAAGATTTTGAGTTAGACCAAGATATTGAACTCAATAAAAATAATCGTTATGATATAGATGTCGTTATCGATAGGCTGATTGTTAAACAATCAGCAAGGACAAGATTATATGATTCTTTAGAAACTGCCGCTAAGCTTGGTGATGGTAATGTTAAAGTCATCATTGATGGGGAAGAAAAATTATACAGTGAAAACTTTTCTTGTCCAATATGTGGTTTTACGATTCCTGATTTAGAGCCTAGGTTGTTTTCTTTTAATGCCCCAAGTGGTGCATGCTCGACATGTAATGGTTTAGGTTTTAACCGTAAAATTGATGTCAAGGCCTTATTGCCAGACACGTCTTTAAGCCTAGAAGATAATGTTTTTCAAAAGTATGCAAAGAAAGATTCAATATATTATAGACAAATTGAACAAACCGCAAAAGCATTAAAGATACCTTTAGATAAACCATTTGAAGATTTAACCAAGAAACAACAGAACATTCTTTTATATGGTTCTGAAAAAGAAATTGATTATAAATATGTTTCTAGAGAAGGACGTTTATTCCATAAATCAAAAAAACCTTTTGAAGGTGTTATTATTGGTTTAGAAAGACGTTACATGAATACAAATTCTAGGATGATTAGACGTTGGATTGAAGGCATGATGAGTGATATCGAATGTGAATCTTGTCATGGAAAAAGATTAAATGAAGAAGCTTTATCAGTTTACATAGAAGGCAAAAATATCGATGATGTCTCAAGGATGAGTATCGTTGATTTGTTGAGCTTCTTTAATAAAATTGATTTAAAAAGCCAAGATCAGGAGATTGCTAAACCAATTATTAAAGAGGTTAAGGACCGATTAAGTTTTCTTGTGAACGTAGGCTTAGATTATCTAACTTTAGCCAGAGCATCGATGACTTTATCGGGTGGTGAAGCCCAAAGAATCCGCTTGGCAACTCAAATTGGGTCTCGATTAACTGGGGTACTCTATGTTTTAGATGAGCCTTCAATTGGCTTGCACCAAAGAGATAATCAACGTCTCATTCAATCATTAAAAGAGATGAAGAATCTAGGAAATACAATGATTATTGTTGAACATGATACAGAAATGATTTTAGAAAGTGATTTGGTTGTTGATATTGGGCCAGGTGCTGGTGAACATGGCGGACGCTTGGAATTCATTGGGACACCTGAAGAATTAAAAAATAATGGTCAAACATTCACAGGTAAATATTTACGTGGCGAATTGAAAATTGATATACCTCAAAAAAGAAGAAGCCATGACCATGGACATTTAAAAGTAATCGGTGCCAAGGAAAATAATTTAAAAAATATTAATGTTGATTTTCCAATCGGCTGCTTAACAGTTGTAACAGGTGTTTCTGGTTCAGGGAAATCTTCATTGGTCAATGAAGTACTCTATAAAAACTTGGTGAATTTAATCACAAGAAGAAGAGAAACACCAGGTGAGGTTAAAGAAATCAAGAATTATGATCAATTTGACCGTATTATCGATATTGATCAATCGCCAATTGGTAAAACGCCTAGGTCAAATCCAGCAACCTATACAGGTGTTTTCGATCATATAAGAGATTTATATGCCCAAACAAAAGAATCGAAATTAAGAGGTTATAAAAAAGGACGTTTTTCATTTAATGTAAAAGGTGGACGTTGTGAAACTTGTCAGGGTGATGGCGTCATTAAGATTGAAATGCATTTTATGCCTGATGTTTATGTTGAATGTGAAGAATGTCATGGAAAAAGATATAATAAAGAAACATTGCAAGTAAAATACAAGGGTAAGAATATTGCGGATGTATTGGATATGCGTGTTGAAGAGGCAATGGCCTTTTTTGATAAAATACCAAAGATTCAAAAGAAATTAGAAACCATCAATAATGTTGGTTTAGGTTATATAAGATTGGGCCAATCTTCAACAACCCTTTCAGGCGGTGAAGCTCAAAGAGTTAAGTTGGCTTCAGAATTATATAAACGTATTACTGATAAGTCAATTTATATTCTTGATGAGCCTACCACAGGTTTACATACCCATGACATAAAAAAATTAATGCAAGTGTTGAATCATATTGTTGATAAAGGTGCAACTGTCATTATCATTGAACATAATTTAGATGTCATTAAGACAGCTGACCATATTATTGACCTTGGACCTGAAGGTGGAGAACGAGGCGGAAATTTATTGGCTTATGGTACACCTGAAGCCATCATAAAAGTCAAAGAATCATACACAGGTCAATATCTAAAAGATGTCTTAAACCTTTAGTTAAATATCTATTTTTCATTAAATATGATATGATATTCATAAATAAAGAAGTGTGATAACGATGAGTGACAAAAATAAAAAAAATGATAAAATGTCAAATGATAAGAAGACAAACGAAGAAATAAAAAAAGAGATTGAACAATTAGAAAAACTAATAGAAAAAGTCAAGGAACAAAATAAGAAAAACAGAAAAGGCTTTGGTGGGGGAAGACCCATTATCAAAATTAATCTTGCGGCAGTATATTCCCACAGTCCAATTATTAATTTTATAATTAGTTTTCTTGTGAACTTTATAACCGCTTTGGTCTTGATTAAAGTGATTGGTCATTTATTTGTGAGTTCTTTCTCCAATGACCTTTACTTAATGTTTATTATTTTTGGCTTTACTTTGTTTGAGGAATTCTATAAAAAATATTTGTTTAAAAAACATATGCAAATAGTCATATATTCAGTGGGGACTATTTTTATGTTGATAAACATCATCTATTTTTATTCAATCGATTTCCTTTTCTTTAATTTTGGTCTATTCTTAAGTTCATATCATCACGTTCTATTTGTTTTGGTTTTTATGTTTTTTAGATTTCTCATAAAACATATATATAAACAAATTGAACGTATGATTAACAGGAAAAAGAGGTGATTATATGACATCACTTAAAGTTTCTAGGGTCATTGAAGGTTTAGAACTAAAATTAGTTGCTGGGAAAAAGGGCGTTCATAATTTAGTTTCTATAGCGGCGCTTGCTAAACCGGGTCTAGAATTAGCGGGGATGCTAGATTTCTATGAAAATGATCGAATTCAAATCTTAGGCTCTAAGGAAGCTGCTTTTTTCCATTCCCTATCCAAAGAAGACCAAGCGACACGGGTTGATTTAATGATGAAGAAAAATCCGCCTGCTTTTATCTTTTCCAAGAATGTTGATGTTCCAAAATTATTTATTGATTTAGGGAATCAATATAATATACCCATTTTAAAAAGTTTTTATAAAACAACTTCTTTATTTAGTGAACTTTATGAGTTTTTACAAGCTGAACTGGCTGAAAGGACCTCTATGCATGGGGTTTTAATGGATATCAATGGTGTTGGTGTCTTAATCACTGGTAAGAGTGGTATTGGTAAAAGCGAAGTTGCTTTAGAGTTAATTAGGCGAGGATATATTTTAGTTGCTGATGATACAGTTGAGATTTACCAAGTTGAAAAAGGCGTTTTAATTGGCGAAGCCGCTGAGGTTTTAAAGAAGTTTCTTGAAATCAGAGGAGTGGGTGTAGTCAATGTCGTTTATTTATTTGGTGTTAAAGCCTATAGAGAGAAAAAAAGAATTTCTATTATTGTGGAACTGAATAAATGGAGCGATGAATCGAAGAAAGATCGCTTAGGATTAAAAACAGGTAAAAGAAAAATATTTGATACATATGTCTCATATGCATCCTTACCAATTACTGAAGCGAGGAACACAGCCACACTTGTTGAAGCGGCTGCTTTAGATTTTAAATCCAAAGATATGGGTTATAATTCAGCTGAAGATTTTAACAATTTATTAAACAAACAAATCATAAAAAACCAGGAGTTAGAAAATGAAAAAAACGATTAAAATAATATTGCTATCGATAACCTTATTATTTACCCTAGCTTTGTTAGGCTTTAATAGGGAAACTTTAAATGCCCAAGAAAATACTGAGCCCTTTACAGTTACTTTTGTTGATTATGATGGGACGGTTCTAAAAGAAATTAATTGTGATGCATCTCCTTGTGATATCCAACCGCCATCTAAACCAAACAATAAAGAAAATACTAGATTTCTTAGATGGTCTGTTTTTGAAGAAGACTATTCTGAAATTGATGAAGACACTGAGATTAAAGCCATATATAGTTTAGACAATAGAATTATTAAAATCGGTGGTTTTTCAATCTTAGCATATTCATTTTTTATTGTGATTGGTATGATTGTTGGGTTAACACTAGGTTTAAGAGAAACCAAACGTATTGGCATGGAAAAAGATGATTTAATGGATGGTTTCTTATACATCGTACCTTTGGCAATATTGGGGTCTAGGTTATGGTATGTTGCTTTTGAATTAGATAGTTTCTTCTATGGTGGCATTGGAGAATCCTTGCTGAGGGTTATTGGCTTTCAAAACGGAGAACTTGATTTTTCTAGTTTTGGTCTAGAAGGATTGGCCATTCACGGTGCGTTTTTCACAGCCATTATTTTAGCTTATTTCTATACGAAGAAAAGAAATATTGATATCTTTAAAATGTTAGATATTGTGGCAGTCGGCTTTATTATTGCACAAGCTTTTGGGCGTTGGGGTAACTTCTTCAATCAAGAAGCCCACGGTGGATTGGTCGGTGGTATGACTGATGGGGTTGCGAATTTAACCATTAAAGAACAGTTTGAATATCTAAGATATACCCTAAACATACCTGAGTTTATTGTCAATAATATGTTTATGCCAAGAGAATCACAGTTTGTGGCTGAACCAGGATTTTACCATCCAACTTTTTTCTATGAATCAATGCTTAATTTAGTTGGATTTTCTATGATGTTGATTTTAAGAAGAATTAAGAAGATTTATTTTGGTGAAATACTTGCTTTCTACCTCATTTGGTATGGAGGCGTCAGAATCTTTATTGAGAGCATGAGAACAGATCCTTTAACTTTTGAATTTTTAGGCTTGACTCTAAAATCTGCGATTGTTACATCGGTCTTCATGATTCTTGGTGGTATTGCCGTTTCTGTCTTTGTTAGAATCAAAAGAAAAGGTGAAACTTACGCAAAGTCAAAAAACACATTTAAATTTTAATTAAAACGATATGACATAGGAAGTATGGTGAGTATTATGTCATTTGCTAAAGAAGTAAAAAAAGAATTACAGAGTCTTAAACATATAAATTGTTGTAATAAGGCCGAACTATCTGCCTTATTACATATCAATGGCTCAATAGAAAAAAACAATTATGGCATTAGTATTGTTTTTCAAACCACCAATAATTCTGTGGTGAGAAGATTTGTATATCTATATAAACAACTTTATGATTTTGAATATAGTTTAATTCAAAAAAAGGTTAAACAATTTAAAACCAAAGAACAGTTCATTGTTAAAATTAACGAATCAGCGGATGTATTAATGAATGAATTATCCTTAATTAATGAAGAGGCAAGATTCTTTCAAGATGTTGATGAACAGTTAATTCAAAATGAATGTTGTAAGAGAGCTTATTTAAGAGGTGCTTTTCTAGCATCAGGTTCCATAAATTCCCCAAATACAAGTGCTTATCATTTAGAAATTCAATCTTATTCGCAAAGACATGCCCAAGTGATTAAAGATATTGCTGATGAATTTGATTTAAATGCAAAAGTATCTAAAAATAAAAGAGGTTATATAACATATTTAAAAGAAGCCGAAAGAATCGCTGACTTTTTACGAGTCGTCGGCGCAAATAACTCTTTATTTGAATTTGAGGATACACGGATTAAAAGAGATTTTAAAAATTCAATTAATCGCGTCATCAATTGTGACATTGCCAATGAGAAAAAAGCCATGGATGCAGCAAATGAGCAATTAAAGAATATAGACATTATTGAAAAGTATTCGGATAAAAAACCATCAAAGTCTATGCAAGAAGCAATTTTTCTCAGAAAAAAATACCCTGAAGCATCACTATTAGAGTTAAGTTATGTATCGTTAGAGCATTTTGACAAGCAAATTTCTAAATCAGCTTTAAACCATCGATTCAGAGCAATCAAGGATTTAGCCAATAAGATTAGAATTTCTGAGGGTCATCATGATTAGGGGTATTGGTATCGATATATGTCAAAAAAGCCGTATCAAACTTAATACATACAAGAGAATTTTGACAGAAGAAGAAATAAAACTATATGACCAAATAAAGTTAGAAGAAAAGAAATATGATTTTTTAGCTGGTAGATTCAGTGCCAAAGAAGCTTTATTTAAAGCTTTGAGTGGTATTGAAACCAAGATATTAATGCGAGATATCATTATATTAAATGATGAATCGGGCCGGCCTTTTGTTGAAAAACCTAAATTTAAAAATCTAAAAATATGGGTAAGTATTTCTCATGAAATTGACTATGCAATTGGTCAAGTGATTGTAGAAGAAACATAAAAAGAAATTAATACTTGAATTATTCTTGTAAATTAGATAAAATTAAAACCTGAGGTGATAAAATGGCAACTTACAAAAAAGGATATAAAAAGGAAGATCCACGATTAACAATTATAAAAACTTTCGTCGCAATTCTAGTAGCGGTTGGTATATTTTTACTAATTGCCTTTATCTATGATAAAGCAACTGATTGGAAAGACTATAGGTCTTATGAACATATTCAAACATATGATCAAGTATTGGCAAATAACAATGAAGATTATGTTGTTTATTTCTATAGCAACACTTGTCCAGCCTGTGATGAAATTAAAGAAGATGTACTAGGTTCTATCAATGATATTAATAAAGATAGAGACTTATTCTATCTAGTAGACACAGCGGATATAAGTGTTCGTGAAGTTGAAGATGAAGAAAACGAATTTACCAAAGATGATCTTGAAGCTGCGCTTGGTATCGAAGAAATATTAACACCAATGATGGTCGTTGTTGTTGATGGGCAATTTGAAGAAGTCATTCAAGGCAAGATTAATATTAGGGATTTTCTAGAACAAGTTGAGAACGGAACATACGAACCATTTAACAATTAGAGCTATTTTTTAGCTCTTTTTTTTTACCAAAAATTGCGTAAATATGGTAAAATATTAAAGAAGAAAGTAGGTATTATATGGAATATTTGAATGATCAATTAATCAAAGAGGTTTCTAAGAGCCAAAATATTACTGTCAATCAAGTAAGGGTGGTTCTAGAACTTCTTGAAGAAGGTAATACAGTTCCTTTTATTGCAAGATATCGTAAGGAAAAAACAAATGCTTTAGATGAAGAACAAATTAGGGCCATTCAAAAAGAATACGAATATAGTAAAAATCTACAAGATCGAAAAGAAGACATTATTCGTTTGATTGATGAAAAAGGCATGTTGACTGATGACATTAAAGAAAACATTTTAAACGCTGATAAACTGGTTGATTTAGAAGATATTTATAGACCTTTTAAAGAAAAGAAAAAAACAAAAGCAACAGAAGCCATTAAAAAAGGTTTAGAACCTTTGGCTGAATATATGTTGACTTTTCCAAAAGAAGGTTCTATTGAAGAGATTGCCAAGGATTATTTATCAGAAGAAGTCCAAAGTATAGAAGAAGCTTATGAAGGCGCTAAGTATATCATAGCTGAAAAGGTATCTGATGAAGCTGACTACAGAAAATGGATTAGAGAATATACCTATAATCATGGGTTTTTAGTAGCACATAAGAAAAAAGATGCTGAAGATGAATACAATACATATGAAATATATTATGACTATGAAGAAAAACTTGCAACCATTAAATTACACCGTATATTGGCTATTAATCGTGCTGAAAAGGAAAAAATCATCACAGTTAAAATTAACATTGATACAGATTCTATATTTAACTATCTAAATAAAAAAGTCATTAATGGTCGTTTGTCTATCTTTAATGAAATGATTGAAGAAGCTTATATGGACGGGTATAAAAGACTCATCAGTGGTTCTATTGAAAGAGAAATTAGAAGTGACTTAACTGAAAAAGCTGAAGACCAAGCCATTCATATCTTTTCTGAAAATCTTCGTTCTTTACTTTTACAACCACCACTTAAAGGCAGAATGGTTTTAGGTATAGACCCTGCTTTTAGAACGGGTTGTAAAATGGCAATTATTGATAAATTCGGTAAGTATATTACAAAAGATGTTATTTATCCTCATGAGGCTTATCCTGGGGCGAGAGTTCCTAAAGAAAAACTAGATATTGCCAAGCAAAAAGTTAAAGCTTTGTTAAGTAATCATCCGGTTGATATCATTGCAATTGGAAATGGTACTGCTTCAAGAGAAACTGAAAGGTTTATTGTAGACTTGCTCAAAGAAATGAATTCTGATTTACAATATGTAATTGTCGATGAAGCTGGTGCAAGTGTTTATTCTGCCAGTCCATTGGCAAAAGAAGAGTTTCCTGATTTTCAAGTTGAAGAACGCTCAGCTGTCAGCATCGCTAGAAGAATTCAGGATCCTTTATCTGAACTTGTAAAAATTGATCCTAAATCTATTGGTGTTGGCCAATACCAACATGATGTAACCCAAGCCAAATTAAATGATTCATTGGAGTTTGTTGTTACAACAGCGGTAAACCAAGTCGGTGTGAATGTGAACACAGCCAGTCACTCACTTTTACAATTTGTTTCGGGACTATCTGCGAAAGTTGCTAAAAATATTGTTGCTTTTAGAGAAGAGTACGGACCTTTTGTTGATAGAAAGAGAATAAAGAAAGTAAAAAACATCGGTGCGAAAACTTTTGAACAAGCGGTTGGTTTTTTAAGAATCTATAACTCAAAGAATCCTTTGGATAAAACACCAATTCACCCTGAAAGTTACGATTTGGCTAATAATATCTTAAATATCCTAAATGTTGATGTAAAGGAAATAGGGTCTGATAAAATGAAATCAGCCATTGAAAATATAAAAGTTACTGACCTAGCAAAAAGTTTAAATGAACACACCATATTGGTACAAGACATTTTAGATGCCTTTGTTTCACCAACAAGAGATATTCGTGATGATTATCCTCAACCATTATTAAAAAATGATTTATTAAGCCTTGAAGATTTGAATCCTGGTATGGAGTTACAAGGTACCGTTAGAAATGTTGTTGATTTTGGTGCATTTGTTGATGTTGGAATTAAAGAAGCGGGCTTGGTTCATATTTCAAAACTAAGTAAAAGTTATGTTAAACACCCACTTGATGTCGTAAAAGTTGGAGACATTGTTAAAGTCTGGGTTTTAACAACGGATATTAATCGAAAAAGATTGCAATTAACAATGGTGAAGCCAGAAGAGAAACAAAGTTTCATGAATTGACTTCAAATACGTTCATATAATTGAAATATCAATGATTACCATATATAATAGTGTTATAAAGCATTTTAAACTAATAAAGGAGGTTTATAATGGCTAAAGCAAAATATGGTTATGGATGGCTAATTAAATGGATAATTGCGGCGATATTATTAGGCGTAGGAATCTATATGTCATTGGCTGACGAAGTGGTATATACAATCACTGGTATTACGATTGTAATTTACTCGTTATTTAGAGTATACCCTTTGCTTAAAACATTAGAAAAGGAAATATTAAGAACAATCAATCTCATTGAGATACTGATCGGTATTGTTCTTGGAGGCGTGATGGTCTATGCCGGCATCACAGGTTTAGATGGAGATCAAGCAGAAACGTGGAGTAGATTATTTAGATGGTTTCTTGCATTTTTCTTCTATTTGAGAGGCTTAGTATTTTTTGTTTCAACCTCTTTCTTTGAGGAAAAAACTGAAGTGCCTAAATTTATTTTCCATATCATCGCCTTAACATTAGGTGGCGTTATTGCAATGTGGAATGATTTCGACGCAAGTACACTTGGTATTTTATTCTTGTTTGTTTCAATAGCCGGTGCAACTTATTTAGGTTATGATGGTTATGGTGGATACAATAAGTATAGAAAGTATTCACAAGCATTGAATAAAAAGAAACAAAAAGACGTAGAAGTCAAATATGAAAAAGACATGCCTAAAGAAGCACCAGAAAAAGAAAAAGAACTTCCAGAAGAACCTAGAGACAAGGAAGAAAAACAAGACGAAACTTATATCAGCTAAGTAAAAAATAGTTGACAGTTGGCCTAAAATTTAGTAAGATAAAATGGCTGACTGTTATTGGAGTAATACTCAAGTGGCTGAAGAGGCGCCCCTGCTAAGGGTGTAGGTCGGGTAACCGGCGCGAGAGTTCAAATCTCTCTTACTCCGCCAGATAATAAATCAAAAGCAACCCAAGTGGTTGCTTTTTTTAATTTTTTAAAAAAACTCTCTTGACAATCATTAAAATGAATGGTATATTAACAGTGTTAAAATTATTAACAGTGTTAATGGAGGTATATATGGATAAAAAAGATAGACAAGAAAAAATTAAGCGAGAATTTATTGATGCAGCAAAAAAAATCATCAAAGAAGAAAATGTTGAATCGGTTTCGGCTAGGAAAATTGCTGCGATAACAGGTTATAGTTACGCAACCTTATATAACTATTATAAGGATATCGACACCTTATTTGCCTATGTAGCAGTTGATTTTTTAGAAGAAAGTTATGATTACATGATTAAAGGTTTAGAACGAAATGATGATCCAATAGAAAAAATTATTATATGTTCTAAAAGGTATTTTACTTATATGTATAATCACCCGAGTGTTTTTAAAGTTGTTTTTATTAATAACTTTGGCCAAGAGATTGAAGATATATCACATAAACTTGTTCCTAAAGTCACCATTCTTTTAAAACAATTAATCGATGACATAGATGATCAAACCTTACCTGTAAGTAAAGATTTAACCTATGAGTTTATCTCATCATCCATCCATGCAAAATTAATGTTTTCAATCTTCAAAAGAAGTCCATTAACACTAGCACAAAACTTATTTTTTATTGACAAAGAATTAAAAGAAATATTAGGAGAGAAAAAATGAAAAAAAGATTATTAATTGTTTTTGGTGTTTTCTTAGCTTTATTTTTGATTTTCGGCATTAGTATTTATATGCAAATCAAGCAGAATACTAATCATATTTTGAGCCAAAGCATTGAAGAAGTTGACTTTTCAGAATATGAAGATGGTATTTATCAGGGCGAATATTACTCAAAAGACATTGGCGTTTTAGTTTTAGTGGAAATTGAAAATGGAAAAGTGATATCAATCGCTTATGATAATCACCTTAATGGTAAAGGTGAAGAAGCAGAAACCATCAATCAAGAGATTTTGGATAAACAATCAATCATGGTTGATGATGTCTCTGGGGCTACAACATCAAGTCGCTGTATTAAATTAGCGATTATGAATGCTTTTAAGGAGGGAAATAATAATGAATAAAACACTGATTCTCTATAAGACCAATAAAGGAATGACAGAAAAACTTTCTAATATACTTAAGCAGAGAGTTGAAACTTGTGATTTGTATGAGCTAAATCAATTTAATGGTCATCTTGACGATTACACCAATATATTACTGGGTACACCAATATACATAGGTAAGATTCATAAGAAAGTAAAAATGTTCATTGATGAAAATATTTCAACATTACTTAAAAAAAATGTGTTTTGCTTCTTCTCAGGTATGAACTTTAAAGAAGAAGCGAATGTGATAAACTTAAATTTTAATAGTGAGCTTAAAAACCATTTTACTTTTTCTTATTTAGGTGGTAGTTATCAATTTGATAAAATGAATTTTTTACAGAAAATGATTATTAGAAAGGTAAGTGGAGAGAATAAATCCAAAGAAATTATTTTAGAAGATAAGCTGCAGGCATTTATTGAAAAAATTAAATAAACAAAAAAAGAAGATGAAAATCTTCTTTTTTATTAGATAAATATCTAATTATTCATGTAATTTAAAGAAAAACCCATGTAAATTTAATAAAATTAGATAAATATCTAACTTTTTGCTTGACATTTGATATTTGTCTATGTATAATAAGGGTGTAAATAAGAAAAAGTAATACAAAATGACGATTATATGATTGAGAAGGAGATGGTTTTGATGGATAATAAAAAACTTGATCATCTATCAACAACATGTTTACTCAATTCGGATAATGATCCATATAAAATGATTCAAAAGGTATTAATATATAAACAAGAATTAATCAATCGAATTTTTGGGAAAGGGCAATGAAAATAATGAAACACAATAAGAGAAAAGAAGAAAAAAGTGTTGTTACATATAATCATATAATCACTTGCCCAATAGAGTATTGGGAACAATTTAAAACAAAATCATCAAATTGATTATTAAACACATATTATCGGTAATGTTAAAGTCTTATTCATTATAATTTTATAGGAGGGTTAAAATGAAATTTAGAAATGAAAAACCAAGTAACACAGTTAATTTAGGTAGCTTATGTCCAAATGA
>JBKHBS010000057.1:0-4552 GCA_046542225.1 Candidatus Izemoplasmatales bacterium | reverse complement strand
GTGGTATGATGAAATATATAGTCAAAGATTTTGATACGCGTTTTTATGCAGGTATTGAATTATTGGGTGGTTTCAAAATAAATACCGATGATCAAAAGAAGATTCCGGGTCTATGGGAAGAATTTGAAAATGTTTATTTAGATGATATTCCTCAGAAAAAAGAACCCTTGAGATTTATTGGTTTGGAAATTTATCGTTTTGACTTTAAGGAAACTAAAACCGTTGATTATTATGCCATGGTTGAAACAGATGGTTTAATTGATGTTGAAGAAAACCTAGTGACAAAAAAATTGCCAAAGGGAAAGTATATAATGTTTCCTATAAAGAAAGCAGACATTACCAATGAAATAAAGAAGGTCTATCGTTATGTTGAAAAAGAAGATATTAACATTCATTTAGGCTTTCATGTAGAAGATTATCATGTAGAAGAAGAAAGTCATTTTAACAATGAAACATTGTATTTAAGTTTTAAATTAGAGGAATAAGGAAAAGGCTTACACTTTTTCCTTATTTTTATTAAATTGACCTTTAATTCTTTACATTCAGTATGTTATAATAGCCATGTGATTGATTATATTATATAAGGAGATTTGGATGAAGGCTTTGGATAATCAAGTAAAAGAATTAGAAATGACTGCTGTATTAAAGGATAAACCTGAGAAGGGTTTCACCTTAAAAAAAGTTAAGATATCAACGGATTTAAAACCACAAGAAGTATTGATAAAAATTAAGAGTGTTTCTTTTTGTGGAACAGATTCTCATATTTATAATTATGACCATTGGGCCAAGACACACTTAGATTTACCTTTGATTGTTGGACATGAGTTTAGTGGCGAAATTATTAAAATGGCCGATGATGTAAAGGGTCTTAAAATTGGTGATGTGGTGAGTGCTGAGACCCATATTATCTGTAATGAATGTGAATTTTGCTTAAGAGGAGAAGGTCATATCTGTGAAAACACTGAGATAATTGGTGTTGACAGGGATGGATGTTTTGCCGAATATATAAAAATTCCAGCACAAAACTGTATTGTTAATAATGATGCTGACAATGAAGATTATTTATCAGTTCAAGAACCTTTAGGCAATGCTGTTCACACAGTGACACATTTTCCTGTTGAAGGAAAATCAGTTGTTATCTTGGGTTGTGGTCCAATAGGGCTAATGGGCATTGATGTTGCGAAAGCATATGGTGCACGACAAATTATTGCCATTGAAGTCAATGAGTACCGCCTTAATTTGGCTAAAGAATTGGGTGCTGATGTTCTTATCAATCCAATAGAGACAGATGTCTATAAAGAAGTGATGGAAGTGACTGACCAAAAAGGTGTTGATGTGGTTTGTGATTTCTCTGGAAATAAAGCTGCCATTGAACTTGCTTTTAAATACGTAAAACCTGGTGGTGGATTTTCATTACTAGGACTTCCAAATGAGAATATTTCCATTGACTTATCCAATGATGTGGTATTCAAAGGTTTGAATATATATGGTGTTGTTGGACGAAGAATTTTTGAAACATGGGATCAAGTTAAATATTTAGTCGATAATAATTTATTGCATTTTGAAAAGTTTGTAACACATAAGTTTCCATTAACAAAGATTGAAGAAGCCGCTGAAGTGATGAATGGAAAAAACTGTGGAAAAATAATATTATTTCCGGGAGATGAGATGAATGAGTAATAATTTAAAGTATTTAGAGAAACAAGTTGAACAATTAAAAGAAGATGGTGTTTACCGTGAATTGCCAGTCAATGAAGGTCCGTGTGACAACCGTATTTCTTTAGATGGTAAAGAAGTTGTCAACCTATCTTCAAATAATTATTTAGGACTAGCAACTCATCCTGAAGTCGAACAAGCAGCCATTGATGCGGTTAAAAAGTATGGTGCAGGTACTGGAAGCGTTAGAACCATCGTTGGTAACCAAACCATCTTAGAAGATTTAGAAGCGCTTTTGGCTGACTTTAAAAAAGAAGAGGCGGTTACTGTTTTTCAGTCAGGTTTAAATTGTAATATTGGTGCTATTCAAGCCATTGTTAATAAGGGAGATTTAATCATCTCTGATGAATTAAATCATGCATCTATTATTGATGGTGTCCGCTTATCTAGAGCAGATAAAGCCATCTACCAACATTCAAATATGTTTGAATTAGAGAGCATTTTGAAAGAGAGACGCGACGATTATAACAATGTTTTAATCATCACAGATGGAGTTTTCTCCATGGATGGAGACTTGGCTAAATTACCAGAAATTGTTAAATTAGCAAAAAAATATAATTGTTTAACCTATGTGGACGACGCTCATGGTTCTGGTGTCTTGGGTGAAAATGGTCGTGGAACCGTTGATCATTTTGGCTTACATGGTGAAGTTGATTTTATCATAGGCACCCTTTCAAAAGCCATCGGTGTTGTTGGCGGTTATGTTGCCAGCAAGAAAGTCGTTAAGGAATGGTTGTTGCATAGGGGACGTCCTTTATTATTCTCAACAGCTTTACCACCTGCAGCTGTAGGTGCTACCTTGAAATCAGTTGAACTATTAATGGGATCAACTGAATTTACAGATAAATTATGGGAAAATGCCAAATACTTTAAAACGAAGTTAGAAGTTTTAGGTTTTGATATTGGACGTAGTCAAACTCCAATTACACCAGTCATGGTTGGGAAAGAAGATTTAACCATGAAGTTTTCAAAACGTCTATTAGATGAAGGTGTTTTTGTTTCTGCAATTGTATTTCCAACTGTACCAAAGGGTGCTGGACGTTTGCGTTGTATGATTAGTGCAGCCCATACCAAAGAAGATTTAGATTTTGCTATTGAGAAAATTGAAAAAGTTGGTAGAGAGTTAGAGATTATCTAAGATGGAGACAAACAGAAAGGTCTTTATAGTATTCTTAGCAGTCACAGCGGTTTTTGCTTTGATTACATTACTGTATCTTCCAGAGGGCATTGTTGTCCAGTTTAATACAAGTGCGGATGGTGTTTCTGAATTTTCTAAATATTTGGTCCTGCTTGTATTTGGTTTGGTTTCATGGTTTGTTGCAGTTCAATTAAATGATGAGAAAAACAAGGGCGATTATACAAGATGGTATATCATTGCTGGGGTTGTTATTGTGCTTGAGATATTAACTGTTGTCACAAATATTTAATTCAAGGGTGATTAGTCACCCTTTTTTTTAGAAAAATTTTCTATTTTTTTTTCAAAATATGATATGATATATTACAAGGAGTTTGATGAGGATGAAGAGTTTAATCGGTAATTTAATGTATGGACAATCTGGCGGTCCTACATCAGTCATTAACGCCAGTGCTTATGGTGTCATCAAAAAAGCTAGAGAACACTCTAATAATATTAAAGATATTTATATGATGAAACATGGTATACAAGGCGCTTTAAATGAAGAATTAATTTTACTTGATGATAAATACGACGACCAAATTGACTTATTGAAACATACACCAGGTTCTGCCTTTGGATCAGTGAGATATAAACTAAATTCTGAAATTGATGATGATAGTGATTATCTGAAGTTGCTAAAAGTATTTAAGAAATATAATATTCGTTATTTCTTATATAATGGTGGAAATGATTCAATGGATACCTGTTCAAAAATTGCTGCCTTTATGAGAAAACAAAACTATGATATTAATATTATAGGTGTGCCTAAAACCATAGACAATGATTTGCCATTTACAGACCATACACCAGGTTTTGGTTCTGCTGCAAAATACATCGCCAATACCATGGCTGAGATTTGTTATGATATGTATGCTTATCCGATTGGAAAAGTCACGATTGTTGAAATTATGGGTAGACATGCAGGATGGTTAACAGCTTCAAGTGCTTTGGCAAGTATTAATGGTTTTGGACCAGATTTAATTTATCTACCTGAAAGACCATTTTCAATTGATAAGTTTAAAGAAGATGTCAAACGTGTTTATGAAGAAAAGAAAAACTGTTTAGTGGCTGTCTCAGAAGGTATTGTAAATGAACTTGGTGAATTTGTATTTGCCAGCAAGAAAAAAGATCATTTTGGTCATTCCCAACTAGGTGGCGTCGCTGCTAAATTATCCCAACTTCTAGCACAAGATTTAAAAATAGCAACCCGTTCTGTTGAACTGAGTTCTTCACAACGTTCAGCCTCACATTACCAAAGTTCAGTAGATGTCGAAGAAGCGATTGCTGTTGGTGAACAAGCAGTGGAATATGCCATTCATGGTTTAAGTGATGTCATGGTTGGGATTGAAAGGGTGTCTAGTGAACCATATAGTGTTAAGTATAATTACTTTAATCTTGAGAAATGTGCAAATGACGAAAAGAAATTAACCGATGAGATGATTAATCAAGAAGGCAACGGTGTCACAGATGTCTTTATTCGATATGCATTACCACTTATTCAAGGTGAAGTTGAACCAAAGTACCATTTAGGTATACAAACATTTGCTAAAATAAATTAATATTTTAGCTTTAAGCGGCTGTGGCGGAATGGTAGACGCGCTACCTTGAGGGGGTAGTATCCAACTGGATGTGTGAGTTCGACTCTCATCAGCCGCACCA
>JBKHBS010000020.1:0-23336 GCA_046542225.1 Candidatus Izemoplasmatales bacterium | reverse complement strand
AAGATAATCTTGCCCCATCATATATACTTGCATGGTTTTCTCTATCACAAAAAATCAAATCATTTCGACCAGCGATGGCTGAAATAATGCCAAGGTTTGTTTGATAACCAGTAGAAAAAGTCATGCATGATTCTTTACGTAAAAATTCAGCCAATTCTTTTTCTAATTCTAAATGGATGGTTAATGTCCCATTTAAAAATCTTGACCCAGACACACCTGAACCAAAATTATGTAGGGCTTCAACGCCAGCATCAATGACTCTTTGGTCACCAGTAAGTCCTAAGTAGTTATTAGAACCAATCATAATGCGACGTTTTCCTTCCATGACGACTTCTATATCTTGCTTTGTTTCTAAAGCATGAAAATAAGGATATAAACCCAATTCTTTATATTTTTTTGTAATATCATAATCGTAACACTTCTTAAATAAGTCCATCAGTTCCCCCTAATAAAACATGGTATAATCTGTTATTGATTATACCATATTTTTTATATATTTAAACGAAAAATTTACTATTCTGTCCGTAAAGCAATCACTGGGTCTTTCTTGGCAGCCATTCTGGCTGGAATCAACCCAGCCACAAATGCTAAAATGACTGAAATTGTGACTAGAGAAATGATGTGTAATGGGGTTAATTTTGCAATATTTGCGATGTCGGACATATTCTCTAAAATGATATTGATCGGTATCATTAATATTAAGGTAATGATGATACCCACAAGTCCTGCAGAGAAACCAATAATGATGTTCTCGGTATTAAATACACGTGAAATATCTTTCTTTCTAGCCCCTAAGGCTCTTAACACACCAATTTCTTTGGTTCTTTCTAAAACTGAAACATAGGTAATGATTGATATCATAATGGATGAAACAACCAGTGATATGGATGCAAAGGCAATCAGTACAATCGATATGGCATCAATGATACCACTTGATATGGTTGTAAATAGTGCAGCTTGATCATTATATAGTATTGAATCTGCTTCAGATTTACCAACATTATAATCATCTAAATATGATAAAACATCATCTTTGCTTTTGAAATCATTTGGATATAAAGAAATTGATTCTATCCCACCCACTTCTCCTGGATAAGTAGACATTAAGTATGATTCAACCTCAGGTGAATAAACCAAACCGTTTCGCATAAATAAAGAAATATTAGAATTTTCTTTGGTTCTAATGATACCTGATATTGTCACAGTGTAGGCATCACTTAAATCATCACCCTCTGAATAGTCACCAACATAAAGTTTGACTTGTCTGCCGACCAATTCTGAAAAACTAATTTGTGTATCATCCTCTAAATTACTTGAATCAAAGCCCAATGCTTCTAGATAATCCTTTGGCAATTGATTATAGCCATTAATGGATAAGAAAACTTCAATTTCTTTATTATCGAAATCACTATCAGGCGCTTGACCAGCAAGGATATCGTAATTATCATCAAAGACCAAACCTTCAGGTTGTAAATGGAAAGGTATGATGTTATCTCCAGGGCCAAAGCCAGATGGTCCGCTTGCCGTTTTGGATTCACTATAAACTTCAACATTCTCACTATCAATTTCTGATATTAGTGACATATTGATTCGGTAATTATAGGCATGACCTGCCAGTGTTTCTTGACCTTCATTTTCAATATACCGATCCACATATTCAATAAAATCATCATCAATATTATTGATTTTAGTATTCTCTTCAAAAATATTTTTTTCTGGGGTAATATAATCATAATCTGGATGAGATTCTAATTCGTCTTGTTCAGCTGAATATTCCATAAAACCGAGAATATCAATAAAGAAAGGTTCAATGGTGATTGGGTAGCTCGATAAGGTTTCCCTTTCAAATTTATCAATTTCTTCTTGCATACCATTTGATAAAGATAAAATTAAAGCAATCCCAATGATACCAATACTGCCTGCAAAGGCTGTTAAAATGGTTCTGCCTAACTTCGTTTTAATATTGTTAATAGAAGATACAAAGGCTGTTTTAAGTGACATTGCCGTTTTCTTTAAGTTAAGCGTACCACTTTCTTCTAAGTCTGTTTGAATTGGATTTGAATCATCAGTGATTTTTCCATCTTTGATTTTTATAACCCGGTTGGCATATCGGTAAGCCATTTCCGAATCATGTGTGACCATGATTACCAGTTTTTCTTTGGCGATTTCTTTGATTAAATCTAAAACTTGGGTTCCTGTTTCAGTATCTAATGAACCTGTGGGTTCATCCGCTAGAATCACGTCAGGATTATTGGCTAGGGCTCTAGCAACCGCTACTCTTTGAGATTGGCCACCTGAAAGCTGATTAGGGTTTTTGTGAATGTGGTCTTTAAGGCCGACCCTATCTAAGACTTCTATGGCTCTTTGTCTTTTGTCTTTGGCATTGGTTCCACTTAAAGACAATCCCATTTCGACATTTTGTAAGACACTTAAATGAGAAATCAAATTATGGCTTTGAAAAATAAAGCCAATAGAATTGTTGCGATACATATCCCATTCTTTATCTTTAAAAGATTTGGTTGATTCCCCATTAATGATTAAATCGCCGCTATCTGCATGATCTAAACCACCAATAACATTTAATAAGGTTGTTTTTCCACCACCTGATGGTCCAAGCACTGACACAAATTCAGATTGTCTGAATTCTAGATTGACCTTATCTAAGGCGTTTTGTGAAAACTCACCAATGGTATAGGTTTTACTGATATTTTTTAATTTTAACATATTTATGGCCTCCTGTATCCTTGTTCAACCATTTCAAGCAAGTCAGAAAAACGTTGTCTTGATTCAAGGATAGAACTTTTTTGTAAGATTGTGATTAATAACACTTCTTTTAAAACGGCTTGTAGGGTCATCATGACTTTAAATAAATATTCATCTGAACTATCTTTAAGTTGATCCCTACTGACATATTTCATGATGAGTTTGAAATCATATTGCATACCTTCTGGTATCTCATTTTGGTCTTCAATAAAATGGTTGTGAAAGAAAAGTGATATATTTTTAATCAGTGAACTATACTTATCATCTTCTAATAGCAAATATATTTCATCATGGATAATCAACATCAACTGATGGAGACTTTTATTTGATTCAATAAACTTAGGTTCAAGTTTGTCTGATAATTTTTCTTTCATTAAATCGATTAAAAAATGAAGCAAATCATATTTATCATTAAAGTAAGTATAAAAACTGCCCCTTGATATTTCTGCATTTTTAACTATTTGATTGATGGAAGCTTCCCCAACTTTTCTCTCTGAAAACTCATCTATGGCTGCATCAATTATTTTATTTTTCTTTTCTTCATTTAAATTAAAGAAAGTTTCTGTAGGCATGATTTTCTCCTTTTAATTTTAACTTTAATTCTATTGTACATGACAAGGTGTCATTTTGCAAGAAAGTTACATCATTTCACAAAAAACTCAAAAAAAAACACCAAATCAATGGTGTTATTTTTTACTTGCTTGGGCAAATATTTTTAAACCTTTATCGGTTAATTCATGTTTAACCATTTCTTTTAAAACTTTATAAGGAATGGTTGCGATATCAGCCCCAGCCTTAATTGATTGATTGACATGGTCTAAGTGCCTAATTGACGCGGCGATAATCTTGGTTTTATATTGGTAAGTTTTAAACATTTCTTTAATGTCTTTAACCAATTTAAAACCAGCATCATTAGAATCTGTTAAATCATCCAACCTGCCTAAGAATGGTGAAACATATGTTGCGCCAGCACTGGCTGCCATTAGGGCTTGTGACATTGAAAACACCAAGGTGACATTTGTTTTAATATCTTCTTTGGTCAGTTGTTTTACAGCCTTAACCCCTTCGATTGTCATTGGAATCTTTACCACAATGTTTTTATGGATCTTGGCGTATTTTCTTGCTTCTTCAAGCATATCTTCTGCCTTTCCCTCGTTGACTTCTGCACTGATGGGTCCATCCACTAAATTCACAATCTTTTGAATGGCATCTTCTAAAGTGATGCCTGATTTAGCAATTAATGATGGGTTGGTTGTTACACCAGATATAATGCCCCATTGACTGACTTCTTCTATTTCTTTGATGATTGCTGTATCTGCAAATAATTTCATTTTATTCCTCCTATAGAATAACTTTTTCTAAAAGTGTCTCTCTTAACCCCTTGGCTTCTTCTTTAATATCTTCAACGGTTTGTCGATATTCTTTTGCTAGAGTATTGTCTTTAAGTCCACTTAAGTTAATCAATACATTCATGGCTGAACCTTCAACCGCAGTGTGAAGCATCATCACACCCACACCTTGATCAGAAATTGTATTTTTATTGGAGTAGGTCATAACTTCCGAAATTTTTCTCATAGACTCTATGGCCAAATGACATACTTCCATAGGGACTCTAATGGTTTCCATGGTTGCTTTTTGTATTTCTAAAGACCTATTTCTTCTATCTTCTTCTTTTTCTTTAGGCATCCTAAAGGCTTCCATCAATTGGTTAAAAACTTCCGTATCTTCATCGATGTATGCAAGGAATTTTTCTTGACTTTCTTTAAAGAAATCGATTCGGTCCTTAAAATCCTTTTTTAAACCTTCATTTAATTCTTTAAATTTCTTTTTATTAAAGGTCAATTCACCAGCCATTGAAAGCAAAGCACATCCATTAGCGCCTGCAAGTGCGCTGACGCTACCACCACCTGGGGCAACTGCATCAGATCCTAAGGTTTCTATAAATTCTCTAACGGTCATATCTACAAGTTTCATTTAGTCATCAACTACCTTTCTATTTTTTATAAGTAATTGTCCTTTTTTAAATACACTGTGGGTATGGTTGATACCATAGTGATAAATAAAATAATCTAAATTCGGACAATCTAACAACAATAAATCAGCAAACTTTCCTACTTCTATACTACCAACAAATTCATCAATATCCAAACTATATGCAGGATTAATTGTTGATGCAGTTAAGATTTCTTCAGGAAGCATTCTTAATTTATTTCCTGCAATTTGTAAAGTCAATTGATAGTTTTCTGATGGGGTAGACCCTGGATTATAATCGCTTGATATGGCAAGGGCCATGCCTTTTTCAATCATCTTTCTAGCCGGTGCATATTCCTTATTCAAAAAGAATGAGGTTGATGGTAAAAGATTTCCAATGGTATTTGACTTGGCTAAAAGTGCCATGTCCTCTTCGGTAATGGCCATCAAATGATCAACGGTTTTTGCTTGTAAATCAACACTGACTTTGGTGCCACCGATGGAATCAATTTCATCAGCATGAACTCTTAACTTAAAGCCTAATTTCTTGGCTTCTGTTAATATCTTCTTTGTTTCTTCAGCCGTAAAGACACCGGTTTCGCAAAATACATCCACATATTCAGCGAGTTGTTCTTCTTTGATAACTTTTAAGTCATCAATGACTTGATCAATATAAGCCCCTCTTTTGTTTTGATATTCTTTTGGCAATGCATGGGCACCCAAATAGGTGATGTATATATCCATTGGATGATTTTCATTTAATAACTTAGCTACTTTTAATTGTTTGATTTCTGTTTCTAAATCCAATCCATAGCCAGACTTAACCTCTAAAGAAGTCACACCAAAAAGAAACATTTGGTCCAATGATTTCTTTGCTTGCTTGTAAAGTTCATCAAAAGTGGCGTATTTGGTTGCATTCACTGTATTTAAAATCCCACCACCTGCTGCTAAAATATCCAAATAAGGGACACCAGCAATTTTTTGACTAAACTCAGACTCTCTAGACCCACCAAAGACCAAATGTGTATGAGCGTCAATTAAACCGGGAATCATGATGGTTTGCATGGCATCATAAAGTTCAGTATCATTGTCCATGTGTTCTTGATAATCACCTTGGCCAATATGTTGAATCAAACCATCTTCAATGACAAGATAAGGATTTTCCATTGAATGAATTTGTCCCATATCTTTTCCTTTAACCGGCGGTTTCTTTATAGAAGTATATAAGGTTTTAATGTTATAAATTATCGTTTTCATCATAAACCCTATAAAAAGTAGTCGATGATTTTAGTTTTATCAAAGTCTCTGAACTTCAAGTATTTTTTACATCCTTGGACCAAGTCATCAATAGACATTTCTTTATCAAATGTTTTGTCCTCAACACCATAATAATATCTTAAAGAACGTAATAAAGCGTCCTTTGGAACCAAGCCAACAATTTCTCCTGAAGGCACATTGAAACCATAGCGTTTGGCTTCCATTTTCACGGTTTCAAATATTCTATAAATAGGATTTTTCTTATAATTTAAAATATTCATGGTGACCTGTGTATGACCTCTATTTTCTAAATAAACAGGTCCAGCTTGAACAAACTGAAAACCACCACTAGAACCTCTAATCGCCTTGGCAAATGAATTGGTTTTCTTTTCGTCATCCGTTTCAATATCAATGTTATAGGCAATTAAGAAATCCCTTGCCCCAACCGCGACGGCCCCAAAGCTCGGGTGTCTTTTGTTTGGCCCAAAGTCTGGTTTCCAATGAGGATCTTTGATTTTTTCTTCCATGCCCTCGAATTCACCTTTTCTAATGGTTGGTAACTTCACCCTGTCTTCTTGTTTTGCTGCTTCGGCGTATAAGAAGACTGGTATGTCAAAAGTTTCACCGATTTTCTTTGCAAGTATTTCGGCATATTCTACACATTCGCTCATTTTGATATCAGAGATAGGGATAAAAGGGATAACATCAATGGCGCCCATTCTCGCATGTTCTCCACTGTGTTTGGTCAAATCAATCTCTTTTAAGCAAACACCGGTTAAATCCATTAAGGCATCCACCATTTTTTCAGGCTCCCCTATGAGAGTCACTACAGTTCGGTTATAATCACCGTCCGCTTCATAGTTCACCAATTTAATGTCATCATTATTTTTTATGACTGACATGATTCTTTCAATTTTTTCTTGGTCTCTTCCTTCTGAAAAATTAGGAACACATTCTACAATTTTTGCCATTATTTTCCTCCTTTTTTATATTTACTCTCTACCAATTTATTGATCAATGCTTCATCGGTTAATTCTGGTAAGGTGATGAAAGAATTATTATCTAAATCATTATATTCTTGGCTGGTTGAAATGGCATTTTCATTTCTTGCCCAAGCCCGTCTTGATACACCAGTCATCACATCATGCAACATGGCTGATTTTAGAATTTCGTCCTTTTCATAAGTGCCGTCTAAGACCATACCATAGCCACCATTCATGACTTTGCCGATACCAACGCCACCACCATTATGCAAGGTGACTAAACTCATGCCGCGACCTGTATTTCCTAAAGCAACTTGAGTAGACATTTCAGCCATAATATTTGAACCATCTTTAATGTTTGAAGTTTCTCTAAAAGGTGAATCAGTACCACCTGTATCGTGGTGGTCTCTGCCTAACATCACAGGACCTATGTCACCATTTCTAACCATTTCATTGAACTTTAAGGCAATTTTTAAACGCCCATAGGCATCTTGGTATAAAATCCTTGCCAAAGTACCAACCACAAGTTTATTCTTCTTGGCATCTTTAATCCACTGATAATTGTCCCTGTCTTGAAAACGTCTTTCTGGGTCGATGGCTTCCATGGCTGCTTGATCTGTTTTTTCCAAATCCTCTTCCTTACCTGATAAGCAGACCCACCTAAAAGGCCCATAACCATAGTCAAATAATACAGGTCCCATGATGTCTTCAACATAACTTGGCCATATGAATCCATCCAAGTCATTTTCACCATTGGCGCAAATTTTATCAACACCAGCATCATAAACAGCCTTCATGAACGAATTGCCATAATCGAAGAAATAAGTCCCTTTTTTCACCAAGGCTTCAATCACTTCAAAGTGTCTTTTTAAACTATCATCCACCAAAGTTTTAAAAGCATCCATATCTGATTGTAAAAGCCTTGTTCTTTCTTCAAAACTTATACCGGCTGGGCAATAGCCGCCTTCGTAAACGGCATGACAAGATGTTTGGTCACTCAATAGATCAATGTGGATATTTTCTTTATTGGCATATTCTAATAAGTCGACCACATTGCCATGATATGCTATGGCAAGTGGTAAGTGATCATCCATATATTGTTTGGCTAGCTTGAAGGCTTGTTCAGGACTTTCAGTCACCTTAGAGACCCATCCTTGTTCATGCCTGGTTTTAATCCTTGAATCATCCACTTCAGCGATGATACCAACACCACCAGATATTTCTACTGCTTTTCCTTGGGCACCACTCATGCCCCCAAGACCACTTGACACAAATAATTTTCCACTTAAGTCCTTATCTTCAGGAATCCCTAGTTTCATTCGTCCTGCATTTAATAAGGTTGAATAAGTCCCATGTACAATACCTTGAGGACCGATATACATCCAACCACCGGCAGTCATTTGTCCATAATTTGCCACACCCAAAGATGAAGCTCTATTAAAATTATTTAAATCATCAAATGCACCAATCATCAAACCATTGGTGATGATCACACGGGGCGATTGTTTACTGGATTTAAAGAGACCTAAAGGATGTCCTGACATAATGATTAATGTTTGTTCATCATTCATTTCTTGTAAGTATTTTTTAACCAAATGATATTGCATCCAATTTTGAAAAACGGATCCTGTTTCCCCGTATGTCACAAGTTCATATGGATATAAGGCAATGTCGTTGTCTAAATTGTTATCAATCATAACTTGAAAGGCTTTGCCTTCAATGGTTTTACCAGGGTATTCATCTATTGCTTTACCATAAATTCTTGTCTTAGGCTTAAACCTGTAACCATAAATTTTTCCCCTTGTTAAAAGTTCATCTAAAAACTCTTCAGCCAAGTCATCATGCCATTTTTTTGGTATGTATCTTAAAGCATTTTTAAGAGCCAACTTGCATTCTTTTTCACTTAAAGAAAAGTCTCTCTTAGGGGCTCTACGAATGTCTTTATCAAATTGAATGGGTTCAGGTAAACTTTTAAATATTTGATCCAAACGGATATTCATTTGTCATTTCCTCCTAGTTTATCATCATAATAAATTCTTTTGCTTTTACCAAACTTTCAATCTTATGAATTCTTTCATACATCAAGACATCTTCTTCAATGAACTTGATGTCTTTTCTGATAAAGTCATAAATTCTTTTTGTTCTTGAACTTAATTTATTAGGGTCATTAAAGTCAATAGCTTGTAAAGCAGTCAATAATTCCATTGAAACAACCTTATAGGCATTTTCAACGATGTCAGCTGCTTTTCTAGCCGCATGATTACCCATTGAAACATGGTCCTCTTGATTGGCAGAAGATGAAATAGAATCAACACTCGCTGGGTGGGCCAATACTTTGTTTTCACTTACCAAAGAAGCTGCTGAATACTGAACAATCATAAAACCTGAATTTAAACCAGGATTTTTCACTAAGAAAGGCGGTAAGCCATTACTTAATTGTGAATTGACCATTCTCTCTAGTCGTCTTTCAGATATATTGGCAATTTCACTGATTGCAATTGACAAAAAGTCCATGGCTAAAGCCAAAGGTTGACCATGAAAATTCCCAGCACTGATGACTTCTTCTCTTTCAGGAAAAACCAAAGGGTTATCTGTCACAGCATTCATTTCTTTTTCAATGACATCATAAGCATAGTTGATGGCATCTAATGAGGCACCTAAGACTTGAGGAGAACAACGCAATGAATAGGCGTCTTGCACCCTCAACTCACCTTGCCTTGTGGTCAGTTTTGAATCACTTAAAATATCCCTTAATCTTGATGCTACAAAACGTTGACCAGATTGATTTCTTAAAAGATGTATTTTGTCATCAAATACATCGGTAATGCCCTTTAATGCTTCCATGGTTAATGCCAAGGTATTGACGCTTAAATTAAATAAATTCAGTGCATAATAGATTGTAACTGCTGCAATACTGGTTAAGGCTTGGGTTCCATTGATTAAAGCCAATCCTTCTTTAGCAACAAGACCTTCTACTGGTTTTATACCGGCTTTGCTTAATCCTTCTTTGGCAGAATAGATTTTTCCATCAATTCTCACTTCACCTAAACCGATCAAAGGTAAAGCCATATGGGATAAGGGTGCTAAGTCACCACTTGCGCCTAGAGAACCTTGAGAATAAACTACAGGCAAAACATTTTCATTAAGAAGTTCAAGCATCTTTTCAATCACTTTATACCTAATGCCGCTGTAACCTTTAATTAAAGCATTAATCCTTAATAAAAGCATGCCTCTGACATAAACATCATCTAAGGGTTTGCCAAGCCCACAAGCATGACTTTTAATTAAGTTTTCTTGTAAGGTTGAAGTGTCTTCTTTATTAATTGATTCGGTACTGAGTTGTCCAAACCCTGTGTTGATACCGTAAGTTGGAACACCTGATTCCACAACTTTTTTTACATATTCACATGCAGTATTGACTTTCTTAATACTCTCTTCATCAACCTGTACTTTTTCATGTTCTAAAACGATTTGAACAAAAGAATTTAAGTTTAGGTTTTCTCCATCTATATATATCAAAATATCACCTTGCTTTCCCTTCTATTATAACAATGCAAGCGCAAAAAATAAAGCGCTTTCTTTTTTTGAATAAAGAAAAAAGTTGCTAAAATTTAGCAACTTTTTAATTATTAAATATTTAATTATCCAATTTTATTGAAAGCTTTTCCTAATACACTTTCATATGAAGAAGTTGTGATTGAAACTGCTGATAAATTATCAACGTCTTCAACTGCAAATGAATCTTCCCATCCGTTTTCAACGATATAGTCAGCAATCATGTCAGCTTGTTCGAACCATTCAAGTTTGTCATTTTCTTCTAACCAAGTTTTGTATTCTTCTTCAGTTAAATCTCTTTGACCATGCATTCTATAAGCATATCCTAATTCTTGTTTAGTATCTTCATTCCAAGCAAATGTGAATTCATCATCTGATTCATCATCTGGAGTGTCTTCGCCTTCAACTTGTGTTAAAGCTGATTGTAATACATCGATTGTAATATCTTCAACATCACCGTTTTCATCTAATTGAATGTCAACCATTGTAACTTGTGGTCTACCATGACTCATAGAAACTTCATAAGCTTTGATTACGCCATCAATAGCTTGTTGAACAGCTTCTTGAGCTAATTCAGAATATCCACCGTCTTTAATTGTGACACTAGAAACGTTGTCGATAACATTTTCATCATCAGTTGTGACTGCGTCTGCACCATTTTCTAACCAGTGTGCTTCAATTAACTCAGCTTGTTCAAACCATTCAAGTTTGTCATTATCTTCTAGCCAAGTTTTGTATTCTTCTTCATCTAAATCTCTTTGACCATGCATTCTGTAACCATACCCTAATTCTTTTTTGGTTTCAGAATTCCATTCAAATGTTGAAGCATTTGATTGTAAAGCGTCAATTTCATAGTCAACAATTTCATCATCTTCAATCATTACTGTTACTTCAGTAACCATTGGAGCTCCACGATGGTATCCTATTTCATAAGCAGTATATTCACCATCTGCAGCATAAGTTCTTTCTCCGTTACATGCAGCTAAACCAATTAATACGAATGCTGCAAATAAAAATGTTAATAATTTTTTCATTTTTGACCTATCCCTTCTTTAAATAAAATATATTTTTAAGTCCATATAAAATATAACACATTCGTTATGTTATTGCAACAAAAAATGTAAGAAAATTTTACATTTTTTATAACCATCGTTCTTTTCATCAAAGTTCACAGAAACCACATATTACCAACCATAAACACATGGTAAAATCTTTTTATTAAAGAGACCATATCAATTTGATATGGCCTTATTTTACATTATTTTTTTGCGAAATGTTCTTTTAAAAATGCTTCTAATTCTTTTGCAGCATCTTTTTTTATTGGTTTACAATCTAAGACTTTGCTTTCTTTATTGAGTAAGGCAATCGCCATTTCTTTACAACCGGGATGCCCACAAGCACCGCAATTATATTTAGGTAGCAGTTCTATAACTTCATCAATGACAGGATCTTCTTCAACATAGAAGACTTTTGCAACAAAACTTATTAATAAACCTAAAACAAATCCGATTGCAGCTAGAACACCTGCTGGTACAAGAATATTAATTAAGAAATCCATTCAATCAATCCTCCAAATCTAGTAAAGATGATTGCTAGAATTGCTGCAACAATCAAAGCAATAGGTGCACCTTTAAATGCTTTTGGTACTGGTGCATGATCTAGTTTTTCTCTCATCATTGAGAAAATATAAATCACAAATAAGAAACCTAAGCCAATGAAAGTTGTATAAACTAACATTTGAGCAAAATCATACTCATTTGAAATATTCAGTACTGCCACACCAAGAATCGCACAG
Organism: Candidatus Izemoplasmatales bacterium; assembly: GCA_046542225.1. Lineage (GTDB taxonomy): Bacteria > Bacillota_I > Bacilli_A > Izemoplasmatales > Hujiaoplasmataceae > Hujiaoplasma. The sequence continues at coordinate 11,012 of JBKHBS010000020.1, read as the reverse complement.
TTGGTTGTAATAAGTGGTAAGTAAATTCCTAGTGCTTTATAAAGTGATGGCGATACTTTTTTTAGGAAGGTTTCAACCATTTGTACAAGGGCCGCAATGACCAAGATAAATACAATGGTTCTTAAATATGTGATATCAAACTCAACTAAAACATAATGATATAACAACCATGTCACTGAAGATGAAATCAACATAACAAATATAACGGCCATCCCCATACCTAAAGCAGAACTTCTTTTAGTTGAGACGCCAATAAATGGACAAATTCCTAAAAATTGGGTTAATATTATATTTTGTAATATGAAAGCCGAAAAGGCAATAGCAATAAAATCAGACATTAGCTTTCACTTCCTTTGCTTTTATAGCTTGTTTTTCTTGTCTTTTAGCAGAGACAGCCGCAATAATCGCTAGAATAAATCCTAGTGAAATGAAGGCTCCTGCTGGTTGTGTAAACATACCGACTGGACTAATTCTTAAGAAATCAAAGATAAAGTTCAAGTTGAATTGAATATCTCCCCAAATCGTTAATAAACCTGTACCCAAGAATTCTCTAAACACACTCACGATTACAATCGCTACACCAAAACCTACAGCCATACCTAGTCCATCAATGATGGAATCAACAGGCTTGTTTTCAGCAGCAAATGCTTCAGCTCTACCTAAGATAATACAGTTCACAACAATCAACGGAATAAAAATCCCCAAAGATCTATATAAATTAATTAAATAAGCATGCATCAACATTTCAACCACAGTAACAAGTGTTGCAATCACAACAATATATACTGGAATTCTTACCGGTCTAACAAGTTTGGCTAATTTTTCATGACTCATAATCAGTGAAATAATAAAATTTGATAAAACCAAAACAAATATAACAGCGATGGTCATCCCTAATGCGTTTTCAACTGAGGTTGTAACGGCTAGTGATGGACACATACCGAGCAAGGCAACGAATAGTGGGTTTTCTTGAAAAATACCTTTTAAGAAATTTTCTTTCTTAGTCATCTAAACCACCTCCAAAGTCATCTTCTACTCGATCAGCAACTTGCTGAAAGATATCTTTAACAGCATCTGACGAGACAGTTGCTCCACCGATACTATCAAAGTTTGATACGTCGTTGGCTTGGGTATAATTGAAATCATAATCGATAATTTCTGTACCAATGCCTTGGGTCTCATCTTGATAAGACACCTTATAATCTTCAACTGATAAATCTTTATTGACAGCAACAAACATTTCTATTTCATCATTGTATCCATTTGAACTCATTACATAGACTAAATGCTCAATAACATCATTTTGCCTTAATACGTATACGGTGCCTTCTTCTATCGTTACTTCTTCAACATCGTATTGACTTGTGTCATAAAAGTCATCAATGGTCACTTGTTCTTCTTCATCATTATCATCATCAGAACCTGGTTCTTGATCAAAGTCACCATCAAAATCACTTTCAACCCTATCAGCAACCATATTAAATATTTCTTTTACAGCATTTGATGAGACAGTTGCCCCGGCGATGCTATCAAAGTTTGATAAATCATCAGCTTCTTCGTAATTAAAATCATAACCGACTATTTTTGTTCCAATACCAGGAGACTCATTTTGATAAGTAACTGTATAACCTTCAATGGATAAATCCTCGTTTACTGCCACCAACATCTCTACATCATCTCCATAGCCACTGGCTCTTAATGAATAAACAAGATGTTCTATTTCTGAATTGTTTTGATTTCTTAGAACGTAAATTGAACCATCCTCTAAAACAACTTCTTCTAAGTCATAATCGTTAATATCATAAAACTCTTCAATTGCTTCAAATTTTAGTCTTAACTCTTCTGCTTCAATTCGGTCTGCGGTTAATTCATTAACAAGTGCCAATAACAATCCGCAAATTAGACCTAATGAAAGTAAAACCAAACCTGAAATTAAACCATTATTTTTTTTCATTTAGTTACCTCCATTCAAAGCAGCTTCAAATGTTTGAATCCACTCTAGAGCTACTTCCATAGCATTAGATGTTACTGTTGCACCTGCAACTGAATCAATGATTGTACCATCATTATTGAATGCATCAATGTAATCCTCTTCTACTTCAGGTACACCGCTTCCAGAATAACCTTGTGAAAAATCATAAGATTCATCTGAAGAAACATAAGTAACATTTTCGACTGAATCTAAACTTGAATTGATTAATAATTCCATTGTCACACCCGTACTTGAATAAGCACTGACTGAAATGCTTAATACTCTTGTGCTTTCATCATATGCTTCAATGGTAACATCTGTATTGATTAAGTCCGCTTCAGGGACAAATACAGGCAATGCGTCAATGACTGCTTGAGTGACTTCATCACCACTTGCTGTCTCAACATAATTAAAGTCATTGTCTAAATGTACCACTGCTGTTTTATCGTCTTCATCAAAGGTAATTTCACCAATAAACTGATAATCATTGATGGTGTCTAAATCATAATTATAAGCCAATGAATCGATTTCTAAGATGACATTGATGATTTCAAAATCATAGTCTTTTGCATATAATTCTCTTGCATACTGCATGCCAATTTCTAAGGCTAGAGAAGAAAGTGTTGCCCCTGAGACTGTGTCAATTGAAAAATCGATGACATCTAAATCTTTGTTATCAAATTGGTTGAAGAATGAATCTCCCAACTGATTATAATATCTATCTTCTTCTGAAACTGTCTCGTTATGAGAAATGACATTGACACCCAATAAACGATCATTTTCTAATGAGATTGCGTAAGCTGCTTCAAAACCTGCACTAATACCAATGGTTTCTATCACATAGATAACAGCAATTTCATCCCCTGAATCATCCATCACTTTAAAAGACTCAAGAAGTTCAGGTGTGTAATTATCTTCAGATCCTGGTACTGGATAAGTAACATCAGCGCCTTCAGCTTCAAAGGCTTCTAAGTCCTCTCCATCTTCAACCAGTTCCAATAAAGATGCCTCATAGCGTTCTTGTTCATGAACTTCGATTTGCTTGGTCATGTATCTTGAATACATGCCACCAAATACAAATATAATTATTAAAATTAATGATAAGCCAATAATTAAGCCTTTTTTATTTAAAAATTCTTTCATTTTATATCACCTGCCAAATGTTAATCATTGGTAAGACCGCAGTATACATATTAACAGATGCTATGATTGTATAAAGGACAATGATTAATAGGATACCCACTAAAACAGAAGCATAAGATAAGCTTGGTTTTCTAAATACTCTTGTTCTAATGATGCCTGAATATGTATCAATTGGAATTGCAAATATATTCATTAAAATCAATGAGGTTCCAACACCTTCTGGTAAATTACCAACAAATCTAAATAAGACTGTTAAGACACCTAGGAATAAAGCAAAGAATACTTTCCCTAATGAGTTTGTCGGTGTTGTAACTGGTTCAGTAATCATGAATACTGCAGCAAACATCACACCACCGGTTAAAATTGAATAAGTTGGGAACCAAAGACCTGCATCTCCTGCAATTGTTCCAATAATCCATGATAAAACAAATACGGTTCCAACATAAATAACAGGCGTATACCATTTGATAATTTTTCTAGCAACCAACCAAAGACCACCAATTAAAATGGCTAAAGCTGATGTTTCACCTAAGGCACCAGGAATGGTCCCGATGAAGAAATTCCATAAATTACCATATGGTTCTACAAGTGCTGCAAATGAGAATGCTTCCCCTGTATTTCTAAAGTTTGCGAATACTCCTAGTGGTGTCGCACCACCATATGAATCAATTAAAACTTCTGTTCCATTAAAGACACCACCTGCGTCTGTAATAAATCCAGACAAAGTAAATCCTACAATAGCATAACCTAGTAGGGCTGGGTTGAAGATATTGTGTCCAAAACCACCAAATAACATTTTACCAACGATTGTTGCAACAAATGCCGCAACCATCAATACCCAAATTGGCGTATAAAGTGGTAACAATAAGGCTAAGATAACACCAGGTATTGCTGCATAAGATGTTGATAGTTTTCTTGAGATATCATCAAAGCTTCTGTTTTTCTTATCGGTTACATAAAAGAAAATACCTTCCATAACCACAGATAGTAAACCACCCACGATGACAAGGAACAATGGGTATAGCATTTCAAAGAAATTGATGTTGCCATCTAAGTAAACTGAAATACCGTTTTTATACCAACTAAATAAGACAACTGGTAACATAGCAATCATGAAGTCTCTCATGACGGTCTTTGTACTCTTGCCCTTTTGATCAGAGATTCTTAGGAACGGCGCTTTACCGCCAGCAAATCTTGCCATTATTTAGCTCCTTTCTTTAGTAAGTCAATGCCCTTACCAACTGCTTCTGAAATTTCTACATGAGATGGACATACGTATGAACATAGTCCGCATTGCATACATTTATTTGCATCTAATAAATCTAATAATTTAACATCTTTTCTTTCAAATGCTTTTTTAATTTCTGTTGGTGTTAAGTAAACTGGACATACATCAGCACATTTACCGCATCCCATACACTCAGGATAATCCCAAGTAATAAATGGTTTAACAATCACAGAACCTAATGTATCATCGATGACTAAGTCATCAATGAAAATCGCACGACCTGTCATTGGTCCACCAGCAATGTAATTGGCTTGCATTGGGTCTAAGCCTTCAACATAGCCCCCACATTGGTCAATCAATTCACTAACTTTTGTTCCAAGTGGTGCAAAGAAGGTCTTTGGATCATTAATGCCTTCACCAGTGATACTGATAGGTCGTGAAATCAAAGGAATGCCTTTTTCAACTGCATCTGCATAAATAATTGCCGTTGCAGAGTTATTGACAATAACACCAGCTTCTGCAGGTAAAGACTTGTAAGTTTTTCCTGTGACTTCTTCAACAACATATTTTTCCCATCCCGCAGGATAAAGATCTTTTAAAGGTGATAATTTAACATGCGGATATTTATCTGTAAGTTTATTGAGTTCTTCTTCAATTTTTTTATTGTATTCTTTGTAAGCAATAACCACTTCGTTTGCATCCGCAGCACGCATCATATAAGTTGCGCCTTTTAAAAGTTTCTCTGGAAACTTCATGATAAATTGATAATCAGCTGTGATGTAAGGCTCACATTCAACAGCGTTAATAATCACTGAATCAATCTTTTCCTTGGTTTGATATTTAATATAAGATGGAAAACCTGCCCCACCTAAGCCAGTTAGGCCAGCATCTTTCATAATATCAATTAACTCATCACGACTTAAATCATCAATATTTTTTCTTTCTTTTATATTCTCATCTAAAGTATTTTTATGGTCATTTTCAATTTCAATTGCATCAACCATTTTACCAGATGAATGCCAAACCTTCTTGATTGACTTCACTTCTCCACTAATACTTGCATGGGTAATGAATGATGCATAAGTTTTAAATTGAGCTATAATTTGACCAATTTTTACTAAGTCTCCGACTTTGACTTGTGGCTCTAGTTTTAAATTTCTATGAACCAATGGGATATAAACTGATTTAGGATTTAAGTAATCTACTAAAGGATGCCTTTTGCAGAGTTCTTTTTTTCCATCAATTTGTATTCCCTTTGCTTTGTGAAAAATCATATCTATCCTCCATTTAATTATTTTCATTTAGAACGTAAGTATTATAACATAATCAAAAAGCCAAAACAAACCTTTTTTCAATAATAAATAACGCTTGTTATTGAAAGTATTTTTCAACTAAATCGATGGCTTCTTTAATATCTTCCCTGTTTAAATCCTTATGAGCAACGAACCTAAATCCATCTTCATATTCAAGTATTTTAACCCCGTTTTCAAACATATAATCTTCTAAGCCAAATTTTCTTTCATCGTCTATATCAAAGAAGACCATATTAATATCCCTTTGGCGCTCATCAATTTTAAGATTGGGAATCTTACTCAATAAGTCTGCCATATAAGCTGCGTTCTTATGGTCATGAATCAATCGCTTAGACATTTTCTCTACAGCGATTTTACCAGCAGCCGCTAAAATACCAACTTGACGCATACCGCCGCCCATCATTTTCCTTTTCATTCTTGCTTGATCAATAAAGTCTTTTGGACCAACCAAGACTGAACCAATGGGTGCTGAGAGTCCTTTTGACAAACAAACACTGACTGTATCTGCGTATTTTGCAATTTCAGAGACATCCACATTTAATGCAACCGCTGCATTAAATATTCTTGCCCCGTCTAAATGGACTTTTAACTCATGCTTTTTAGCAATCTTGCTTACTTTATCAAAATAATCCAAAGGTAAGGCTCTTCCACTATAAGCATTTTCAATACATATTAATTTTGTATTGGTGGTAGAAACTGTCCTTTTCTTAATCATTTTTTCCATTTTCTTTAAATCCCAGATGCCAAGATTACTTTCTAAAGTGAATAGCTGGACGCCCGATATAACCGGTGATGCCCCTGATTCATGTTGGACAATATGGGCAAACTGATCAACAATAACTTCATCTCCTTGTTTACAATGAGTGAATAAAGCCAACTGATTTGAAAATGTACCTGAAGGTATAAATACCCCAGCTTCTTTGCCTAATTTTCTAGCGACCAAGTCTTCTAATTCATTCATGGTTGGATCATCATTAAAGACATCATCCCCAACCTCAGCTTGCATCATGGCTTGACGCATTTCTTCTGTAGGTTTAGTCACTGTATCACTTCTTAAATCAATATATGTCATAAGACCTCCTCTTTAATTGCCACTTGATAAATTTTTGATACTGAAATCATCTCTGTAAGAACACGAATATATAAGTCTTTAATTAAAGGGTCTTCAATATCTATACGATCAATCATTTCTTTTTCCCTAGATGGATCTTCGACTTTTATATTGTTTTCTTTTTTATATTTTCCTATTTGCTTAACAAGTTTCATCCGTTCAATAAATAAACGTTGAATCTCATCGTCAATTTGATTTAGTTTTTCTCTATATTTTTTCATCACACACTCCTGAATTTATTTTATCATAAAAACCATATTCTTTCATTAGAATATTTGGTTTTAGGCCTTTTCTATTATATAATAGTAGACAAATAGTATTGAAGAGTATAAGAATATAATTACATTAAAAAAATAATCATTTCATCAAGTCGTTTTTTATTGCAATTTCATAAAATTATGGTATTATTTTCTTATTGAATTACTTAAAAAAGAAGGGGATGTTATGATCAACAAAAAACACAGTAAAACGCCGTTTTTTACCAAATTAAAAGAATATGGCAAAAGCAATGTGGCACCATTCGATGTACCAGGCCATAAACTTGGTAAAATCGAAAATGATTTAATCAAATATATTGGAAAAAAGACCTATTTATTAGATTCTAATTCTCCAATTGGTTTGGATCATTTAAATAAACCCACTGGCGTGATTAGAGATGCTGAAAACTTAATGGCTGATGCATGCAAGGCTGATAAATCATATTTTCTTACCAATGGTACGACCACTGGTATTTTAGCGATGATTATGAGTGTCTGTAAGGCCAATGATAAAATAATCTTACCAAGAAATGTTCATAAGTCTGTCATCAATGGCTTAATTCTATCAGGGGCAATCCCAGTATTTATCAAACCAAACATTGATCAAGAATTAGGAATTGCCAATGACATTTCTTTTGAATCTGTAAAAAAAGCCATTGAAGAAAACCCTGATGCTGTGGCAGTCTTTGTGATTAATCCAACCTATTTTGGTGTGGTTTCTGACCTAAAGAAAATCACTGATTTCGCCCATGAAAACGACACCATCGTGATGGTTGATGAAGCCCATGGGGCCCAGTTTTATTTTTCTCAAAAAATGCCTTTATCAGCCATGGAAGCTGGCGCTGATATTGCTGCTACTTCTATGCATAAAACCGCAGGTTCATTTACCCAATCTTCTGTTATCTTAACCTTGGGTAAAAGAATAAACCACCAACGCTTACGTGCAACCTTAAACATGTTACAATCAACATCACCTAGTTCTCTTTTAATGGCAAGTATCGATGTTGCAAGAAAAACCATGTTTTTTAAAGGTGAAGAACGCATTGCAAAACTTTTAGAAATGGCTGATGTTACCAGAGAAAAAATGAAAGAAATTCCTGGTATTAAAGTCATTGACAAAGAATACATTCAGAAAAAAGGTTGTTTTGGCATGGACGAAACCAAAATTATCATTAAAGTCTCTGAATTAGGACTATCTGGATTTGAAGTATACCAACTCATGAAAGAAAAATATAATATCCAAATGGAATTGGCTGAATCGCATATTGTCTTGGCTATCTTAACCATTGGAACCACAAAAAAAGATTTAGATAGGTTGTACAATGGATTCAAACAACTATCAGATGATTACAATGATGTTCGTGATAAATTCCCTAAAGTTGTCTTTGAATATATGTTCCCAGAAACTTACTCAAGACCAAGGGATGCCTACCACGCTCCAAAATTAATCGTATCATTGGATGACGCTGTTAATGAAGTAGCCGGTGAATCGGTTATGATTTATCCACCAGGTATTCCAATTGTCATTCCTGGCGAGGTCATTACCCAAGATGTCATTGATGACATCAAGTTTTATTCAAACAAAAGTAAAGCTTTACAAAGTGATTTAGAAGATGCGATGATTACCATCGTTGATAAAGAAAATTGGGATAAATATAGTGAGGAAAATTAATATGAATTATAAAAAAGTAGATTTATCATTTCAATCTTGTGATGCTGAATATAAAGACTCTAATGTCGTTTTATTCTCAGCACCACTAGACACAACCACATCTTACCGCCCAGGCACAAGATTTGCTGGCAATGCCATTAGAGTAGAATCTATGGGTATAGAATGGTATTCAGTCTATAAAGACATGGACTTAAAAGATTACAAAACATCAGATATCGGTGATTTAGACATTCCAATGGGTGATGTCAAAACATCACTAGATACCATTTATAAGACAGCCAAAGACATCATCAATGATGATAAAAAGGTTATGATGGTTGGCGGCGAACACTTAGTCACTTATCCAGTGGTTAAAGCTTATCATGAAAAATATAAAGACCTAAAAATTATTCATTTAGACGCCCATACAGACTTGAGAGATGAATTCTTAGGTATGAAACTATCACATGCAACTGTGATTAAACGTTGTTATGACCTAGTAGGCGACAACAACATCTATCAATTTGGTATCCGTAGTGGAGATAAACATGAATTTGAATTTGCCAAAGCTGGTCATACTTACATGGAAAAATTCACCATTGATACTTTAGAAGATATCATTGATGAGATTAAAGATTATCCAGTCTATATTACCATTGACCTAGATATCTTAGATCCTTCAGCATTTCCAGGCACTGGAACACCAGAACCAGGCGGTATTTCTTATAAAGAATTATTACACGCCACAAAATTATTTGAAAAATTAAATAATGTTGTTGGTGCAGATATTGTAGAATTAGCACCAAAAATTGACCCAACTGAAGTTTCAACTGCAGTCGCTGCTAAAACTTTAAGAGAAATGATTTTATTATTACATCAAGAATAAAATTATAATCAAACAAAAAAAGGCTTAATACCTATTCAATTAGGAATTAAGCCTTTTATTTATTTAGTATATTTATTATTTTAAATCATCAACTTCATTTTCGCTTAAATATGATAAGTTTGTATCAATCCATTCTAATCTATTCTTCAAGTAGGGGAACTTGAATTACATCCTCTGCAACTGTCAATGACAATACATAATCGTTTTCCATAATCATATCAATTAAATTTGTAACATTATCATAATCCATTGAAGTGATATCAATCCAAATAAAAGGAGTGTACCTACTATACTTAATATTTTCAGTTTCTATACCTATTTCTCTAACAACTTCTTCCAATCTCAACTCATAATAGTTGTTAATAATCATTTGTCTAGAGTTACCTTCATGATTTTCCAACTTACTTAATTCATCTAAAATATAACTTTCTTCAATTTCAACATCAAATATCACAACAATATTAATCTTTCCATCATAAAAAAATTGATCATACTCATTTGCTGATAAATTATACTCCTTATCTCCACTAGAATTAGAGTATAAAATATCTCTTGTATTAGATGAAAAAACTGGATCGGATGAAAAAACTGTATTGTAAGCCATTAATAATGCTGTAACAATCATAAAAGTTACAGTTGCAAAAATAATTCTTTTCATATTAAACCTTCCTTAAAGTACTTATAGTATTTATTATGAAATTAGTCAACAATATATTCTATTATGCATAAATAGCCATCTAATCTACAATTAAGTGCCGATAACATATGAATATGAGAAGCCTTCAATATTAGACGCATCACTACTTGGTAACTTTAATTGTATTCTTTTCCACTTTCATAGATGACTCTATCATCAACGAGTTCATAATCAATAATCTTGATGGCTCCCCATGTTGATCCATTATTATATGATATGGTTTGATTGGTTCTATATCCTTGGTCATTATATTGATATTCAATGGTATATTCATTAATACCCACATGGTTATAAATTTGTATTTTTCTAGCTAAATCATAGGATTGCTTGATGATTATATCAGAATCATAAATAAAAATTCAATTTAGTTTTGTAACTAATACAACTCTATCATTAGAACCTATAAACAGGTTCAAACTCTATAACTCCTAATTCCAATAATATAAGAAATATTGCCGATAAAAGTAAAAACCACCCATAAACTTTATAGATTATAACCAGTGTTCGATGTTTTTTCTTACTAACTTTTTTTTTCGAAAGATTGAGCAATTTATCAGTAAAAAAAGCCAAAGCAACCCCAAAAGTAAAACAAATAACAATATATGTAAAGATCATATTAATTCTCCTTTTTAAAAAATATAATATAGCTAATCGTGGTATATATATCACAATTATTTGATTACTTCAAGATTACTATAGGTCATGGTTGTTGATAGATTAAGTGGATAGTCTTGTCCCCAATCCATCAAGTCAT
>JBKHBS010000056.1:0-4705 GCA_046542225.1 Candidatus Izemoplasmatales bacterium | reverse complement strand
CACCTCAATACCAATTATATCAAAAATCAATTGTTATTCAATAGAATTGATAATTTTCACTTTTTCATTATATTCTAGATAAGCTTAATATATCATGCAACTTAAAGTCTATAGACGGTAAAAAATAAATAAAGAAAAAAATAAGCAAAATAATTTTTATACATTGATTACCCTTATTAAAACCTTTTTCTTATCGACCATTTATTTTAAATATCAAACATCCATTTCCATCCTTAAAACAATCAATTTAAGACCTATTTTCTTATCTATTTTTATATTTTTTTTACATTAATTAAAGCATTTCACATTTACAAAAATTGTAGATGATTTGGAAAGGTGTTTAAAAAATGATAAAATTAAGGTATATTAAAAACTTTTAAAGCCAAGGAGTTGACTTATGGAAACCTTTATAGGCATATTTAAACTGTATTATGAACGCTGGGACTTTTTCCTAGATTTACTACTACAACATATTTTAATTACCATGATAGCCATTGCTTTTATCACAGTCATCGGCCTTAGTATTGGTATATGGATGACGCGAAATAATAAAGTTGCTCAAATTGGATTGTCGCTTACAAACTTTTTATACACCATTCCATCAATTGCCTTGTTTGGTTTATTGGTATTTATAACCGGGATTGGCAATACAAGCGCCATTATTGCATTGGTACTATATGGTTTATTGCCAATCATCAGGAACACTTATGTTGGTATTAAGGACGTGGACCCAGAAATCATTGAATCAGCCGTTGGTATGGGCAGTACCAATAAGCAATTATTATTAAGAGTGGAATTACCACTTGCTTTACCTGTTATCATTGCAGGTTTTAGAACCATGGTCATTATGACTATTGCTTTAGCTGGTATTGCTTCTTTTATAGGTGCTGGTGGTCTAGGGGTTGCCATATGGCGAGGCATCACAACATACTTCCCAGAAATGACTTTTGCTGGTAGTTTACTGGTTGCACTTTTAGCAATTGTTACTGATTTAATATTAGAGGTTTTTGAAAAAAAGGTTAAATTACGTGTATTAGGAACGACAAAATAAAAAAATATAATGGAGGATAATTTATGAAGAAACTAATTTTAGTGATTATGTTATTTGTATCATCTGGATTATTAATTGCTTGTGGTGACAACCAACAAGACAAAGTCGTCATTGCAAGTAAACCCATGACAGAACAATACATCATTGTTCATATGCTCACCTACTTAATTGAAGACAACTCAGATTTACAAGTTGAACAAAAACTAGGTATTGGCGGTGGAACTTCAAACATCCATCCAGGTATGGTGAGTGGTTCAATCGATATGTATCCAGAATACACAGGTACAGGTTGGTTATTTGTTTTAGAGGAAGAACTCATTTCTGATCCAACAGAACTTTACCAAGAAGTCAAAACTGCTTATCAAGAAGATTTCAATATTGTATGGTCTGGACTCTATGGCTTTAACAATACATATGGTCTTGCCATGGAAGAAAGTATGGCTGAAAGCTTAGATATTTCAACCTATACTGAGTTGGCTGACGAAAGTCCAAATCTAACTCTTGGTGCCGAATATGACTTCTATGAAAGAGAAGATGGCTACCCAGGACTTGAAGAAACTTATGGATTTAATTTTGAAAATACAACCGAACTTGATATTGGTTTAAAATACCAAGCCATTTCTAGTGGCTCTGTAGATGTTATTAATATTTTTTCTACAGACGGTAGACTTGAAGAATTTAATTTAACCGTTTTAGAAGACGATCAAAACTTCTTCCCTTCATATCATGCCGCAACCCTTGTTAGACAAGAAATTTTAGACGAATATCCAATACTTAATGAAATACTCGCCATGTTAGAAGGCGAAATTAGCGATGAAGACATGACAAGAATGAACTATTTAGTCGATATAGAAAACCAAGATCCCCAAGATGTTGCTAGAGAGTTTCTAGAAGAAAAAGGTTTAATGTAATGGCCTTTATTGAGTTTAAGCATGTTTCCAAAGCATACAACGAGGGAGACTATGTGATAGATGACTTAAGTTTTGAAATTCCAAAAGAAGAATTTGTGACCATCCTTGGTCCATCTGGTTGTGGAAAAACAACCCTTTTAAAAATGGTTAATAAAATGATTCCATATGATAAAGGGGATATCTATTTTAACGATAAAAATTTAGCTGAATGGGATAAAATAAAATTAAGACGTAGTATTGGTTATGTCATTCAACAAATAGGTTTAATGCCCCATCTAACTGTTGAAAAAAACATCACTTATGTACTTGATATCACCAATTCTGATAAATCCTTAAGAAAAGGTAAAGCCGAAGAATTAATTGAACTTGTAGGTTTATCTAAAGATTTGTTAAACCGCTATCCTAGAGAACTAAGTGGCGGCCAACAACAAAGAGTCGGTGTTGCAAGGGCATTAGCTGCAGACCCAGATATCATTCTTATGGATGAACCCTTTGGTGCTGTTGATGAAATTGCAAGAACCACCTTACAAGATGAAATCGTTGAATTACAAAAAAAACTTAAGAAAACCATTCTTTTTGTCACCCATGACATTCAAGAAGCTTTTAAACTCGGTTCAACAATCATTTTAATGAACAAAGGCAAAATCATTCAAATCGGAACAAAAGAAGATTTGGTTTTTAAACCTAAAAATGATTTTGTCAAAGAATTTTTAGGCATTAAAGGGTTTCAAGCCACCTTGGATAAGAAATCTATTGCCGATTTTTATGAACGTGTTTTAAATGAGGAAGTCGATGTCAATGTTTTATATGAAAGAATGAAAAAATAAAAGGAGGCATGTATGTCAAAGAAAAAACCGATTATCTCGACCGTTAAAAACGGACCTTTGGTAATCGAGAATTTATCAGACCTTACTCAGTCTACCAAAAGAAAAACAAAAATAGACGCAAGAGCCATTTCATTGTGTCGGTGTGGTCAATCAAAAAGCAAACCCTACTGTGATGGGACCCATGGAAAAATTGGTTTTACTGATGAAAAAGAGGAAGATCGTGTTCCTCGAAATGAAAAAACCTATGAAGGTAAGGAAGTGACCATTCACGATGATCGGGGCATCTGTTCCCATGCTGGCTATTGTACGGATGGACTACCAAAGGTTTTTAATATGGACAAAGACCCTTGGATTGATCCTAATGGTGCCAGCAAAAAAGAAATCATTGAAACCATAGAAAAATGTCCTTCTGGGGCACTTAGTTATAAAATAGATGGTGTATTATATAACGCTTATCACAAAGACCCAGAATTAGAAATCACTGAAGATGGTCATTATAGAGTCAGAGGCTTTATAAAACTTAATGACGATGACCAACCCCAATCTCAAGAACACTATGCCTTATGTCGGTGTGGTGAATCAAAAAATAAACCTTTTTGTGACGGGTCGCATTGGTATGAAAAATTCAAAGACAATGGATTGGCTTCAAAAAAAGAACGCATTTTTAAAGAAAATACCAAAGTCCCTTATGATAATAAATTTGATTACATCAAATCTTTAGCAAATGATGGACAGATTGAATATGCATCCATGCGTACCTTGGAACTCTTTCCAGATTTTAAATATCTACTTTTTAAAGCAGCCCAATTAGATAGAATGCCACTCAATAAAGATGTCCAAATTAATTTAGAAACAGTCATTGGTAAAACAGCCAAAAAACCTTTAAAACTAGGCTTGCCATACTATGTTTCCCATATGTCATTTGGTGCCATTTCAAAAGAAGCCAAAATTGCTTTAGCAAAAGGCTCTGCTGCTTCTAACACCGCCATGTGTTCAGGCGAAGGTGGTATGGTAGAAGAATCCTTTGAGAATGCCAAATACTATATTTATGAACAGGGCACAGCTGAATTTACTTATAATGAAGAAGCCATGAAAAAAGCTGCGGCAGTTGAAATTAAAATCGGACAAGGTGTAAAACCTGGTCTTGGTGGTCATTTACCAGCTAAAAAAGTAACAAAAGAAATTGCAAAAACCAGAGGCTTAAATGAAAACGAAGATTCTGAAGCACCTAATAGGCTCCATAGTATGGACTCATTAGATGACTTAAGCAAAAGAGTCCAACAAATTAGAAAAATTATCGACGGCAAACCAGTTGGTATTAAGATTGCTACAGGTTACTTAGAAGAAGACTTAAAAGCAGCTCTATCAGCAAAACCTGACTTTATTACCATAGATTGTCGTGGTGGCGCAACAGGTTCATCCCCTAAATTTCTAAAGGACTCAGTCGGTATACCGGCAATATATGCCATTAGAAGAGCAAGAATCTATCTTGATAAAGTAGGATCTGAAGTCACCCTTTGTGCTACAGGTGGTTTTAGAGACAGCACTGACATTGCAAAAGGTTTAGCCTTAGGTGCAGATGCCATCGCACTAGCAACTGCTTCTTTAATTGGTATAGGCTGTATGCAATCTAGAGTCTGTCATACAGGAAAATGTCCTGTAGGCATTGCAACACAAGATGAACATTTACGTGCTTTATTAGACGTTGATGAATCCGCGAAAAAACTTGAAAATTACTTTAAAACTATGGCAAAAGAACTAGAAATTCTTTCTAGATCTCATGGTATTAAAAACATTCATGATTTGTGTGCAAATGATTTAATGACCATTTCAAATGAAATATCACAAAACACAGATATTCATCATGTATAAATAAGTAAATAAGAAAAAAGAGAAGACAAATTGTCTTCTCTTTG
>JBKHBS010000019.1:0-24607 GCA_046542225.1 Candidatus Izemoplasmatales bacterium | reverse complement strand
ATACAGATGAAAATACAAATGATCCTTTTGTACCTATGACCGATGAGTTCGGTGAATTAGTGAACACAGTAATAGGATATGAAAGAGTATTACAACTTACTGAAAATGCAAACACTACAGACATTTATGATATAGTACCAGGTGTTCCAACTCTAGTAACTGTAAGAATCTATATTGAAGGTTTTGATTCTCAAGCAACAAACGCTGTTGTTAATGCAACATTTGACCTTACTTTAGGATTCTCATTTGGAACAAATGATTAATAATTAATAATTATTTAGATAGTGAATAATGGTTTAAAAAGTTATACTAACAAAACTTAGGGCCCCTCCCTAAGTTTTGTTAAATTATGGTATTAGCGCCATAATTTGGTTAAAAAATGTATAAAAGAGACATATTTATGGTTTTTTTCTATGAAATCTAAATTTAGTGATGAAATATTCAGTCTTTTGCTATATAATGTAAAAGTATAGATATGTTTGAATGAGGAGAGAAATAATGGAGAATGTAGTGAAAGAAAAACAAACTTTAAAAAAGGTATTGAATATTGCATTTTATGTGGTTTTGGCTATTGTATTTATTTACGCAATGTTCGCTTTATTTTCAAAGAAAGATGAAAATCAATTTTCATTTTTAGGTATTACATCATTGGCAGTACAATCTGATTCTATGAAACCTGAATTTGAAGAGGGGGATTTAATTTTTATAAGAAGAAATTTTGATCCTGCTGATTTGGAAATAGGCGATGTTATCACATACAAAACTTTCGAGATCACTGATGAAGGAACCGTTGAATATTATAATACGCATAGAATTGTTGAAGAGCCATCAATTGTTGGTGATAGGTATTATTTCATTACTTCTGGAGATAATACATCAGCTGATGATAGATACGGTGTGTTTGAAGAAGATATATCAGGTGTGTGGACAGGAAATTCGTGGTCTAATTTTGGTGGATTTGTTGATGGAATAACAACTTTCTTAAAATCAAGTTTAGGTTTCTTTTTATTAATTGTTATTCCTGCATTGGCTTTCTTAGTATATGAAGTCATTCGGTTTGTTAAAATCTATTCAGATTATAATTATAAAAAACAAACTGCTGATAGAGTTAAAATGCAAGAAGATGCTTTAGAAGAAGCGAAAAGGCAATTAGAAAAAGAATCTAAACCAAATGAGGATGACGATAAGTAATTTGTACTATCTAATTTGGGGGCTATCTAATGAATGAATTTTCTAGATATTATGTAAGACTTTTTGAAGTGTTATGGCGACATATTGTATTTTTCTTTGAGAGTGTGCTATGGAACGGAATCATTAAAAAGTTTTTTGATAATATCATGGATTATTGGGATGTTTTAATGGAAGAATCGGTTAATTTTACGATTATATCGTGGATTATGGTTGTTCTTACATTCATCTTGAATCTTTCATTGATAGTCTTTTTTCTTATCAGAATCTTTTTATGGTTACGTAAGTTTATATCTTTTAGAAAAATAGAAATAGAAAAAGAAGAATTAATTGAAGAAATTGCTGATTTGAATGATCGTGTCATCGATCTTGTTGATGAGAAAAATTCAATTATGGCAATGAAGGTATCGCAACTAGGTGTCAATGCTTCACAAGCTGGCGTGAGTGGACAAGCTTATTCACACGGTGGTCAACAAGTTGTTGAATCTTCTCCAACCAATGTCTTTGTGACGGATGGAAGAAAAAATGGATCTACGGGCTCTAGTAAAAATCAAGGCACTGGAAAAAGTCAACGCGGATCATCTGATTCTCGTTTTGTGAAACTTATTGATGTAGACAGAAAATATGCCGGTGTTGATACTGAGATACATATGGAAGAAAAAGACAAGTTAACCTTACCGGAAACGGTTGATAAATTTGTTAATTTTTCTGCATCACGATTAAAATTATATTATACAAAAAGAATCATTTCATTGTTCTTTGCTGGACTTGCCTCTTCTAAGATTGTTATTTTAGAAGGTATTTCTGGTACAGGTAAAACATCCTTACCTTATGCAATGTCTAAGTTCTTTGAAAATAACGCACATATTATTTCTGTTCAACCTTCTTGGAGAGACAGGGCTGAGATTGTTGGTTATTTAAATGAATTTACAAAAAGGTTTAATGAAACTGATTTTTTGAAATCTCTTTATGAAACCATTTATAGAGAAGATGTTAACTTTATTGTATTGGATGAGTTTAACCTTGCCCGTGTGGAATATTATTTTGCTGAATTCTTATCAATCTTAGAAATGCCAGATCCATCTGAATGGAAAATTGATTTGGTTGCTGAAAGTAAATCAGGAGATCCAGTCCATGTCGTTGAAGGTAAAATTACTGTGCCTCAAAATGTTTGGTTTGTTGGGACCGCCAATAAAGATGATTCAACATATACCATTACAGATAAGGTTTATGATAGAGCGATTGCTTTGGAATTCAATAATAAAGCAACACCGATAAATGCACCAGATACTGAACCTGCTCATATGTCATTTGAATACTTAGATCAATTATTTGATGAAGCAGTCGAAAATAATCCAATTAATGAAGACCTTTTAAATAAATTCTCTCAATTAGATAAGTTTGTAAGGGAAACATTCAAAGTATCTTTTGGTAACAGAATCATGAAGCAAGTATTTAGGTTTGTTCCTGTCTACGTTGCTTGTGGGGGAACTGAAGTAGATGGCTTAGACTATATTTTTACAAATAAGGTTTTGCGTAAATTTGAGAGTTTAAATTTAGCATTTTTACAAGACGAAATTGATGAGCTCATTGCCTTTATTAGAAAACTCTTCGGAAGAGGAAATTTTGAGGAATCGATTCAGTTTATTAGTGACTTAAGAAAAATGGTTTAGGTGATTAAATGAAAGATGGAACTGCTAAGCGTTATTATAAAAAATTAAAAACAACTTTTAGTGGTGTTAATAGAAGTGATGAGTTCGCAAAACAGTTTATCAATCTAATCGATGGTTCAGACAATGAAATGTATCATCGGGAAAAATTAGAACGAAGATTATTTGATGATAAATGGCTTGATGATATTGAAGATATTATTCCTGTGATTATTAAAATCACTAGATATCCTAGAGAAACTTTAAAAAAGTTTCAAGAAGTATTGCCAGTTGAAAGAGCTAAAAAGACAGATACTGATACCATTAAACACCTTGCCGCAAACACACAGTTTATTAGAGAAATTAATCAAAATGGTGATGTGACACCCTCAAAGGTCTTAACTTCTAGGCAGGACTCTTCAATTGATATTTATGAAAATAGATTTTTAATGACTTTAATTAGAAAGTTACACTTATATTTAGGTTATAGAAGTAAGATTATTGTTGAACAAATGCATAGTGATTATGTCCATTCTTTAAAGATTAAATCTAAAATGGATTGGCACAAGACTGAAATAGATTATGACATCAATTTAAGCATTCGAAAAAAAGTTGAGGATGATTCTATTGCGTCTTTAAATCATAAATTGCTAGATAGAATCACCGAAGTTAGGAAAAGTATTGGAAACTTAATGTTATCAAGATTCATGAAAGAGATGTCAGGGTATTTGGAAGTTAAACCACCCATCATGAAAACCAATATTTTAATGAAGAATGTTGACTTTAAGCAATGTTATGATTTATGGATTAACTTAGAAAGAGTTGACAAAATCGATTTTGAAGTCGATGGATTTGATAGAAATCTCTTAGAAGATGAAGAGAATATCAAGAATATTAAAAATTCTATGATGGTCATGTATGCCTCCATGGTCGATAGACAAGAAAAAGACATCGGTTTGGTTAAGGGCATACCTTTTAATTATTACCGGGAAAAGAAAGCAAAAGTTTTAGAATATATAGATACTGAAAAATACTTAGAAGCAGGCTCCTATGTAATAGAAGACCATCATATAAACCAATATTTTTTAGAACAAATGCGCGCTCATAGTGAAGAAGATTATAAGTCTTTATTAGAATCAGGGGCTTCTAAAGAAGTTTCCATACGCAAGGTTTATGAAAACTTACAAGACATTGCCGATAACGCTTTTGTTAATTTCTTGAATCACCAATTTAATCCAGAGAGATTAAAAACGATAGAAGAAAAAATAGACGTTCAAACGACAATCCTTGATTACTACAGGGACATTGAAAAAGCCAAGCGAGAAAAAAATAATGATTTCAGACAAATGAAATCAGCTGCAATTGAAAAATTGAATGATTATAAAGCACAACTAAGGGAGAAAAAAGAAGCCATTAAGGCGGCTAAGAGAGCTGAGGAAGAAAGGCTTCGTTTAGAAGAATTATCGGCTATAGAAATAAAAGCACGAGAAGAACTTATGAAGAAACAAAAAATAGCTGAATGTCAAAAGATATTGGATGACGCAAAAAAAGCAAGAATGAGAAAGAAAAAAAACAAGAAAAACAAATAAACTAGAGAGGTGATTATAAAATGAAAAGACTGTATTTGTCATTCATGGCATTAATAGGGTCCGTGATTTTATTTATAGTTGCCTCTTTTGCATGGTTTACTGTGTCTGAATTTGTTGAAATTCCATGGCTTGGTTCATCGATCGATAATTATGATATTCATTATGAGTTATATGAGTCTGATGATGACTTAGACTATGAGTTGGTTGAAGATATTTCTTTTGAAGCTTTGATGCCAGGACAGACCTTATATTATCAAATCAATATTTCAAATCTTCAAGACAGAACCATCAATGCCGAAGTTTTCTTTATAGGTTTTAATGATATCAATGCTGATGGTACGCCTTCAACAAGTGAATATACCTTAAAAGATGCAATCTTTTTAACTTCTGAAGTACATTCAGAAACCATCATTAACCAACAATTATTATCAGACCTTCTGATTGGTCAAATCAATCATGAGACTGCCAAACTATCGGTCAGTGATGTTTTTACCATTGGACCTTTAGCCACCGTGACTGTTTATTTGCAGTTTACTGTAGATAATGATATTGGCAATGAATATCAAAGTTTAGGTGTGGATATTTCTGATATCTATATTGCCTTAGATTCGGGGGATGATGCCTCGTGACAAATTTTAAATTGAAAAAAGCTTTTATGATTTTAATATTAGCAATCACAGTGTCTGTTGGCTCTGTTTTTGCTTGGATTAATTTTTCCCTTAATCTCCCACCGGGAAATATATCTGTAGGGGAACTTGATTTTACAACATCAGGGAGTTTTATTGAATCAACAATACCAATTTATCCGGGTAAAGAATTAATCAATGAAGCGATTGTTGTTACGGATCAATCGACCATTGATACACAAATGAGAGTCATGATTACCTATACAAAAGTAGAGGATGATGTTGTAATAGAAAACTTCTTTTATACAGGTGATGACAATGAACATATTGAAGTTAACTTTAATAGTCCTTTTGTTTATGGAGATGATTACTATTGGTATTATCCAGATCAAACCAGTCCTCTTGATGTGACCACGCTTCCAGTTATAGATTCTTTGTTTTATGATGGGCATTTTGTCAGCAATCAATATGCTGAGGTATTAATCCGTATTAATGTTGTGATACAAGTCAAACAAAGTGATTATGTCAATTGGGTAGAGTTAACCAACTATAATTTTGTGACTGGTCAACCTCAAGAATAGAGTGATTTCATGAATAAAAATTTAAAAAAAATATTATCATTTATACCTTTATTAATATTCACGCTTGCCATTTTATTAATTTTGCAACTGGGATACTCACTTGCCAATAATGAAGTGCCAAGTGTTTTTAACCGTTCTTTTTTACATATAAAGACAGACTCAATGGAAGATGCAATCATGACTAATGATATCATCATTGTTGATCAAGCTTATGAAGATTTACAAGTTGGTGATGTCATTTCTTTTAAAACAACCTTGCAAAACCAACAAGTGATTATTACACATAGAATTGTCAGTGTTGATGAAAGTGATAATACCTATACAACTATGGGTGATAACAACACTAGTATTGCTGAGTGGGAAAAGGATATTGAAGAAAGTCAAATCGTTGGAAAATATACTGGAACAAAATTCAGCTTTTTTGGACAAATTTATGATAGACTGTTTACTGATAGGATGAATGTGATATTTTTAATCATCATTATTATTTTCGCAGCAATTGCTTTTTTTGAAATCATTAATATCACGAAAATGATTCAAGAAAAGAAACAAATGAAAACGAAAGAAGAAATGGTAGAAGCTGCAAAAGAAAAACTTAAAAAAGAAAAGGATAAGACATGAAACTAACAGTGCTAGCAAGTGGCTCCAAAGGGAATGCCAGTTTATTAGAATTTAATCAAAAAAAATACTTAATTGATTGTGGAATAACTTATCGTCAATTAAAACTTAGGTTAGAGCAACAAGGAAAAACAATTGATGGCTTATCAGGGATTTTTATTACCCATGAGCATAGGGACCATACAAGTGGTTTGCGGGTTCTATTAAATAATCACCAAGTTCCAATGTATGCAAGTGAAGGTACCTTTAGAGGCTTGGATAAAAGATATACAGGACCCATTGATCCTTCATTAATTCATTTTCTAAGAGATGAAGAAAACTATGATTTCGGTGAATTTAAGTTAATTCCTTTTAATACTTACCATGATGCCTTAGAGCCAATGGGCTTTAAGTTTATTGAAGGCGATATCTCTTTTGTCTATATGACAGATACAGGTTATTTTCCTTTAAGAAAATACGATTTAATTAAGAATGCGACTGCTTATATGGTGGAAAGCAATTATGAATCAGAAATGTTACTTGAAAGTGAGCGTCCTTGGCTTTTGAAAAGACGAATTTTGGATGACCAAGGTCATTTGTCTAATGAAGATAGCGCAAATATGATGACTGGTATTGTCGGTAAAAATACAAAGTTTATTATCTTGGCTCATTTGTCTGAAGATTGTAATATGCCAATGGTCGCAAGAGAAACTTATGGTATTTGTTTTAAGACAAAAAATCATGTATTAGAGCAATATCAGTTGATTATAGCCAAACAACATATGTCACTAAATGAAATCATCATTTAGTGATTTTATTTTTTACTAAATATTCTTTATCCTTTGTTTTATATTGGATTTTTCCTTAAAATTGCATTGTCATTACAAGTGTTATGCGTTATAATAACTATGTATGAAATTTAGATAAGTTTAAATAATTAATATAGGAGGTCAATATGTCTAAAAAGAAAGTATTCCAGTCTATGGACGGTAACCAAGCGGCGGCTTATACGTCTTACGCTTTTACTGAAGTAGCTGGTATCTACCCAATTACACCATCTTCACCAATTCCAGAACATGTGGATAATTGGGCGGCACAAGGCAAGAAAAATCTTTTCGGTATGCCGGTTAAAGTTGTTGAAATGCAATCAGAAGCAGGTGCAGCAGCAACTGTTCATGGTTCATTAATGGCAGGAGCCTTAACAACTACATTTACAGCTTCACAAGGATTACTATTAAAAATTCCAAATATGTATAAAATCGCTGGTGAGTTATTACCAGGTGTTATGCATGTTGCGGCGCGTTCTATTGCTGCTCACGCTTTATCTATATTTGGTGATCATCAAGATATTTACGCAACCAGACAAACAGGATTCTGTATGATCGCATCAGGTTCTGTACAAGAAACAATGGATTTAGGTGGGGTTGCACATTTAGCTGCAATTAAATCTAGCATTCCATTTATGCATTTCTTTGATGGCTTTAGGACATCACATGAAGTAAATAAAGTCGAAGTGATGGATTATGATGTTTATGATCGTTTGTTAGATCGTGAAGCCGTTAAAAAATTCCGTCAAAGAGGACTAAATTCTGCTAACCCTAAAATAATGGGAACTGCACAAAATGATGATGTATATTTCCAGGCAAAAGAAATTCAAGAAAAGTATTATCAACCAATTCCTGACATCGTCAATGATTATATGGAAGAAATTTCTAAAGAAACTGGTAGAGAGTACAAACCTTTTGTTTATTACGGAGATCCAAAAGCAACTCGTATTATTGTAGCCATGGGTTCAGTGACTGAAACCATTAAAGAAGTTGTTGACAATATGAATGAAAACGGAGAAAAAGTTGGTTTAATATCAGTTCATTTATATCGTCCATTCTCAAGTAAGTATTTCTTTAATGTTTTACCAAGCACAGTAGAAAAAATTGCTGTATTAGACAGAACTAAAGAGCCAGGATCAGCTGGTGAACCATTGTTTGTTGATATAAAATCAATTTTCTATAATCGTGAAAAACAACCAGCAATCGTTGGTGGACGTTATGGATTATCAAGTAAAGATACAACTCCAGATCAAATTTTATCAGTTTACAAGAACTTAGAAACAGATATGAAAGATAACTTTACCATCGGTATCGTTGATGATGTGAATCATTCTTCTCTTGATTTAGAAGACCATATTGATACAGTTGATAAAGACACAACTGAACTACTGTTCTTTGGTTTAGGTAGTGATGGTACGGTTGGTGCTGTTAAAAATATTTCTAAAATTATTGGAGATTATTCTGATCTTTATGGTCAAGCTTATGCATCATATGATTCTAAAAAATCTGGTGGGGTTACAAGAATGCACTTGCGTTTTGGTAAAAACCCAATTCGTTCAACTTATTTAGTAAACCACCCACATTTTGTTTCTTGTTCACAAGAGGCTTATGTAAGCAGATTTGATTTAATCAAAGGTATCCGTAAAGGCGGAACATTCTTATTGGCTACCCATAAATCAGCTGATGAGATTGAAGAATTATTACCAAATAAAATGTTAAAACTTATCGCTGAAAGAGATGTTAAACTATACATCATTGACGCTTATAAATTAGCTAGAGAAATTGGTAGTGAAAAACTAGTTTCAACAATTATGCAATCAGCATTCTTTAAATTAAACCAACAAATCATGAAATTCGAAACTGCTCAAGAAGCGATGAAATCATATGCGAAAAAATCATTTGCTAGCAAAGGTGAAGACATCGTTGATATGAATTATAAAGCTGTAGATTTAGGCGCAGATGAATTGGTTGAAGTAGAAGTCAAAGCTGAATGGAAAGACTTAGAAGTTAAAGAAGATAAAGCTGAAGATAGACCTGATTTTGTTAAAAACATTGCCGATCCTGTCAATGCCATCAATGGATACGATTTACCTGTATCAGCATTTGAAGGTATTGAAGATGGACAAATCCCTAGCGGAACAGCACGCTATGAAAAACGTGGTGTTGCAGATGTTGTTTCAACTTGGATAAGTGATAATTGTATCCAATGTAACCAATGTGCTTATGCATGTCCACATGCATGTATTAGAGCCATTCTAGCAACAGAAGAAGAAGTTGAAAATGCACCTGTTGAAAAAGAATGGTTAGATGCTAGAGGTAAAGGTTTAGAGGGTATGAAATACCGTATCCAAGTATCTGTTCTTGATTGTACTGGATGTATGGTTTGTGTCAATACATGTCCTGCACCAACTAAAGCACTTGAAATGTCTAAATTAGAGGAAAATATTGAAGACAAACAACACGTTTTAGCTGATTACTTATACAACGAAGTCCCTTACAAAGGTGACTTAGTTGGTAGAAATACTTATAAAAACGCTGTATTCAATCAACCACTGTTTGAATTCTCTGGTGCTTGTGCAGGTTGCGGTGAAACACCTTATGTTCGCCTTGTGACTCAGTTATTTGGAGAAAGAATGGTCATCGCAAATGCAACAGGTTGTTCTTCAATTTATGGAGCTTCATTCCCATCAACCCCTTACACAACAAATAGTGAAGGTAGGGGACCTGCTTGGGCAAACTCATTATTTGAAGATAACGCAGAATATGGATTTGGTATGAAAATTGCCCTTAATACAATTCGTGATAGAATGCAATCAATTATCTTTGACAATATGGAAACATTTGAAGATGATTTACAAGAATTATTCAAAGAATGGATTGAAAATAGAGAAAACGGTGATAAAACCGTTGAATTATCTAGAAAAATCATTCCGTTATTAGAAAAATCTAAATCAGATTTTGCTGATGAATTGTTAGAAGTAAAAGATCACTTTGTTAGACAAACGAATTGGATTATCGGTGGTGACGGATGGGCTTATGACATCGGTTATGGCGGATTAGACCATGTAATTGCCAATGATGAAGATGTTAACATCTTAGTTTTAGATACAGAAGTTTATTCAAATACTGGTGGCCAATCATCGAAAGCTGCACGTTCTGGCTCAATTGCCAAGTTTACTGCTTCAGGTAAACCTGGTAAGAAAAAAGACCTTGCTGCATTAGCAATGACTTATGAATCAGTATATGTTGCTTATATCAGTATTGGTGCCAACGCAACTCAAGTGACTAAAGCATTAAAAGAAGCTGAGGAATATCCAGGACCATCAGTTGTAATCGCTTATTCTCCATGTATTGCTCATGGTATTGAAGGTGGTTTAGGAACATCTCACCAACAAACAAAATTAGCGACTGAATGTGGCTACTGGCCAACACTTAGATATGACCCGCGTCGAATTGAAAAAGGAGAAAACCCACTTCAAATCGATTCTAAAGAACCTAAATGGGAAAAATATCATGACTTCTTGTTGAGCGAAAACCGTTATCAACAATTGGTTAAAACGGATCCAGAAGCTGCTGAAAGATTGCTTCATCAAAATATCGTAGATGCAAAACGCAGATGGGCATCATACAAACGTATGGCGTCTATGGATTACTCAGAAGTGATTGAATAGCCTTTAAATATACAATAAAATAAGCCCCTTAGGTTTGGTTAACTTTTGCTTAACAAATTTAGGGGCTTTCTTAACGAAAAGTATTTTCAATTATAGGCATTTTGTTGTATAATAGATAAGACACAAGACTGAAAAGGAGTTTATTAAATATATGCTAAAAATAAGTAAAAAAATATGGATATTAGCAATCATGGTTTTAGCTGGATTGTCAGTCATTTCTTGTGCTGAAAATTCAACGGAAGAACCAACTACAGAAGATAACATCAACCATTCATTTGATATGGAAAGTGTTTATTATGAAGGTAATGGATACGAAATCACTTATGAGGATTTATACCGTTCTATTAAAGTGAATGATGGTATTGATCAATTGTTAACAATGATTGATCAAGAGTTATTAAAAGATTTTCTTCAATTAGTTACAAGTGAACAAGTTGAAGAAAAGCGAATTAAGTTAACATATGGAACAACTGACCAAGAAGAACTTGATGACATTGATGAAAAACAAAAAACTAAAATGGAAAAAGCATACGAAAATGGTATGTATATTTTAGGTTTTGCAGACAACGATGTACCATACTTAGAGTTGATTGTTGCTAGAGACTTATATGTAAAAGATTTATTAACAAATCCTGATATAGAGGATAACAATATTTACCTTGATGCTGAAGATGTTGCAAATGAATATATCAAGAGAAAATACGGAGAGGTTCATGCGATTATGATTCGTTATGATGCTAAATCTGAGGCGAATCAAGTCCTTTTAGATAATAATTTAGTGGAATTCGATGGTGCTTTAAGATTATACACAGGCACAACACCTTTGGAAGAATTGCCAAGTTATCGACTCACTGAAGACAACACAAGAACCCTAACCAATGATGAATTATTATCATTCTTCATTGAATTTTATAATGAAGAATACGGTTCACAAAAAGGCTTTCTTGATGAATCTGCAAGTTTAGAAGACCTATTGGCCAATGAAGATTTGTCTTACCAATATGAAGATTTGCAAAGTATTAATACAAAATTAGGAAATTTGATGTTTACAAGTTTATCGACATTGAGTGATGACCCTGAGTCTGCTTATTATACATACAAACCATATGAAGTATCGATTCGAAATGAAAACGACTATTATTTAGTCATGAACTTAGATAGAGATTATCATGATTTATCAGAATTCGATGGTGACGAAGGCGATCTAAAAACAATCATTGGTGATGATTTATATGATGAGATTCGTCAAGAGTTAGTCGATAAAAACTTAAATGATGGTTCATTTGTCAATAGAAGACTAAAGACCATGAGAGAAAACCATGGCTTGGAAATCTACGATTATTATTTAAAATTAGATTATGAAAATGTTGTTCCTGATGAAATGGAAAATGTTAGTTTAATGAAATCTGATCACTTAATCGCTAGTTACAATGATACAGATATCTTTGTAAAGGACTTAATGAAATTTGCATTAGAGAAAAAAGCGCCATTATATTTAATTCATGCGTCGCAATTAAAAGTTTTGAAAGCTGAACATTTTGATGATGTTTATTGTGATGATGAAGGCAATTGTGAAACAGATTATACACAAAATAATTCTGCAGCGATGAATGAACATTTGGCTAAATTCGCTGAACTAGAACAAGGATTTATGCAAAGTGGATATGCTGAATACTATAGTTTCGAAGATTACCTATACTTGGCTTATGGTGTACAAAACGATGTAGAAATGATGAATAGTTATATTAAACGTACCCTTGAACCTTTGTTCATCTATGACTACATTAAGGAGAATGAAACTGATATTTTGAATGAGATGATGTCTCATATCAATAATTTCTATGATAATTATTTCTCATTAGATGCTAGACATATTTTAATCTTTGTTGATGAAAACAATGATGGAGATCCTGATAATTATGAAGATTTTTATGAAGATTTAGATGATCAACCAGCATTCGATACCTTGATTACAAACTTCCGTAATGACATTCTTAATTATCTTGATACTAATGAAGATGATTTATCGGCCTTTGTTACGGCCTATAGAGATGCATCAAAAGAAGACCCTGTCTGGGGCGTATATAAGCAAAATGATATAAAAGTTTTGACAGAAAACTTATCTTCTGAAGGTTCATTAACATATATGAATTCTTTCCAAAATTATGAAGAAAGTTTTGTTGAAGGATTGATAGACCTTTATCAAGATTATCAGTTAGAAGAAAATATTGATGAAGATTTCATTTACAGTCAATTGGTCGAATCATCGTATGGCCTTCATTTAATTAAAGCTGAAAAAGGCGATAATTTTGAAATGCCTTCAGCTGAATTTACAGTTCCTGCTGATACAGAATATAATTATCCAGAAGAATTAAATAACGATTCTACAAGAGTTAGTCTTTCACAATTAGAAGTGTATGTAAATTATAGGATTTATGAGATTGCCAATCCAGTGATTAACTTGGATGAAATATATGGCATTGAACAAGTTGATATGCCATCTAGATTAGAAGATGTTTTCAATTTGTTGGTTAAGGATGTCCATGATGGTTATTATGCATCAGCAATCTTAAATATTGCCACACTTGAACATATTTCAACAGGTAATGTTGTAGATGACTCAGAATATTCAACCTTTACTGAAGCAGAAATTGCAGAATTCTTTGCAGGCTTAAAAGAAGTATACGAGTACCAAGTTGAGTCACAATTTATTAATTAAATAAAAAAGCGCTTTTATCGGCGCTTTTTTTACGGAGTGTATGAATGAAGAAAATAGAAGAAGGAATTATTAAAAAAAATACATTTTTAACCATCATAATGAATTTTATTTTAGCCGTAGCTAAATTAATTGGTGGCGTGCTTGGAGGTTCTGCGGTTTTAGTGGCAGATGCGGTCAATTCTGTGGCCGATATTGCTACAAATATCGTTGTCTTTATTTCTGCTAAATTTTCAAAGAAAGAAAGGGATGAAAACCATCCTTATGGCCATGAAAAGTTTGATAGTATGGTTTCAATTTTTTTAGGTTTTGCATTATTAATTACCGCTTTTCAATTGGGTAAAGATGCAGGCATAAGGTTTTATAATGTGGCATTTGAAAATGCCAGTATTGCCAAGCCTATGTGGTATACTTGGGTCATCGCCTTACTGACAATTTTTGTTAAAGAGTTATTATTTAGGAAAACTATTGTAGATGCAAAAAAAGCCAAATCACAGGCTTTGGTGGCTCAAGCTTGGGACCATCGTTCAGATACCATTGTTAGTTTTGGAGCAATTATTGGGATTGTCGGTGCCATTTATGGTGTTGGTTTTCTTGACCCCTTAGCATCTATGGTCATTGCCTTGTTCATCTTTAGGCTTGGTTTCAAAATCATTAAAACAGGTGTATCTCAAGTGGTTGATGAATCAGCAAACGATTATCAAATTACCCAAATTAAGGAAATTGTAAATCAAAATAAAAACGTTCGGTCTATCGATGAAATTAAAACAAGGATGTTTGGTTTGAGTATTTATGTGGATTTAGAAATTAGTTTGGATGGCCAATTATCTTTGGAAGAAGCCCACCAAATATCTGAGGATATTCATGATCATATTGAGGAAGAGATGTCTGATGTTATCCATTGTATGATTCACGTAAATCCCGATGAGACCGGGAAAAAGTCTTAACTTTAGCATTTATTTGTGTTTTAAAGAAAGATTTATCTTATATTTTTCCTTATCTTGTCATATAAAAAAATCGTCTTGAATATAATTTGAGTAAATGATATAATATTTAATTACATTATAAGTAAAAATTACAAAAAGATAAGAAGAGGTGAAACAATGGGTTTTTTAGATAATTTTTTAGCAGAAGGACCGGGCATATTAGAGATATTATTAAGACTGGTACTCACAGCCTTCTTTGTTGGAATCATAGGTTTAGAAAGACAAATGCGCCATAAGATTGCAGGTATTACGACACACTTAATGGTGGCCTTTGCAGCTACCGCCATTGCCATTTTACAGGATGCTTTATATTATGATGCGATTGCTACTGCCATCGAATTAAAAGAAACAACAGGCGTTTATATAGAAATTCAAATTCAAAGACAAAGGGTTATTGCACAGGTAATTACGGGAGTTGGTTTTTTAGGTGCAGGTACGATTTTAAAAACTAGAAATGGTATTTATGGTCTTACAACAGCATCTACATTATTCTTAGCCGCTATGATTGGATTGTCATTTGGAATGGGCCATTATGCATTAGGAATTATTTTATCATTATTTGCATTTATATTCCTAACAGTTTTTAGAAAAATCCTTGGTATTACTGCCTTAAAACACCAA
The DNA here is from genome assembly GCA_046542225.1 of Candidatus Izemoplasmatales bacterium. Lineage (GTDB taxonomy): Bacteria > Bacillota_I > Bacilli_A > Izemoplasmatales > Hujiaoplasmataceae > Hujiaoplasma. The sequence continues at coordinate 9,556 of JBKHBS010000019.1, read as the reverse complement.
GACAGTCCAGATATTATTGGAGCTGAAAAAGTAGACGATTAAGAGATTCTCTGGAATCTCTTTTTTTCTTGCGAAAAAAGGCAAATAAATCAGTCATATATTTTGCATTAACTAGGAAAATAAGTTAGAATATGTATGGAAATCTGGAGGTATAAAAATGATGCTAGAATTTAGAGATTTGTATGTTTCTGTAGAAGGAAACATGATTTTAAAAGGTATAAATTTAAAAGTTAATGGGGGAGAAACACATGCAATCATGGGGCCAAACGGAACGGGTAAATCTACCTTGGCTCAAGTATGTATGGGGCACCCTAAATATAGAGTAGAATCTGGAGATATTTTATTTGATGGTGAAAGCATTATTGATAAATCTGTTGATGAGCGTGCAAGACTTGGAATATTTTTGGGAATGCAAAACCCTATTGAAGTCCCTGGCGTCACCAATTTTGATTTTATTAAAGCAGCCATACAAACAAGAATGGAAAAAGACGAACATTTAAGGGTTGGAAAATTCATCCTTAAATTCGAATCTGCTTCTCAAGATTTGCAAATGGGTAAAGGACTTGCTCACCGTTTCTTAAACCAAGGATTTTCTGGTGGCGAGAAAAAAAGAAATGAAATATTGCAAATGAAGATGTTATCTCCAAAGATTGCTTTTCTAGATGAAATCGATTCAGGTTTAGATGTTGATGCATTGAAATTGGTCGGCGAACAAGTCACAAGAGAAAAATCATCTGACTTAGGCCTTATTTTAATTACCCATTATCAAAGATTATTAGATTACATCATACCTGATTATGTTCATATCATGATTAATGGAAAGATTGTTAAAACAGGTTCCTTAGAATTAATTGCAAAAATTGATCAAGAAGGCTACGATTGGGTTAAAAAAGAATTGGGTATCGAAGATGAAGATGACAAGCCTTATTCTCTAGGTACTTGCGCAACAAAAACGATGGTGTAACAATGAAGATACCTAAATATATTCAAAAAAATGATGCCTACATTGCTTTTTCAGATGAAGAATTTATCAACCAATCAAATGCTCTATATAAAAACAATTTTTTTATTTTTGGTGATGGAGAAGAAGTTTTCATATATCTTAATAATTATTCGAAAGATGACTTAAATATATCTATTGAAGAGAATGCTAAAGTCAAACTCTATCTCATCTCATATAGTTCAAAAGAAATTACCTTAAATATAAATGTGGATATTCAAAAGAAAGGATTGCTGAATTTATATAGCAATTATATTTCTAGAAGAAAAACTAAAATTAATATCAATAGAAGATTTAATTTAGATTACAACAGTAGTTTAATTTTATTAAATAATTTAACCTTTAATGGTCAATTAAATCTTTATGAAAATGTATTTTTAAATGATGAACTGTCAAATCTTGACATCGACTTATTAAATGTTGGATCTAAAGAAGATCAAGTATATGTGAACCAACATGTTTACCATAAATCTAAAAACACCTATTCACAAATCAATAATTGGATGATTAGTCACGAAAGCGCAAAACTTGATTATTATGTGAATGGAACCATAGAAAAAGGTAATGAATTATCAAATTGTCATCAGTTGAATAAAGGTATTATCTTATCCGAAAATGGAGAAATCAAGGTTATACCAACTTTATTTATTGATGAATACAATGTAAAAGCGAGTCATGGGGCTGCCATTGGACAAATAGATGAAAACCAATTGTTTTATTTATTGAGTCGTGGCTTAAGTGAAACTGAGGCGCGTAGTTTAATTATCTCTGGATATATTAATCCTTTTGTCAACAAGATTAATAATACATCATTAGAATCACAACTCAAGAGAAAAATCAGTGCATTAATGTAGAAGGTGAGTTTATTGAAACAAAATCCATGGAAAAAAGATTTTCCACAATTAAATAATCAGTTGCACTATTTTGACAGCGCCGCAACAAGTTTGAAACCTGTGTCTGTTATTGAACAAGTGGTTTTTTATAATGAAAAATTAAGTTCAAACATCAATAGAGGCATGTACTATGAAAGCCAAAAAGCAACTGAACTATATTTTGAGGCAAGGGAAACCGTGGCGAGATTTATCAATGCGGATTTTAATGAAGTTGTTTTTACAAGAGGGACGACTTCAAGTTTGAATTTGGTTGCTAGATCATATGGCTTGAATCATTTAAGTGAAGGTGATGAAATTCTAACTTCAGAATTAGAACACCATTCTTCAATATTGCCTTGGCAGTATGTTGCAAATAAGACTGGTGCAAAGATAAAGTATTTACCCTTAACCAATCAGGGTAAAGTCACTCTAGAAGCTTTTGAAGCTGCCATTAATGACCGGACCAAAGTTGTTGTGGTCAATCATGTTTCAAATGTGATGGGTTACATAAGTCCTTTAGAAGAGATGGTTGCCATAGCCCATGGTTATGGTGCTCTTGTCGTTGTTGATGGGGCACAAGCCATCCAACATATGAAAGTGGATATGAAAACCTTAGATGCTGATTTTTATGCTTTTTCTGGTCATAAGATGTTAGGACCAACAGGGATTGGCGTTTTATATGGGAAAAGCCATTTGCTTGAAGCAATGGAACCTATTGAATATGGTGGGGACATGGCACTTGATGTAATGAAACAACAATTTACATGGAAAGAATCACCCACTAAATTTGAAGCTGGCACCATGCCCATTGCATCTGCGATTGGTTTGAAAGCTGCCATTGAATATTTACAAAAGGCTGATTTTGATAAAATATATGATTATTGCAAAGATTTATATGATTACTTAATGGTTAAATTGAAAGACATTGATGGCATTGAATTATACAATGAAAATTCGGATACATTTATTTTTACCTTTAATTTAAAAAATGTGCCTTCTCATGATGCAATTTCTTTCTTTTCTGAGAAACACATTGCCTTAAGGGCCGGACAACATTGTGCAAAACTTATTCACGATTTTTTAGGTATTCATTCTTCTTTAAGGGGTACAATTTATTTATACAATACTTATGAAGAAGTGGACCTATTTATTGAAACATTAAAAGAAGCCATAGACTATTTTAAAAAATTAGGATTTTAGAGGTGAAAGGATGAGTAATTTAGATCACTTATATAGAGAAATCATCATGGAACATTATAAGAATCCGCGTAATCAAGGTCTAGTAGATGATCAAGATTACAAATCAAATAGAATAAAAAACCCATCTTGTGGAGACGATATTACCATCCAAGTTTTGGTAGAAGATGGTATTGTTAAGGATGTAAAGCAAGAAGCGACTGGTTGTTCAATCTCTGTTGCTTCAGCTTCAGTGTTGACTGAGTTAGTGATTGGAAAACCTGTGGAAGAGGCAAAAAAGATTGTAGATGCATACTTAAATATGGTCACAAATAAAGATTATGATGAATCAGTTGATTTAGAAGAAGCTGCTGTTTTTAGTGGTGTTAAAAAATTTCCTGCGCGTATAAAGTGTGCATCAATTGCATGGGTGGCTTTTAAAGACAGCTTAGAATAGAGGGGTATCATGAGTCAAAAAGATAATTTTGATTATAATAAAGATTATAAATATGGATTTAAAACTGAAACCAAATCGATTAGAGAAACCAAGCGAGGTTTATCTGAATCGGTGGTTAGAGAGATTTCAGAAATAAAGAAAGAACCTGAATGGATGCTTAATGTCCGCTTAGATGCTTTAAAAGCTTTCTATGAAATGTCAGATCCTCATTGGGGACCAGACCTATCGGATATTGATTTTAATGATATTATATACTATATTAAACCTTCAGATAAGGTTGAAAAAGACTGGAAGGATGTTCCTGAAGAAATTAAAGAAACTTTTAATAAACTAGGAATTCCTGAAGCTGAACAAAAGTACTTATCAGGTGTAACAACCCAGTTTGAATCTGAAGCAGTTTATCATAGTCAAATTAAAGAATTAAATGACCAAGGGGTTATTTTTCTAGATACAGATAGTGCCTTAAAAGAATATCCTGAATTATTTAAATCCTATTTTACCAAGGCAGTCCCTTATAAAGATAATCGCTATGCCGCTTTAAACACAGCTGTATGGAGTGGGGGTTCATTCATTTACATTCCAAAAGGTGTACAAATTGACAAACCTTTGCAATCATATTTTAGAATAAATTCTGAAAGAATGGGTCAATTTGAAAGAACTTTAATCATTGTTGATGATGAAGCGACTTTAAATTATGTTGAAGGTTGTACAGCACCAATTTACACACAAAACTCTTTACATGCTGCTGTGGTAGAAATTTATGTTAAAAAACATGCCAAATGTAGGTATTCAACCGTCCAAAACTGGTCAACTAACATATATAATTTGGTTACAAAACGGTCTATCGTTGAAGACTATGGTCATATGGAATGGATTGATGGTAACATTGGTTCTGGTGTTAATATGAAATATCCAAGTTGTATATTAAAAGGTGATTATGCCAAAGGCACAACCATTACCATCGCATTCGCTGGTAAAAACCAGCACCAAGACACAGGTGCTAAAATGATTCACATTGGTAAACACACCACTTCAAAAATTGTATCTAAATCCATTGCGACAAAGGGTGGTAAGGTGAATTACCGGGGTACTGTTTCTCAGGAAGGCAATGCAGAACATGCCAAAGCAACCATAGAGTGTGATACAATCCTAGTGGATAGAGATTCATCTTCAGACACCATTCCGACCAATATTGTTAAAAACTTTAAAGGCCAAATAGAACATGAGGCTACAGTTTCAAAAGTCAGTGACGAGGAATTATTTTATTTAATGAGCCGAGGACTGACAGAAGATGAAGCGAAAGAAATGATTGTCATGGGCTTTATAGAGCCTTTCGCAAGAGAGTTACCTATGGAATATGCTGTTGAATTAAATCAATTAATTAAATTAGAAATGACCGATTCAATCGGATAAAGACTAAAACACACAAAGAAATTTGTGTGTTTTTTTGTTTTACACAAAAAGTTATTGTGTTTTACACGAATATATGATATTATATTTTTGGAGGTGGTAAAAGTGAATACTCAAATGAAAAAAGGCATTGTTGAATTATGCATCATGAAGTTAATAGAAATTAAAAAATCATCAACATTTGAAATTTTGAGTCGAATGCGTACCTTAGAAGTCAACGAGAATACAATTTACCCTATTCTAAGACGTTTGAATAATGAAGGATATTTACAACAAGAAAAAGGTAAAAGTGAAGTTGGAGCACCAAGAAAGTATTATGATTTAACTGAAAAAGGAAAAAAAGAGTTAACTGAACAAACCAAAGAATGGTTTGATTTCACAAGTTCTGTTAATAAAATTTTAAAGGGAGATTATGATGAATAAAAAAGAATATTTAGAGAAGTTAACTTAATATTTAAAAGAAAAGAATTATGATCGTGATGAAATTGATGAAATTTTAGATGATTATGCTTTTACCATTGATGAAGCCATAGATAATGGTGTTAAAGAAGATGAGCTAGAAATGTATTTGGGAAATCCTAAAGAGATTGTAGACCACCTAAGAAGAAACATTGTTATGAAGAGGGTTAAGAGTAATAAACTCGTTGCATTGTCCCCTTTTATTTCAATCATTTTATTCTTTATTTTAGGCTTTGGTTTTGGCTATTGGGAATATGGTTGGTTGGTCTTCTTGTTAATACCTATAACTGGTGTTTTGTCTAGTCGAAGTCCCAACAAATTAAGTTCACTGATAGAAGTCACACCATTTATTTCTTTGGGTGTTTTTCTTACCATAGGGCTTATTTATGATGTTTGGCACCCAACTTGGGTTGTGTTTTTATTGATTCCAGCGGTTGCCATTCTTGATACAAAAGATAGATATAAATACTTATCCTTTACTGTATTTATTTTAGGGCCAATCTTATATGTTTTATCATACTATTTTTATCCATTTCAATTCAATTGGTTTCTATTGTTCTTAATGGGAATTCCTGCCATTTACTCTGGTTTAATATCTTTTAGAATTAATGGTGTAAGAAATAGAAGACTAGAAGTGACATATGGGTCTTTCTTGATTTTACTAGCCTTAATCTATGTTTTGCTCGGATCGATATATGCCATATGGCACCCTTTATGGTTAATATTCTTATTGGTTCCAATGGCAGCGGTTATCCTTTCAATGAGTGTTTATAAACAAAAAGTTCCTTTTGTTGCTTTATCACCTTTTATTGCTGTCATCTTATTTGTTTTAACTGGAGAATTATTTGATGGATACAGTTGGAGTTGGTTATTCTTTTTCATCATTCCTATGACAGCTCTTTTCAGTAGACAGGACAAAAAGTTTTCATGGGTTGGTATTTCAGTCTTTTTAGCCATTACATTATTCTTTATTGCCGGTCAATTTTTAAATGGTTATGAGTGGAGTTGGTTGTTCTTTCTTCTCATTCCAATGACCGCAATTATTAGCGAATAAATAAAAATATAGATATTATATTACAAAATTAAACTTTTATGATAAAATATGTAAAAGGAGGCTGTTATGAAATTAGTTATGGCGATTGTATCGAATGATGATGCAAATGTAGTTACTAAGACTTTGATTCAGTCTGATTTCTTTGTTACAAAGCTAGCCACAACAGGCGGATTTTTAAAAAGTGGAAATACAACTGTGATTATTGGTGTTCAAGATGAACGTTTAGAAGAATGTATAGAATTAATTTCAGAATATTCAAAACAAAGATCTAAATTGGTTCCTAATGCAATATCAAGTGAGTTTGGTATATTCTCCTCTACACCTGTAGAAGTCCAAGTTGGGGGGGCAACCATTTTTGTTATGGATGTTGAGCAATTCATAAAAACATAAAAGAAGACAAACGTCTTCTTTTTTTTTGAGAAAAAAAAGAAAATAAAATATTATATTGAGGTAGATTATGATTGATTTTATCAAAGTTATAGATTATCAAATACATGTTTTAAAGAATCATCAAATGTTTGTCTTCGATGAACCTTTTACAAAGTATTTTAATCGTTTATTAGCGCCTTATTTTGTTAACTTATCTGCTAGAGAAAAATTAATTAAAAGAACTTATGGTTTTAAGAACAAAATACCATTGTTTTTAAATGAAAATCATTTATTTTTATGTATAAAATCATACAGGATGTATGAAGCTTTTTATATTAATTATTATCAAGTCTTAGAGTGGAAGAAAATGAATGATGGTGTTATCATTTATTTTAAAAATAAGCATTGTATGTATCTTGATTCATATAAGAGTTTTATAAGACAAATTGAAAAAGTAAGACAAATGACAAATTAATAAAAATACTTATAAATATTGAATGATATTCATCACAAATTGTGGAAAAAAGATTAATTATTTAGTATAATAGTGATTGTGATTGAAGAGGAGGAATAATATGAAAAAGAAAACCTTAGAAGATATTCAAGTTGATGGAAAAAAGGTATTGGTGAGAGTTGATTTTAACGTGCCAGTACAAGATGGAAAGATTACAGATGATAATCGTATCATTCAAGCTTTACCAACCATCGAGTATTTGTTAGAAGAAAATGCTAAAGTGATATTGTTATCACATTTAGGTAGGATTAAGAAACCTGAAGATTTAGAAAAGAACTCTTTAAAAGTTGTAGCAGAAAGATTAAGTGAATTATTAGATAAACCAGTGAATTTTGTTCCAGAAACTAGAGGCGAATTGCTAGAAAAAGCAATTGAAGACATGTCAGACAAAGACATAGTTATGATGGAAAACACTAGATTCGAAGATCTAACTGGTAAGAAAGAATCTAAGAATGATCCTGAATTGGGTGAATACTGGGCAAATTTAGGCGATATATTCGTTAACGATGCTTTTGGAACTGCCCATAGGTCTCATGCTTCAAATGTTGGAATTTCAAGCCGATTAGAAACCGCTGCTGGATTCTTAATGGAAAAAGAAATTCGCTATATTGGTTCAACTGTTGAAAATCCCGAGAGACCTTTTGTTGCTATTTTAGGTGGCGCAAAAGTGTCTGATAAAATAGGTGTTATAGAGAATTTATTAAATATTGCTGATAAAGTTTTAATTGGCGGCGGTATGGCTTATACATTCATGAAGGCGCAAGGCTATAATATCGGTAATTCAATTGTGGAAATGGATAAGGTGGATTTAGCTAGCCGTCTATTAGAACAAGCTAAGGGTAAAATTATTTTACCAGTTGATTTTGCTGTTGCAGAAGGCTTTTCTGCAGATGCTCCATATAGATATGCTGATTATAAAGATATTAAAGCAAACGAAGAAGGTTTAGATATTGGACCAAAAACAATTAAATTGTTTAAAAAAGAATTAAAAGGCGCAAAAACAGTTGTATGGAATGGACCTGTTGGTGTATTTGAATTTGAAAATTTTGCCAAGGGTACAAAAGCAATTTGTGAGATTCTTGCCAACTTAGAAGATACAAGAACAATTATTGGTGGTGGTGATTCAGCTGCTGCAGCAATCCAAATGGGCTTCAAAGAAAAATTCACGCATATTTCTACAGGCGGCGGCGCTTCTTTACAGTTCTTAGAAGGTAAAGAATTACCTGGTATAGAATCAATTGATGATTCTGTAGATTGTGGGTGCGAAGGTTCTGATTGCGAGTGTTAATAAATAAATTAAGTAAAGGGATGATTTTATGAGAAAACCAATTATTGCTGGTAACTGGAAGATGTTTAAAACCAGAGATGAAGCTTTATATTTTATTTTAAAAGTTTCTGAAAAAATGCCAGAAAAAGAAAAAGTGGACACAGTTATATTTGCTCAAGCCCCATTAATGAGATGTTTAATCACTCGACAAGGTGAAGAATTAAGAATTGGTGCTCAAAACCTTCATTTTGAAGATGAAGGTGCATATACAGGAGAAGTATCAGGACCTTTATTGAGTTCATATAATGTTGAATATGTATTGATTGGACACAGTGAACGACGTCAGTATTTTAATGAAACTGATGAAGACGTTAATAAAAAAATTAAAGCTGCTATTAGAAATGATTTATTGCCAATTGTATGTGTTGGAGAAAAATTAGAAGAAAGAGAAAGCGGTCAAATGAATGATGTCTTAGAAAGACAAATTAAAGGCGCTTTCAAAGATATACCAGCCATAGAAATGAAAGATATTGTTGTTGCTTATGAGCCTATATGGGCCATTGGAACAGGAAAAACTGCTACGGCAGAACAAGCTGATGAAGCTTGTGGCTTTATTCGTTCAACCATTAAAAACTTATATGGTTCAGTTGTTTCAGAGGGTATTCGTATCCAATATGGTGGTTCAGTGAAACCAGCAAACATTGATGAATTAATTGCCAAAGAAAATATAGACGGGGCATTAATTGGTGGTGCTTCTTTAGATCCTGATCAATTCATCACATTAGCAAATGCACCATTAAAGAATAAATAAACCATAAAATACTAAAAGCCTAACCAAAAATTATTCATTGGTTAGGCTTTTTTTAAAGTAAAAAATAATTGGATTGCTTGCTAATTTAAGATAAAAAAAAGCCGAAATTAATCGGCTTCGTTTAAATATTATTTGTTGTATAACTCTACAATTAAATTCTCTTGAAT
>JBKHBS010000018.1:0-25561 GCA_046542225.1 Candidatus Izemoplasmatales bacterium | reverse complement strand
TGCCTTAATGGTCATTATTTATGGTTTTATCATTCTACTAATTGGTTTATTTGTTCAATTATACCATGGCGAAGAGGTTGTTTTTGGTATCATTATCACATCAATGTTTACCTCTTATTGGATTATTGGTGTGATTTTCACAGCCATTTTGCTTCCCTTAAATGTGGCCATTGCTTCTTATAAATACTATCAACAAAACCATATTGTTTCAAAAAATAAAGCCCACCACCAATATCAATCGGTTTTAAAGACCGATTTCAAGTGGTTGGTTAAGCCAATAATTTTAGTCTTTATCATCATTTTTTTAATCAATGTTTTCTCAATCACTGGTGAGATTAGACAAACTGACAGTCAATTCCAACTTTTAAAACAAGAAGAGATTATTGCTCATAGAGGTTCATCATATGCCGCACCAGAAAATACTTTAGCAGCCATTGAACTCGCTTCTAAACAAGGCGTTAATGGCATTGAAATTGATATAAGGGGCACAAAAGACCATGTTCCTATAGTCATTCATGACAGCACCCTTTATAGAACCACTAGTTTCACCGCAGGCAACACCGTGGATAATTTAGACTATGATTTTATTGAGCAGTATGATGCCGGTTCTTGGTTTTCACCAGAATTTGCTGGTGAAAAGGTCCCTAAGCTTGAAGAAGTTTTTGAAACCATCCAGGGAAATCCAACATATTTTCTTGATATTAAAACAAAAGACCCATTGGTTGAAGCTGAAATCTTACGTTTAATCGAAGAATACAATTTAGGTGATTCTATTAAAATCATGTCCTTTGATTCAGACCAATTACAAAGATTTAAAGAAACCGACCCTGACATAGAAACAGTCTTATTAATTGCGGCTTTTTATGGAAATATTAATTCACTCATTGCCAGTGATTATATCGATCACTTTGCCTTAAGAATTACAATTCTACGAAATCATCCAGACATCATTAACCAAATTCACAAATATGGAAAGAATGCCTATGCTTGGGCCGTTGAATCGGAAGATGCTATCACCACTGGGGTAAGGGCCGATGTGGATGGCTTTATAACCAAGCGACCAACAGTCGCCAGGGAAATTGCACATTCTAAGAACAGTAATTTAACCTTTAGAGAATTTTTAGAAAATTTATTCAAAAGGACTTAAACTTTTTTAAGCTAATTTTTTAGATTCCCTTTTTATTTTCTTAAAAAGTTGTAAAATATTGATGAGGTGGAAACGAATGAAGCAACTTTACAGGTTAAGAGCATTCCCTAAAACACCAAAGGGTGGAAATAAAGCAGGTGTTTATTTGTTCGCAGATGATTTAACAAGTCAAGACATGCAAAAAATTGCCAAAGATATTGGTTATAGTGAAACAGCCTTTGTTTTAAAAAGTAAAAAAGCAGATTTTAAGGTCCGATTTTTCACACCAAAGTTTGAAGTTGATTTATGTGGGCATGCGACCATCGCAACTTTTAATTTATTAAGGGATTTAAACATCATCCAAGTTGGTCACTACACGCAAGAAACCAAAGCTGGTATTCTTAGTTTAAATGTGACGGGTGAAATGGTCTTTATGCAACAATCAAAACCTGTCTTTGACACAAGGATTGATCAAGATGAGTTGATGACGTGTTTTAAAAACCTTGAATGCCACCCACATTTAAAACCCCAAATCATCTCAACAGGTTTAAGAGAAATCTTTTTGCCTTTAAAAAATATGGCGGCATTAGAAAAATTAAAACCCATTTATAAAAAAATCATCCAAATTTCTCGCAAGTATCAAGTCATTGGCATTCACGCTTTTTCTTTAGATGATCAAATTGATGCTTATGGAAGAAATTTCGCACCCATGATTGGAATCAATGAAGAAAGTGCAACAGGCACATCCAACGGTGCACTTGGATGTTACTTATATAAACACTTAGATCAGAAAAAAGAGTTCTTATTCAGGCAAGGATACCAAATGGACCAACCATCAGAAATCATTACCCACATCCATGCCGATGCAGATGAAATAAAATCCATTTGGGTTGGTGGAAATGCAAGTTTAATCAAAGAAAAAATAGTCGTGTAAACGACTATTTTATTTTGGCTCTTTAATTTTAAAGCCCCTATCTTCGATGCCCCTCCAACGGTGGAGTCTTTCAAATAGAGGTTTGGGCAATATTGATTCTTCATCAATTGATTTCTTAGGTTCTTTTCCCTTTTTAAGGTGTTCTGGATAATGGGGGTCTGCCAGACTGGCCATGCCTATGGCCAATAGGTCAAATCCTAAATCACGAGCATCTTTTGCAGCATCTAAGTCATCAATTTGGCCAGCACCTATAATGGTCATTTGATCCTTAACAAGGCCTTTGATTTTTTTAATGACCGGTTCTTTATCCTCTTTATTTTGAATAGAAGATTGGTTATATGAACTTAAAGACAGGTGAATGTAATCGATGTCTTTTTTGATGATTTTATTGACTAAATATAAAGTATCATCTAGCCTAATGCCTGGTTCTTCGTATTCTTCAGGACTTAAACGATAACCTATGATAAACTTCCTATCTGCATATTTATCTCTTATTTTAATTGTTTCATCAATCAGTTTCATTGCAAATGTGGTTCTCTTTTCTAAAGAACCGCCAAACTCATCTTCTCTTCGGTTTGAATGAGGGCTAAAAAACTGTTGGAGTAAATAGGTATTGGCTCCGTGAAGTTCTACACCATCAAAGCCAGATTCGATGGCACGTCTTGTTGCTTGGGCAAAATCATCGATGACTTGATAAACTTCTTCAGTTTTTAAGGCTCTTGGTTCTGGTGCATTTTCTCTTTCTGCCTTAATGGCTGATGCACTGACAATGTCTTGATTCTCATACAAGCCTACTTTATTCATTCGACCACCATGGTGAATTTGCAATATGGCCTTAGCCCCACCTGCTTTAATGGCTGATGCCAATCTTTTCATGGATGGTATGTATTGATCACTTCTGATTGATATTTGATGGGGAAAAGCTTGGGCATGCTTACTAACAGCCGTTGCGGCTGTAATAACCATACCAAATGACTTACCTCTTTCAGCATAATACATTTCTTCTTGGTCACTCAAGGTCAAATCATCATTTGCAGAGTAAGTTGTCATTGGCGCCACAAGAAACCTATTTTTAAGTTTAATTCCATTTTCAAATTTAAATTCAAATAAATCCAAAGTATCCCTCCTATAGGTCTTTTAATATGACTCTTGCGGGTGTTGCTTCAACACCGCTTATCTTTAATGGTAAACAAATCATTTGATATGATTTTGCTTGAATGTCTTTTAAACGCAAACCTTCAATAATCACTCGATCATCTCCAAGGAGAATTTTATGGGTCAAATGGTCAACTTGATTTCTTTCAATCCCAAGCCCATCTGTTCCAACACCTCTGATTTTTAAGTCTTGTAAATACTTTGCGCCTTCTCTATCAAGATAAACAAAATCTGATAAGAATTCATCAGAAAAACTGTTTTTTGTTTTAAACAACAAAAAATCATTTTCTTTTATATCATGTTTCATCAAATCATCTTTACCAATAGATTCTTTACATTCTGTAAAGTCTAAAACCTTACAAGGACCAATTAATTTATCCAATATTTCTGCATCAGATGTTTTACCCCCAGGTATCATGTGTAAAGGATAATCTACATGGGTGCCTGTATGTAAATTGAAATGAAGGTCTGTCTCATATGCCAAATCTTGGTCATGGTTAGAAACATTTATAAAGGTTGGTTTTTTTTCTTCTTTGTTCTTATAGACTTGAATGTCTTTATTTAAAGTCATTGAAATATCATAAATCACTTATCTTCACACCTTTCTCTTCTAATATATCGAGAATATCTTCATAAGTCTCGTATGAATATGGTTTTTGTTTATATGTTTTTAAGTCTTCAATTAATTTCCAAGTCGTTTCAATTTCATCCCAGCGAGTAAATAAGGTTCTTTGGTTATTCAATAACTCAATCAGTAACCGTTCATAAGCTTCTGGTGTGTTTTCCATGGCCTTACAGTTATGGCAATAATCCAAACTTGCTTGTTGGATGTTATTGCTTAAACCAGGTTCTTTGACACTGAATTGGAATTCAACACCTTCTGTTGGAGAAACTTTAATAATGAGTTTATCTTCTTGGGGTTTGAGTTTAGGGAAATATTCCCCTAAATCATTTTTCTCATGGAAATGAACGATAATTTCGCTTCTTTTTTCATCTAATTGTTTACCCGTTACAAAGTGGATTGGGACATCTTTCCAAGTATCCACAGCAACTTTGACTTGTGCATATACAAAGGTTTCTGTTTGTGAATCCTCATCTACATTCTTGGCGTTTTTATAACCTTCATATTGTCCTAGAATGAGTTTGTCTTTATCAAAGTATAAGTTTTTTAAAACATTGACTTTGGCATCTTTGATGGCTTCACTGGAAAAATCCTTGGGTTTGTCCATTAAAATCAAGGCTGCCATTTGTAACAAATGGCTTTGTAACATATCTTTTAAGGCCCCTATCTTATCGTAGTAATCTCCACGGCTAAGAACACCTTCGCTTTCTTTAGAAAGAATTGTGATTGATCTAATGGCCAAATGGTTCCAAGCTTGTTCGAAGATAATATTGGCAAACCTGACCACTAGAATGTTTTGAATCATTTCCTTGCCTAGGTAATGGTCGATTCTATAGATTTGATTTTCATCAAAACACTTCCACAATTCACGGTTAATATCTTTGGCACTTGCTAAATCTTCTCCAAATGGTTTCTCGAAAACAATGCGTTTATTTTGGTCATTTTTTTCAATCAACTTAGATTGGCTAACACCTTTGGCGATGATTGGAAATAAGCTTGGTGGTACGGCTAAATAAACACTGATGTCTTCATAACCGTCCTCATGTAAATCTTCTTTGAGTTTTTTATAATCATTGGTCTCATTGATATCTAAAATCACATATTCTAAATAAGAAGAAAACCGTTTCCAGTCGATATGGTCTTTGACTTGGTTTTTTGCCATTTCTATATAATCATCTTTGGTGTTGTCTCTTCTTGATATGGCATAGATTTTGAAATCATCATCGACAAGGCCTTTATGAATAAGTTTGTCCAAGGCTGGTATTAACTTTTTAAACATTAAATTGCCAGTTGAACCAAATATGATAATTGCTTTTTTCATTTTGATTTATACACCCTGTGACCACCAAATTCATTTCTCATAGCAGCCACAACTTTCTCTGAAAATTTGTGGTCATCTTTTGACTTGTAACGACTAAAGAGTGCTTGGGCGATGACTGGAATACTGACCTTGAATTTTAAGGCTTCTTCAACTGTCCATTGGCCTTCTCCACTATCATCCACACGACCAATAATATTGGATAAGTTAGCATCTTTGGATACAGCACTATGGACCATGTTCATTAACAAGCCTTCAATGATACTACCATTTGACCAAACTTTTGAAACCTTTTCATAATCTAGGTCAAAGGGACTTGCTTCTAATAAATCAAAACCTTCACCAATGGCTTGCATCATCCCATATTCAATGCCATTATGGACCATCTTCACAAAGTGTCCACTGCCACTTTCTCCCATATATCCATAGCCGTCTTTTTTTGCTATGACAGAAAATAATGGTTCAACAGCATCATAGGCTTCTTTTTCGCCACCAATCATTAAACAAACACCATTTCTGGCACCATCTTGTCCACCACTGGTTCCAACATCTAAAAAGAAAATATCTTTTTCTTTTAATTGTTTTGCGCGTTCAATGGATTCAGTGTATCTTGTGTTTCCTCCATCCATAATAACATCTTTTGGTTCGAGCAAAGCACTAAGTTCATCAACCACAACAGTGGTTGGGTCCCCTGCAGGTACCATAACCCAAATAATACGTGGAGGCTTTAATGCTTCCACAATTTCTTTAAGAGATTTTTTATATTCTATATTTTTGTATTCAGTTTTTAATTGAGGTTTTAAATATGCATCATAACCAACCACTTCAATGTCATGGTCTAACATGTTTAAAGCAAGATTTAAACCCATTTTTCCTAATCCTATTATACCTATTTTCATTTTTCCCACTTCCTTTACTATAACTATTTTAGCATTTTTTTTATAAATAGAGAAATCATAAGCCATAAAGAAAAAAAAGATATGAAAATACATCATATCTTTTGTTTACTTATAATTTAACGTCATATTCGAAATAAAAATGCGGCAATGAATATGCATATGCATAGCAAAATGCTTGGTCATGTTGATCGTAATAAATTAAATCAATCTTAAAACCTGGTAAGCCTTCTTTAACTTTCATCATCTCTGATAGTTCACGATCAAATAAGTGGACATTTATTTGGCGCTTGTTTCTCAAAAATTCAATATCATAATCTTTTTGTAAAACAGATTTATATATTCTACCTTGAAAATCTGCTTTAAGTTCCAACATCTTTGGGAAACGTTCAATCGGATAAAATTCTTCTAAGAAGAAATAAGGTTCATCATCGGCCTTAAAGAGTCTGGTTTGCCTTAAGAAGCGTTTGTCTTCATATTCATGCAAGGGAACCAAACCTGATTTCTCAATTTCAACCACTTCTAAGTCTATATTCTCAAAAGAGGGTTCTTTGCCTAAAGACCTAATCCCATCTTCAATAAAGATAAGTTTTGTAAAGAAATTTAATATTCGAGCATATTTAACAACATAAGGTTTTTGATTATCATCATACTTGATAAATTTATTTCTTTCTAATAAATCATATGCTTTTTCAACTTCATCAAGAGGAATGTTTAATTTTTTAGCCAAGTCATCTGCCTTAATAATGGCTTCATGGTTAATCACTCGAGCACTTGATAAAAGCTTTTCTAGCTGGGTATAAATCTGATCATGGATAGGTTTCGTTGAACGGCGATCAATCATCACTTCATTCCTATACTCAATCGACATCTAACATCACCTCCATTGTGACATACTCACCTGAAAGGTAATGATTTACCAAAGCAATGGGTTTATTTTCGTTGGTATAAAAGATACTTTCAACCCGCCACAAGGCTTCATTTAAACACAATTTAAGGGTGATTTCATGTTCAATGGTTGCTTGACTTGAAAAATATTTATTGGAAAAACGATCCAAGTTATAACGGTAACCATTCATAATAAGTGATGGTAAAGTCGGATATTTTTCATAATTTCGATATAATTTAGGGAAACTTGTTAAAGGTAAATAAATATCCTCTAATAAAACATTTTTAGTGTCATCACCAAATGTTTGTTTGATATGATAACAATATGCGCCTTCATCTAAATCTAATTGCTCAGCAACATAACCATCAACCTCAACTTTTTCAAACAACAAGATGTGGCGGTCCATGTGTAATTCATGAACAAGTTCAGATTCTATTTGATAAAAATAATTTAAATCAATTTTAATCGGTTCATGATATGAGACATAAAAACCTTTACCTCGTCTACTGTAAACCAGACCTTTTTGATTCAAATCATCATATGTTTGTGCAGCAACTTTTAAACTGACATTGAATATTTCTCTCACTTCAGTTAAAGTTGGAAGTTTTTGTCCATGAGAAAAATAACCCGATTTAATCATCTTTTCTAGGGCATGAGATAATTGAATATAATATGACTCTTTTGATTGTTTATTTAATACCTGCATCTTATTTCCTCTTCTTGTTAAAGTCTTTGTTCACCATCAAATGTCATTATATCATAAATTATTTTTAAAATTAAAATAATTTTTTGACTAAATGATGATAAGGAATATTTATATTCTTATTTCAAGACTTTTTGTAAAACATTGGTCTTAAATTTTAAAAATAAAAGTTTTAACATCATTAAAGCATGTTTATTTTCACCTGCAATCATCATTATAAAACAAAAAACGACTGATTACAACCACCAATGGTTGACTTTCTACTTCATATTTGTTATATTTAATTGAACACCGTTTAATTTATTAAACTACGTTAGGAGATTCTTATGAATAAAACCCTTAAAAACCACAAGAAACAATTGGTTAAAGATGCCATTTTGGATTCAGCAAAAAACATTGTTGAAACTAGAGGTTTTAGCGCCTTATCCTTAAGAAAAATTGCCGATGATATTGGTTATTCTGTTGGTAGTATTTATCAATATTATAAAAACAAGGATGAGATTTTAAAAGACTTAATCGAAATCAAATACAAAGAGATGATTGATAAACTCAGTGGGCATAATAATTCAAAAAACCTTATTGAAGCCATCACTGGGAAGTTTATGACTTATTGTGAGTTTGCTTTAGAGAATAAAGATTATTATAAGGAAATGATGTTATCCAATGATCCAAATGTCTTAAGGATGACTGGTGTTTTAAATGACCCACCAACACCAGGTATGAATATGTTGATACAGTACCTAAGGTCACTTGATAGAGATCCGGATTATTCTATTGATGACCCCAAACAAACGGCCAAGTTTTTATGGTCATCCATCTTTGGATTGATCATTAAAATGATTATTGAAGATGTTGATGATTTTGAAATGGTGGAAAATCACATCCATTTCCTACTGAAAGCCTTGAAAGGAGCCTAAAATGAATTTTTTAAAAATCGCTTGGTATTTTAAAACCCTGATGATTATTGGTCTATTCATTTTAATAATCGCCATCACCATTATGGTGAGTCGAGGAATCATGAATTACTCTACAAGCAAAAAGATCAACACCCTTTATAGTTCATTAGACTTAGAAGCAAGTGATGTCATTGAAGATGAAGATATAAGTCATCTACCTGAACCTGTATATCAATGGTTATTAAATTCTGGTGTCCTTGGTCAAAAACCCATTCAAAAGCTTTCTTTAAAACAATCCGGTCGTATGCGATTAAGCCCAGATGATGCTTGGTTAAAACCAAGTGCATCACAAGAAATTAATGTCTTAGAACCTGGCTATGTATGGACCGTTAACCTACCAAAGGCCATGACCAAAGGTAGAGATTTTTTCTATCAAGGTCAGGGACAAATGTTAATAAAAGTTGCGGGTTTAATTCCAATTGTCAATGCTAAAAACAATGATAAAATCAATGAATCATCCATGCATAGATTCTTAATGGAAATTTCATGGTATCCAACTGCAGCAATCGCAGATTACATTCGTTGGCAACCTATAAATAGTCATCAAGCGAGGGCTTATATGACTTATGAGGACATGGAAGTCTACGCTGATTTCTTTTTTGAAAACAATGACATTGTTCGTGTTGAAACCATGCGTTATAAAGAAACTGATGATTCAGGCACAAGAGAATTATGCATTGCTGATTTGGTAGAACACAAAACTTTTGATGGCTTTAGAGTGCCTTCAAAAGTTCATATTACCTGGGTTGAAAACCAAACATCATTTACTTGGTATGAATTAGAAATCACTGAATTAAAAATAAATTGATTCAAAATTTGTAAAAGACTTGATTTCTTCCACTTAGAAATCAAGCCTTTTTATTTTCCTATTTAATGTATTTTTTTAGTATGGAAATGACTTCTTCGAGTTTTTCTTGGTGTGACCCGTCTTCAAACGATTCTCTGACACAGGTTTCAATATGTTGTTGGAGAATTTGTAGGTTGGCTTTTTTTAATAATGCTTCGACAGCCATAATTTGATTGGCAATATCCACACAATATCGATTTTCTTCAGTCATCCTTATCACTGCGTCGATTTGTCCTCTTGCAGTTTTTAAAATATTCAATGATTTTTTATGATCATGCTCCATGAGAAACCTCCATATGTTTATCAAGATTGACTCTTTTTAGTCTCAATGAATTATAAATCACATTGAGACTACTCATTGACATGGCGGCAGCACCAATCATTGGGTGCAATAATCCAAACATGGCAAATGGGATTGCGACCGCATTATAAAACCATGCCCAAAAGTAATTTTGCTTGATTTTTCTAAAGATGGCAATTGATAACTCAAGAGCATTTAAAATGGTTTTTAGTTCGCCTCTGACAAGGGTTACATCCGCTGCTTCAATGGCAACATCTGTTCCTGTTCCAATTGCAATTCCAACATTGGCTTGTTTTAATGCTGGTGCATCATTGATACCATCACCGACCATGGCAACCAGTCCGTACTTGTCTTGTAGTTTTTTAACTTCATCAACTTTACCACCTGGTAAGACATTTGAAATCACATGAGATATACCTGCCTTAGAAGCAATTGCTTCAGCAGTTCTATTGTTATCCCCAGTGATCATGGCAGTTTTAATGCCTAGTCTTTCAATGGCTTTAATGACATGCAAAACATTTTCTTTTAATGCATCTGCAACAGCAATGACACCAATGACTTCTTTGTCACTGGCAACAAGCATGGCGGTTTTAGCCTCTGTTTCAAGTTTAACCATTGTTTGTTCAAAATCTTCATAATCAATCTTGGCTTCATCTAATAATTTACGGTTGCCAATCATATACATTTTTCCATCTATATTGGCTTTAATACCATGGCCAACCACAGCTTCAAAATTTTTCATATCCTTGATGGCAACATTATCGACTTTTGCTTTTTCAATAATGGCATTGGCCAAAACATGTTCCGAACCTTGTTCAAGTGTAGCGGCTATTTGTAATAAATACTGATTGTCATCAGAAACAATATCAGTCACAACTGGTTTTCCGTAAGTTAATGTACCTGTTTTATCAAAGGCAATGGCCTTAATATCTTTTAGGGTTTGAACAGCTTCTCCATTTTTAATTAAAATACCCTTTTGAGCACCTAGACCACTTCCAACCATTAAGGCTGTCGGTGTACCAAGACCTAAGGCACATGGACAAGCAATCACCAAAACAGCAGTCGCTGTGATGAATGCAATGGTTAATGGTGATTGATCTGTGACTATCCAAGGGAAGACGTCTTCAAATGTTCTCAATATATTTAAATGAAAGTCTGAAAAAACATTAAAGGAAATAAAGGTCAAAACGGTGATAACCATAATGGCTGGTACAAAATATCCAGTAATCTTATCGGCGAATGCTTGAATCGGAACCTTAGAGCCTTGGCAGGCTTCAACCAAATCAATGATTTGGGCTAAGAAAGTCTCATCACCGATTTTTGTAACTTGGACTTTTAAAAGACCATGTTTATTAATGGTTGCCCCAATGACTGGGTCACCGACTTTTCTTTTTACAGGCATAGATTCACCTGTTGCTAAAGATTCATCTACCAAGGATTCACCTTCAATGATTTTACCATCTGTGGGTATTTTTTCACCAGGTCGAATCACCATAACATCACCAAGAGACAATTCTGTGGTCAAAACTTCAATTTCTTTGCCATCGACAATGATCTTGGCTGTTTTAGCGCCAAGCTCAACGAGTTTTTTGATGGCTTGAGAAGCTTTACCTTTGGCCCTTGCTTCTAAGTATTTACCAATTAAGTGGAAGGTCATGATGGTAGTTGCCATCTCTATAAAGGTTGTTATGGGTAAAAATAACGCCATCAAACCGATTAAATAAGGCGGTAAAGAACCAAGTGATACCAAAACATCCATATTCGGTCTTAATGCTTTTAAAGACTTATAACTCGCTTTATGGACATGAAAGCCTAAGATGAATACAACTGGAAAGCCAAGGACTGCAACAATCAATGTGTATCCATAAATATTGGTCACAAACATATGAATAACCATTAAAGTCATGACAATAGATGTTATTGCAGTTGCCAATAACATCTTTTTCTTTGCTTTATTCATTTTAATGACATCTGGATCAATGTCTTTATTCACTTCTTCTTCTAAAACCACATCATAGCCAACATCCTGAACAGCTTTTTTAATTTGACTCAATTTAACTGTTTGACTGTCATAGGTTACTGTCATTTTATCATTGGCGACATTCACCATCACATCTTTAATACCAGACAAGTCTTTCACTGCATGGTCAATGTTAGCCGCGCATGATGCACAAGTCATACCTTCTACTCTTAGGGAAATCTTTTTTTCAAAGACTTCTTTTATTTTAGCATCATAGCCGATGTCTTGAATAGACTTAATCATTTCATCTACTGAAATAATGTCTTCATCAAAAGTCACAAGCGCTGTCTCATTGGCCAGGTTAACATTGGCTTCTTCTATACCCTTTTGCTTATTCAAGGTTATGTCAATCGAACGGGCACATGTTGCACAAGTCATACCGAAAAGTTCTAATTTCAGTCGCTTTTTCACTATTTCACTTCCGCTTCATAACCCAACTTTTTAATTTGATCTAAGATTTGACCTTCATTTAATTGTTTATCATCATAAAAAACACTCACACTTCTATCTGCATGAGAGGCTTTCACCTCTTGGACACCAGGCAATTGCTTGACAACTCTTTTAACACTATTTTCACAGCCACCACAAGTCATGCCAGTCACTTTAAATTCTGTTGCTTTCATAATAAAATCACTCCTTTTTATTTTACCCCCCTATAAGGGGGATTTAATTATATTATAGCATACAATAAATTTTGGGTAAAGTAAAAGCCATTTCTATTCTCAAAAGAGAAAGCAAATGGCTTTTGTTTATCTTATTTATTCTTTAATGATTTCTGGTTCTTGGAAATTATAGCCTTTTAAATCAACTTCCATTGTTTCAATCACTTGTCTTTCCAAAGGTTTGTCCCTTGTATCTGTTCTTACGCTTGCAATTTCATCCACAACTTCAATGCCTTCAATGACTTTTCCAAAAGCAGCATATTGACCATCTAAATGCGGCGCATCTTTGTGCATGATAAAGAATTGTGAACCAGCCGAATCAGGGTCACCAGTCCTTGCCATAGAAATAACACCCCGTTTATGTTTCAAGTTATTGTCAAAACCATGTGATTTGAATTCACCTTTGATACTATATCCTGGCCCACCCATACCTGTACCTTCTGGGTCACCACCTTGAATCATAAATCCACTGATGACGCGATGAAAAATCGTATCATCATAAAATTTCTTTTGAATGAGACTTATAAAATTATTAACTGTGTTGGGTGCTTCTTCTGGATACAATTCTAATTTAATATCATCTCTGTCTTTTACTTTCAATAAAACAATTGGTCTATTCATCATTTTTCCCACCTTTCATCTTATTTATATTTTATCATATTTTCAATCATTTGTCTTTTGGTTCTATTTACGAATATATGATTTGATATTCAGTATTGAAGATTATAAGGGACTCCTTGATATAATTTGCATAGTAAATGTTTTCATCGGTTGTGACCATATAAAAGATTTGACTGTCAAAGGTTAATGATGGATGTAATTCCAAAATTTCTAGATAAGGATCAACCCCTATTGATAAACCACCATAATCGTTAAGAAACATGGTTTCATCAATAAAATTTCTCAGTTCATCATATATTTCTTGTAAATTAAAATAAGCCGTATTTTCTAAAACAAAGGGATTTTCACTGATTTTCTTTGGGACAAAAATCATTTTATATTGCCCATTTTTTATGCCAATAATGACACCAGAATTTTGATATGCTTTCGTGGTCAGATATTTTGCTGTATGTGCATCGATGATTTTAAAAGTCTCATAAGTATCAAAGGCAAACTCTCTTTTAGCTAGGACTTCTAATTCATCATCTTGGTAATCCCTATAGATGGTTCGGCATGAAGAAATCATAAACAATGATATAAAAAATAAAGTTAAGATCATTATTTTTTTCATATTGACTCCCTTTAAAAAAACCATAAAGATGGTCTTTATGGTTTTATTTATTATAGACTTTTAAAGCTTCTTTTAAAATATTCATTGCCTTTTTCATTTCATCTGAGTTTAAAACATAAGCGATTCGAACTTCATTTTTACCCAAGCCTTTGGTTGAGTAAAAACCTTCTGCTGGTGCTAACATCACTGTTTCACCATTCAAATCGTAATCTTGCAACAACCAAACGCAAAATTCTTCAGCGCTTTCTATGGGCAATTTTGCGACCACATAAAAGGCACCTTGCGGTTTTTCACAAACAACGCCAGGAATTTCCTTTAAGGTGTCATAAACAATGTTTCTGCGTTCTTCATAGATGTCTTTAATTTCATCTGCATAGTCAGCTGGCATCCTATAAAGGGCAGCTGCCCCTATTTGTTCTAGGGTTGCCACACAAAGTCTTGCTTGGCATAATTTTAAGATATTATGTGTTAATTTTTTATTTTTTGAAATGATGGCACCAATTCTAGCACCGCAAGCACTAAATCTTTTTGATACACTATCAACGATGATTAGTCGTTCATCGATATCCTCTAATTGTCCCATACTGTATGATTTTAAACCATCAAAGGTCATTTTCCTATAAACCTCATCACTGATGATGAATAGATCATGTTCGATGGCTATCTTTTTAATCATATCCATTTCAACTTTCGTTAAAATTGTTCCCGTTGGGTTTCCCGGATTAGAGAAAAGAATTGCCCTTGTCTTAGGTGTGATTAATTTCACAATGTCTTCTTCTTTTGGTAAGTGAAACCCATCTTCCGCTTTTGTAGTGATGGGTACTAATTTTACATTAACAGCACTTGTAAAACCATTATAATTTGTGTAAAAAGGTTCAGGAATCAGTATTTCATCTCCTGGATTACACGTTGCGACTGTAATAAATGTTAATGCTTCACTACCACCATTGGTGATTAAAATATCACTGTCTTCATAAACCATACCATCGCGTTTATAATAGTCAATAATGGCATCAATTAAATCAGGTTCTCCTTGAGAAAAAGAATATTTAATCACCGATGTGTCATAAGCATTGATGGCTTCCATAAATACTTTTGGTGTTTCAATATCGGGTTGTCCAATATTTAAATGATATACTTTTTTGCCATTCTTTTTTTGTTGAGTCGCAATTGGCACTAGTTTTCTAACAGGTGATTCTTGCATGTGTAAAACTCTATCTGATAATCTCATCATATCCTCCTATATACCATAAAAATTATATCACCAACAAGATCAATATTCAATATCAATTATGATAAAAATGAAAACACTTACATACATGTCTTGACTGGCTTAAAGGCCAGGAAATAAATCAGGTAATATATCAGAAAAATTCACTTCATAAGTGTATTCATCTAAGTCCAAAGTACCTTTATCAACTTGAGATTCAATCTGATCTTTATCTGCATAAGAAACGAAATAATCATAAACCCTATATTGTATTTCTTTCTCATCTAAATAGACCTTATCTAAGGTCAACTCAAAGGTCATTGTTGAGCGAATGACTTCCATATCAAATAGAAAATAAAAGGCAGTTGTTGCACTTGGAAAAGAGTTTCTTTTAACACTGACAGTCATCCTCACTTGATCATCTTCGGTCATTTCTGCAATTATATAATCTAAAGTGAATTGAGGATGTTTTACAATGTATTGACTTTCTTCACTTTCCCCATTGATTGGATCATAATTTTCATTGATATTATCCTTGATGGTTTTATAAATCATCATGTTAAGAAAATCTTCAAAGAGTTCATTGGTTTGACTTTCATCAGCACTTACAATATCAATCATTTTATCTTCCATCATGGTATCTAGGTTCCCACTAGTGTCATATACTTCTTCTGGTAAATCATCTTCAGTCACATTGACTTCTACTGAATTCAAGAAAATCAGTGTACCACCAATCGCGATGACTAAAATAACGACTATAAATATAATTAATCCTTTAATTAATTTAAACATTTTACTTCCCTTCCTTTATTGTATCTTCTATTAATTTCCAAAACTTATCAACTAAAATATCTGTGGCTACATATGTATTAAATTCTTTATCTTGGTAGTTAAAGACATCACAGTTTGTGCGACCATAACTTGGTCCATGGCTGATATCAATGGTGCAATGCATGTGTTGGATGGTTAAAAGACTTGGTTCAATTAAGTAGGCCATGGTCACAGGATCATGTAGAGGACCACCTGGAAAACCAAAGACTTTTTCTTGGTTTTCATTGAATACTTTCATTAAATCAACAAATAAACGAGATGATTGGTTATTGATCTTAGCCATTCTCTCAACGATCGCTGGTAAAACCATGACCTTCCTTGTGACATCTAAACCAATCATGGTTACCTTAGGACCTGAATTAAAGACCATATGAGCGGCTTCAGGATCTGTATATATATTAAACTCGGCAGCTGGTGAAACATTCCCATTGGTGTAGGACCCGCCCATTAAAACAAACTCTTCAATTTGACTTAGGATTTCAGGGTAAATCCTAATCGCCAAAGCCACATTGGTCATGGGCCCAGTCGTCACCACTGTGACTTTTTCTTTACTGTTGGTGATTAAGTCTTTGATTAAATCAACAGCATGCCTTTTGTCGTATTGGATTTTAAGTGGTGGAAAAACAAAACCATCTAGACCACTTTCACCATGAATCACTTCACAGACCTCTTCTTCTTTAATTAAGGGTCTTGCGCTACCAAGTGAAACTGGCACATCTAAACCGAGGTATTGAACAAGATTCAAGGTGTTCTTACCGGTTTTTTCCAGGCTTTGATTCCCTGATACAACGGTTACACCCAATAAATCAATGTCTTGGTGGTAAGCAGCCAGCATAAGGGCAATGGCATCATCATGACCTGGGTCACAATCCAATATAATTTTCCGCTTCATCTTAGGATTCCTCTCTGTCTAAAAAATCATCAATCATCAATTTTGTTGGAATGGCATTTTGAGCCCCCATGGTTTCAATGGTTATTGAAGCCCCTGCAGTTGCTCTTTTTAAAGCAGTTTCTGTGTCAATATTCATCATTTTATTGGCTAGGAAAATGCCAATAAAGGCATCGCCTGCACCAGTTGTATCGACAATTTCACTTATATAGACCTTGGTATAGATGATTCTATCTTCTTCTTTATAATAACTACCCTTATCACCTAAGGTAATGATGCATTTTTTTGGTCCCAATGTTTTAATGATTTCAAAGGCTTGGTCAATATTGGTGTCATCCACATCTAAGTCAGTCAAAGCTTTTGTTTCACTTTCATTAACAATCAATAAATCAACCAAACTTAAAACATCACTATTAAGTTTTTTCATCGGCGCAGCATTCAATACCGTTTGCATACCCTTATCCTTGGCGATTTCTAATGCCTTCTTAATAACATCTAATGGAATTTCTAGTTGCATTAATAAGGTATCATCAGCGGATGCATTTTGATTCAATATATCTTCAACTTCCTTGATATCATGGATATGATTGGCACCACCATAGGTGATGATTCGGTTGTCATTATCTTCTAATAATATACATGCCGTACCTGAACTTGTATCACTTAATTGTTTAACAAAATCGGTTTCAACATGATAGGATACCAGTTTTTCAATCAGTTCGCTTCCAAAAATATCATTGCCTACATTGCCAATCATATAAGTTTTTGCGCCTTGCTTAGCCGCAGCAACTGCTTGGTTTGCGCCTTTACCTCCGGGAAAATTAGAAAAACCTTTTCCAGAAATGGTTTGGCCTTTACTTGGCATTTGGTCAACTTTAAAGATAAAATCCATATTTATACTACCCAAAACAAACAACTTTTTCATAAGATCACTCCATTACTCTTGATATCTTTATTATAACAAACATTTGACTAATCATCTAAGAAATGAGCAATTAAATCTAAGACTTGGAAATATAGAGACAAAAAAAACCGATGAGTCATCATCGGTTATCTATTATCTTAAGGTTTCAAAAAATAATTCTGCGGTTTTGATATTAGATGCTAGTGGAATTTCATAAACATCACTCAACCTAAACAAGGCTGATACATCAGGTTCATGTGGTTGAGGTGTTAAAGGATCCC
This sequence comes from Candidatus Izemoplasmatales bacterium, assembly GCA_046542225.1. Classification (GTDB taxonomy): domain Bacteria; phylum Bacillota_I; class Bacilli_A; order Izemoplasmatales; family Hujiaoplasmataceae; genus Hujiaoplasma. The sequence continues at coordinate 7,786 of JBKHBS010000018.1, read as the reverse complement.
TAAAGAATAGGATTAAATCAATCTGTCCATTGGCAACTTGAGCACCAATTTCTTGGTCACCACCAAGAGGACCTGATTTATAACGATGGACTTTTAAGCCTGTCGCTTCAACAACCTTAAAACCAGTGGTTCCTGTGGCCACTAAATCATGGTGACTAAGGACATCCTTATGTCTTTTACAAAATTCAATAATTTCATCTTTTTTCTTATCATGGGCAATTAATGCAATTCTCATAATCTCACCTAACTTTCCATTTGTATTATATCATGAAACCAGGAAAAAATTGAGTAAATTATTGATTAATTCAATGTAAACTTTCTTTACTTTAAACTAACTTTAAACTTCTAATATTGATAAGTATAAACTAGAATTAGAGATATTTCTTCATAAAAAAAAGACAATATCATCAGATATTGTCTTTATTTAGTTTGTAATTAGATGCTAACGATGTTTGATGCTTGAGGACCTTTTTGTCCCTCAGTAATATCAAAACTTACAGCTTCTCCTTCTTCTAAAGATTTGAAACCATCTTTTTGAATTTGAGAGAAATGTGCAAATACATCTTTTCCGTCTTCAGTTGTAATGAAACCGAAACCTTTTTCAGCATTGAACCATTTTACTTTACCAGTCATGTGCGTTACCTCCTTATTATTTATTTTTGACTTAAATATACTGCTTATAATAATTAGGTAACTTTGTTAACTTAATTTTACTTCACATTTATATTGCGTCATCTATTATAATACACTATATTTTTATAATTACAAGTGTTTTTGCTTAATAATTATTATTTATTTATAATTCTATTCAAATATTAGGCTGATACAATGACTATGAGCAGGAATATTAAGGCTGTGATGTAGAGTAGTAGCGATCCTACAGATAGGGCTAGTCCAATTCTTGCTCTATTTTCATATCTATGGGGTTCATAATTTTTTGAAATGATATATAAAACAATACCTGTTAATGATCCAATAAGGAATAAAGGCCAAAAACCAAGCCCACCAAATACAACTGTCAGTGTCGATATTGTCCTGCCTTTTTCATTTGTAATCTCTTGGTTGGTTTGTATAGGTGCATTTTCAATATCAGCCCCACAAGATATGCAATATTTTGCATCGTCTGTGGCTTTTTCACCGCAATTCGAACATATTTTCATAAAAAACCTCCTCAATACTTTATCTTTATATAAAATTAATATTATTCACCATAATTATATGATTTTAATCCCTCATATAAGTCATTAAAACTTTTGGTATTTTTTGCTCTACCATAACTTAAGTTTTTATCTTCTCCATAAGCCAATAAAAAGCATTTGGCTAGTTCAGCCACGGTTTGTTCAAGAGCACCCATGAATTCTGAATAAGCAAATCGATAAGCACCCGTGTCCGATTGATAGTGAGATTCAATCAAATTCTCTGTGACTTGATCTAAAGGATAAAGTTTAATATGAAATAACTCATGGACAATGACTTCTTCCAGGTTCAGTTGGTGAGGATTGTTGGCATTTAACATTAATACTGCTTTTTTGTCATCAGGGTCTATTTTAAAATCACCGGTTTTATTAAAAGTTGGATCCTCAATCAATTCCAACTCAATGTCCCAATGACCTTTAATCCTTAACTTTTTAATCCAATAATCAAAACGCTCATTTAATTTTTGCTTATCCATTGGAATCTCCTTTTTTTACAAGTTTTTTATATTCAACAGCAATTAAAGCCCCGACATAAGCATTGTTATAAACAAGGGCTAAATTAGCGTCTAAACTCTTGCCTTCAGTTTTCTCAACTATTTTAGCCAATAAATAAGGTGTGACATCTTTTCCTTCTATGCCATCTTCATTGCTATCGATGATGGCTTGATCAATAATATCATTTATGTATTGACTAGACATTGAATCTTCTTCAGGTATAGGATTGGCAACCAATAGACCACCGGTTAACTTTAATTGGTCTTTGGTATAAACGATCTCAGCCAATTCTTTGGCTGAATCAACGCTTAAATGAAGTCCAATATCACTTTGTCTTGTATAAAAAGCTGGCAGTACTTTTGTTTGATAACCCACCACTGGTACACCCTTGGTCTCTAAGTATTCCATGGTTCTTGGTAAATCCAAAATGGCTTTAGCACCAGCACAAATGACTGTCACATTGGTTTTTGATAATTCTTCTAAATCCGCGGAAACATCTAGTGTTTGTTCATAGCCCCTATGGACACCACCAATGCCACCAGTCACGAAGAATTTAATGCCTGCCATATGGGCACAAATCATGGTTGAAGCCACTGTGGTGGCCCCTATGGCTTTTCTAGCGATGACACTGGCTAAATCACGTCTTGAGACTTTCTCAACAAATTTTTCTTGAGCCAAGCTATCCAAGTCTTCATCACTTAAGCCAATTTTAATTTTTCCATTCATAACGGCAATGGTTGCGGGTATGGCGCCTTCTTGACGGATGATACTCTCAACCTTCTTTGCCATTTCCACATTTTGTGGATAAGGCATACCATGAGAGATAATGGTCGATTCTAAAGCAACAACGGCCTGACCTTGATCTAAGGCTGATTTGACTTCTTCTTTAATGTCTAAATATTTCTTAATTTGATTCATAATCATTGACCTCCTGAATAAGTTCATTCTTATTGATATCTTTTCTAACCGAATGTTCACTTTGAATGGTCAGACTCGCATTAACCATCCCATAAACAAGAGCTTCTTTTAAAGGTTTTTCTTGTAAAAGGCCAAAGATGACCCCGGCACTAAATCCATCGCCTGCCCCTGTCGAATCAAGCAGCTGATCTTGACTTACAGGAATCACCGGCAGTTTTTCTATGTGATTTAACTGGCCAAAGTATAGGTCATCTTTTCCTGAAGTCACCACGACCTTTTTCACACCTTTTTCCAACCAAAGTTTACACATGGACTTTGAATCTCCTTCAAGATTAAAATATGCTTGGGATTCATCTTTATTGACAATGATGATTTCCAAGCCATTTAAGTCTTTGGGTAAATTTTTCATCTTTGGTCCAGACACACCGATGACAGCCAACTTATAAACTTGTTTTTTACAGTTTTGAATCAAATATTGCATAGCAGATTTTTGAACATTCAGATCAGCAATCACATAATCGAAGTTTTTCATGATTTTTGCATGTTTTTTAATCCATGTCTCATCCATGGATTGATAGATGGACATGTTGGCATAGGCAACATCCATGTCACCATCTTTATTGATAACCGCATAATATTGTCCGGTTGAATGCTTGTTTGTTTGTTCCACCAATGAAATATCCATCATTTCTTTGATGTCTTCAATCAGTTTTTCACCTAAAATATCTTGGCCAATTAAAGACATTAAAGATACTTTTTGGCCCAAACGACTGAGGTTCTCACCAATATTCCTAACCACCCCACCATAAGACATGGTTGAGTCGACTGGATTGGATGTTTTTTTTATAATTTTTTCTTTGGCTTTAAACTTGTAATCAATGTTACAAGCACCGATGCATAAGATTGAATGATTGTCCTTACCCAAAATAGTCACCACCCTAATCATATTATACAACATTTTAATAAAAACCTGGGCCAAAGCTTTTGATAAATCACAAGCAAAGCTTTATTACATGAAAAACTAAGGAATATAATTCCTTCTGATAAGAAAAAACAAATGCATTTATGATATAATTAAAATACACGTCTATAAAGCAGCACTTGTAGTGCTGCTGAAATGAAGTCTAAATATATTGTGGATAAATCCATATTATCAACAATATACACTCAAAACAACGGCGTATATGTCATACTTTAACAAGGAGTACTTATGGACACACAAAAGTTACTCAATTACATGGACAATCTTAGGGCTGACCGTAAAATGTCTCAAGAGACATATCTTTTTGATATTATTTCACAAAGACAATATTATCGCTACCGCAAAGGTCAAGCTGAAATCCCTTTTGATGTTTTAAACAAATTAGCCAATAAATTAGATATTCCCCTTTTAAAAATCATTTCATCTTTTCAAGCAAATGCTATAGCAGAGAAAGAAATTGTTAATGACCTATATAAACTAGTCGTTAGAAAACAATTAAGTCAAGCAAAACTAGTCTTTGATAAATATGATGATTTTCACTTTATAAACAGTGAAACTCAATTAATCTATTTTTTAAGTAAGGTCTTTTATAGGTTTTATCGAGGTGAAATTAACACCTTAGATATGATTGATATTTTAAAAGATAAAATAGAATACGATCAAACGATGAAGAAAAAAATCCTCCATGATATCGAAGTCTATTATTTGGGAGTCATTATGCAACACAGTAATAAAGACCGAAATAAAATCCTTAACAAAATCAATCAACTTAGAAAAGCCAATAAGTTATTGTTGGGCGGAAATACACTCCTTCATTCACAGATATATTTCTGGATTTTAAAAAATCTTGGCCGATCTTCAAGATTTGAAGAATTATTGGAAGTGGCTGATATTGCTATTGAAGAAGCGAAAAGGAATTATTCATATCACTCTTTAGAATATTTTTATTATTATAAAGCTTTGGCACTTATGCGGACAGATCAACACCTTGCCTTTGAAGAAGCACTCACTAAAACAATTTATACTTTATTCCTAGTTGATGAATTTAAAAGAAATAAATTTTTTGAAACCATAGAAAAGGATACGAACATTAAGGTCCAAGAATTTATAATTGATAAAATAAAGAAGGAATTCCAATAGAATTTCTTCTTTTTTTTGCAATTTTTTGTAAATTTAACCAAAACTATGACATATACGCCGTTGTTTTAATGGTTATTATGTAAGAAAATAGAAATGAGCCTTTATAAGCATCTTTCAAAAAACATATAAAAAAAGTCTATTTGAATTTAAAAAACATCAAAAAAAGGATTTTATCATTCAAATTGTCATTATGTTTATGAGAAGATTGTTTATAAAGCACATTAATTCTTGTCCAATATTATTCCATGTCCTTCATTATTCATATCTGAATATCCTATAAAGTGATTGGGCATTGGGGTATTGGAATATAAAATAAAACCGGAAACTTAAATCCCTTCCGGTTTTATTTTTTTTAGTTTGAAATGTCCTTAGAAATTTCATCAACCAAATCAATGGTTTCTTTAATCATTTTATAATATTCATTGTATATATCTTGGGTAATTTTCTTTTCTCTTTTAAAGTTAAAGAAATCATGGATTGCAATATGGACTTGTCTTTTTATACCAGAGATATCCACTTGTTTGTATCTTTCATCTAACTTATCATATAAAGATAAATAGTTTTCTTTAATCGGTTGTCCATCTGTATAGATGATGGTTTTATCTTCTCTAACTTCTTTGTTTAATTTGATGTCCTTATGTCTTTCTTTGCCTTTTTTTCTAATTTGAAAGATATTTTGATTCATGGTATCAAATTTAATGTATAAGCCTTTAAGGTAAACAATCTTGCTTTTATCAGTTTGGGTAAATATCTCTGTAAAAAATAGATTCACATTGGTATGATAATCTGTGCTCATCATCATTTGAAATCGGTTGAGTTTAGAAGTCCCTTTGGGATAAAGACCACTACGATTGAATAATTCTTTTTCCTTAGGATAGCTAAGGTAATCAATGTTTCTTTGTTCATTTAAATTAATATCTTTGATAATCTCGTCCACCAAGACTTCAAATAGTGGTTTTTCACTTAAAAAGATGGGCAAGACCAACATAAGAATTAAACATATAATTGATATGCCCGCAAAGATCAGTAAAATAATCAGTGTCGCTACAACAGAGATTAATAAATCTATGACAAAGGCTATAAATAATAGAAGTAAAGAAAACATAAAAATGGTTCGACCAATTTTCTTTCTTTTTTCTCTATTTTGTTTGATTGCTTCTTGATATTTAATATTAATCCTATTCATCATCCACCTCGACTGTCTCTCTTATTTTTATTATAACATCTAAAAATGAATATTTCTATTTAAAAATTGCTTTCAAAATGAAAGCAATTTTTTTATCGATTATAATTTTTCTTTGTTGGTTTGGCCAATTGTACCGATGTGTTTTTACCACTTAAGGTCACATTGGTCAATGAACCAATGACTTTGTCGTAATGTTTTGGTTGAGTGCTAAAGAAACTTGCTTTTTTACTCACAGCCACATCTAAGATGTCAGTGTTTCCAAGTCTGGTTTTCTTCATAATGAAATTCACCAATTGTTTTGGTGATAAGCCAGATTCACTACCCACATTTAAATGATATCTTTGGTGGTTAGATCTTGTTCTTGAATTCTTGGCTTGTCCTTTTGATCCACTGCCTTGACTTCTCTTAGAGAAATCTTCATTGATGTCGCCACCAATTTTCTCTGTGACTTGGTCTTTATCTAATTTGTATAATAAGGCACTGATAATCTCTAAAGGCTCATGGATGTCCAATAACTTAGCTGCTGTATCCAAATATGGATTGGTGTTGATGTTTTCAACAATTTGTTCTACTTCTAATAATTGATGGTCTTGTCTAATCTTAACCACAGCATCTGGTGTAGGAATTTTTCTTTTCTTGATTTTTGATTTTGTAAAAGCCAAGATGGCATCTAAACGTGACATTTCACGTTTTGAAACCAAGGTAAAAGAATAGCCTTTATTACCAATACGTCCAGTTCGTCCGATACGGTGAACATAGTATTCGGCTTTATCTGGCACATCATAGTTAATGACAATCTCTACATTTTTAATGTCTAAGCCTCTAGCAGCAACATCAGTTGCGACTAAAATGTCTAAGACACCAGCATGGAAAGAATCCAATACTTGGAGTCTTGCGGTTTGTTTTAAGTCTCCATGGATTTTATTGACGTTATAACCTTTTTTTGCAAGTTCTCTTGTGACGTCGTCAACTTTTCTTTTGGTGTTACAAAAGATTAGGGTTAAATTTGGATTATAGACATGCAACAAACGTTGGATGCCTTCAACTTTGTTTTTATCTTGGATTTGATAATAATATTGAGTGATGTCAATATTTGTTTCATCACCATTGACCACACTAATTAATTGTGGGTTTTTCATATAACGGTTGGTTATGTCCACAATTCTTTTTGGCATGGTTGCGGAAAACATGACGGTTTGTCTGTTTTCATTGGTTTGTTCTAAGATTAGTTCTATGTCATCAATAAAGCCCATTTTTAACATCTCATCGGCTTCATCCAATACAAGGTAAGATATATCAAATAGTTTGATTAATTTTCTTTTCATTAAATCGATGATTCTACCTGGTGTTCCAATGATTACTTGAGGTTTGAATTTTAAAGACCTGATTTGAGTGGTGATTGGTTCGCCACCATAAATGGCGACCGTTTTAAGGTGTGGTAGGTATTGACCCATGGCATCAATTTCTGATTTAACCTGTACAGCAAGTTCTCTTGTCGGACAGATGATGATTGATTGAATGTTTTTATTTTCATAATCTAAACGTTCTAATAGTGGCAAGCCAAAGGCTGCTGTTTTACCAGTTCCTGTTTGTGAATGGCCAATGATATCCATTCCTGCTTCTATTAAGGGGATTGCTTTTGCTTGAATTTCTGTGAATTCATCAAATCCCATATCATTTAATGCGTGTTCAATTTGTTCGTTTTTATAGTTCATTTACTTCTCCTTCATTTTCTAAGACTATTAAGTGTAACACAAATCTAGAAAAAGTAAACAGTTTTTCACTCAAAGACCATCAAAATATTAGTATCAAATTTAATTAAGACCAGTAAGGCATTCAATTTCAAGTAGAATATAATGGAAATATCAT
>JBKHBS010000055.1:0-5348 GCA_046542225.1 Candidatus Izemoplasmatales bacterium | reverse complement strand
TTTTTATTTTAATTACTCTTTGTTTTTCAATTCAAATAGTAATTGAAAACTAACGTTTTGACCTTTAATAGCGTTATATGCAGCCACTGAATCATCTACATTGACGCGGCTTTGGTCTAAGCCTAATTCGTTCGCTTCTTCTTCATCGATTGGTTCAATTAACCGAACCACAATCGTAACTGTGACGGTATCATTAAATAAATCAATTGTTGCTTGATCGCCCATCTCTAAGATGTCAATATCTATAAGATGGCCATATGTATCATCTTCGTTAATTAAAACATCATAACTTGAAATAACTAAATTAACTTCATCTAATAATTCTTCTGAAACACCAACTTCATAAGTTAAAGTAACAAATTCTACATCATTGACTTCCATCGCGTACCCATCAGGTACCAAAGTAACTTCCTCAGTTGATGAGTTTAAATCTGTGACGATGATTTCTACTGGTTCACCAAGATTAATAATCTCTACATCATTTGATAGAGTAACTTCTTGCCAGTAAGAGAGTGCAGAAGTTGTTGTGAAAACAAAACCAACAAACAGGAATGCAACAATTGCTATACTTATTTTACTGTTTTTAAACAATAGCATCACTCCCCTTACGATTATTTAATTCAATATTCAAATATAAATAGGAATACAAAAAAAGCCAGTGCATATCAATGTATATAAAAATATACATTTAATGACAACTGGCTACCATTTCAGGCCCTATAGTTTTGCGAACTTAGATTTCTCTAAGGTTGCCTTTAACATTAAATTAAAATTAAATTTTATTTTTGCTAAATATTGAATTTAGTCCATTTTATCATAGTCAAATTAAAACGTCAACACAAATACCCGTTTTTTTACTTATTTTTTTAAAAAAGTTATATTTTCCTGTAATTGGGCTTTATTTAGCTTTAAAAAGAATATCAAAATTCATACTTTGGTTGGCTATTAACTGATATTGTTCATAAGTCGGTTCATTCATAGATACTCTTAAAATGACTTTTACAAAGTATCCTTCTTCATTACCAGTCAGTAGATCAGTTTGAATAGAATCCTCTCTTATAAGAACATGTTCAAAATCGAAATTGAAAAGATTTACTAAATCTTCACTAACTTCTTGGTTGTTGATGGTTAAATTCTCAACATCATATTCAATTTCTAAATCTTTTTGTACAAATACTTGGTATTCGAAGACAAATTCCTCAGTATCATTAACGCCTAAAATAGATCCTTTTGGCACCAAGTTTTTATCATTATTAGTAATTAGGTTCTGGCTTAACAATTGGTGAGTTTTGACTTCGGTTAATTGTGTTATTTTTGTATCTTGATAGAATCCATAAACTCTTACAGACCCAACCAATACAAAAAACATCAAAACCAAGCTAAAAAATAGCTTTTTCATAGTCTCACTCCTATAAATGTTTTTGAAAGGCAGCTGGCTATCTCAGCGTGAACTGAGACCCTATAGTTTTCTGTCGCCGGATCGCTCCGGGTTTAGCTTTGTCATTCATCCACATCCATAGAAAAACTATGAAATGGATTTGACACTTAAATAATACCACATAAGTATAGCAATTGCAAATATTTCGCATTAGTGAATAGTGCGTAAACTGGTTCTTTATTGGTTCTATATACTATAAAACTCTCTTGTTAAATTATCAATAAATTCATCCCTTCAAATCTTAAAAAAGAACCCATTTGCACAAAGATTTTTTCATCTTTATCATAGGTCCTTTTTTTATGGTTTTTAAATTTAAAACATATTAATGATTTGATTTATTAGAATAACTTGTATGTAATAATTCATGTGATTTATGACTTAATGGTTTATCTAAATAAGTTGTGTATAAATTAGAAACTGCAGCATTATCATGTGATTTTCTAATTCTTGTGAGTCGATCCACTTGATATATTGAATGGATTCTTTCCCTACTTCTTTCATTTGTTGTTCCGTAAGGTTGACCGCCGCCACCAACACAACCCCCTGGACAAGCCATGACTTCTATAAAACTATAAGGAGACTTCCCGGCTTTTATTTCTTCTGCAATAATTCTTGCATTTGATAAGGTATGTACAACCGCAACTTTGTATTTTTGGTCATTGATTTCAACGTCAGTTTCCCTAATGCCATCAAAACCTCGTACATTATCAAACTCTAATTTTTCAAGCGGTTTATCTTCTAATACCTCTTTAACCGTTCTTAAAGCAGCTTCCATGACACCACCACTTGCGCCAAATATAACGGCTGCACCACTTGTTTCTTCATCAGGCTTATCAAATTTTTGTTCTTTCAGACTCATAAAATCTATACCCATTTGTTTTATCATTTTGCCTAATTCTCTTGTTGTAAGGACTGCATCGACATCTGGGTCTTTTTGATTAACTGACATCTCTTCTCTTTCAGCTTCAAATTTTTTAGCTGTACAAGGCATCACTGAAACAACAAATATTTTTTCAGGATCAATGTTTTCTCTTTGGGCATAATAAGTCTTGGCCAAAGCACCAAACATTTGTTGGGGTGATTTACAAGTTGACAAATTCTCTAAGATTTCCGGATATTCATGTTCAGCAAAATTAATCCATCCCGGACAACAAGATGTTAAAACTGGTAACTTACCCCCATTTTGAATTCTAGAAATAAGTTCGTGACCTTCTTCCATGATGGTAAGGTCGGCTGTAAAGTTTGTATCAAAAACTTTGGTAAAGCCTAATATTTTTAATGCAGCAACTAGTTTACCAGTCACAATGCTACCAAGTGGTAATCCTAGTTCTTCACCCAAAGACACCCTAACAGCTGGTGCTACTTGAACAATCACGTGTTTATCACTATCATCCAATGCTTGCCAAACTCTATCGACATGGTCTTTTTCAGTAATTGCCCCAACTGGACAAACTACAGCACATTGTCCACAACTGACACAAAATACATCCTTTAAATCCGAACCATAAGCTGGTGTAATTTCTGCGTCATGGCCCCGTCCCATGGTTTCTAATACTGATATGCCTTGAACTTCTCGGCAAACATCAATACATCTTCCACATTTTATACATCGATTGGGGTTTCTAACCAAAGCAGGACTGGAATCATCAATGGCTTTTCTTTCTAGAACTTTATCCAGCTTGTGTTCATCAATACCCAACTGGGTAGAAATTGTTTGTAATTCACAATTCATATTCCTTACACAGGCTGTGCAATTAGAATCATGATTTGATAGAATCATTTCAATAATTGTTTTTCTTGCATTTAAAGCTCTTGGTGAATTCGTTTTAATCACCATGCCATCTTTAACAAGTGTTGAACAAGAAGTCACCAAACCTTTTTGACCCTTAATTTCAACAACACATACCCTACAATCGGATTTGATATTTAAATCAGGATAATAACATAAGGTTGGAATGTTGATGTTATGTGCTTTAGCAGCTTCGAGGATGGTTAGATTGTCCGATACATCTAAATCCATATTATTAATTTTAATCTTAGCCATTTACATGACCTCCTTGCTTTGTGATTCTTCAATACGATCTAAGTATTGATACCTAAAATAATGGAGAGTTGATATGATAGCGGTTGGTGACGTTTGACCCAATCCACACAAAGATGTTTGGTGAATAACCCTTGCTTGTGATTCTAATAAACTTAAATCTTTTTCAGTGGCCTTATATTCATCAAATTTATTGATTGTATTTAACAAATGAAGGTTGCCCTCCCTACAAGGTGTACATTTTCCACAGGATTCATGTCTAAAAAAATCACTTGTGAGCTGTAGAACTTTAAACAAATCAACATCTTCGTCCATAACAATGATTGCACCAGCACCAGTTTTAGACTCAAATTCTTCAAAACGATCAAAATCAATGACCATATCCAACATATATTCTGGAATAATTGGCCCACAAGCTCCACCTAATTGAATCATCTTAATTTTTTTGCCTTTTTTAACACCGCCACCCAATTCATCAATAATACGTCTCATTGGTATGCCAAAAGGGACTTCAAAAACGCCTTTATTAATTACATCACCCGATAAACTAATGAGTTTTGTGCCAGATGAGGAAGCTGTTCCAATTTCACCATAGGCTTTGCCCCCAATTTCTAATATCACAGGTAATGTCGCAAATGTTTCAACATTATTAATTAAAGTTGGTTTATTAAATAAACCTTTAGATGTTGGAAATGGTGGTTTCACTCTTGTCCTACCGGCTTTTCCTTCAAGAGACTCCAACAAAGCAAATTCTTCTCCACAAACATAAGAACCTGCACCAGACCGAACTTCAATATCAAAAGAAAAGTTTTTATCATTTATTTGCTTGCCTAAGAAACCCTTTTCCTTTGCTTGTTTTAAAGCTTCCTTAAATATATTTATGGCTTTTTGATACTCGCCCCTTATATAAATATAGCCTTTGCTTGCAATACCTGCATAAGCAGCAATCAACATGCCTTCAATAATTTGGTGGGGATTATTTTCTAATAAATACTTATCTTTAAAATTGCCGGGCTCGCCTTCATCAGCATTGCAAATGATAAATTTTTCATCCGCTTCTTCTTTAGCAAAAGCCATGAGTTTAATTGCGAATGGAAATCCTGCACCACCACGGCCTCTCAACCTTGATAAACTAAAAGTTTCATGAAGTTGGCTTCTATTATATGATAATGCTTTTTCAAACATCTTATAGCCATCATATTTTATATAACTATCAATGCTTTTAGGATCAATCTTATCGATATTTTTTGTTAATAACTTTTTCTCAATCATGATTGCCACCTCGGTATTCAGCAATAATCGCTTTTAACTTGTTTTCATTTAACAAGCCATAGACTTCATCATTAATTCTAATGACAGGTGATTGATCACAAGACCCTAAGCAACTGGTATATTCTAAAGTAAATAATCCATCCTCTGTTGTTTCACCCACATCAATACTTAACAAGGATTTAAGTGTCTCTTTTAGATTGAAATCATCACTTAAATGACAAGGTAAGTCTCTACAGTATTGAATAATATATTTGCCTCTCGGCGCCGTCGAAAAAAATGAGTAGAAAGATACCACACTAGACACTCTGCTTTCTGGCAAATTTAAATGTTCAGCCACAGCAAGAAGATCCCCCCTTTCTAAATGATGTGTTTCTTTGTTTCTTTGAACTTCTAGCAACACTTCAATCAGTAAATCTTCTTCTCGGGGATACTTCATTAAAATTTCATTAATTTTCATCAAAATCTCCTTTTCTTATGTTTTTTGTATTTTATAAAACAATATGTTTTATTATCATTTTCATTATAACAATATAAAAATCTTTTTCAAGGGGAAAAAGAACAATTGTTATGTTTTTTTATTAACAAAGTAAAATCTAA
>JBKHBS010000054.1:0-5758 GCA_046542225.1 Candidatus Izemoplasmatales bacterium | reverse complement strand
AAGTCGCTCCCGCTGTTAGAGCTGCAATTGGTGAAGAATTTGGATATGAACCAGGGCAAATATTAACTGGTAAAGTTGTATCTGGATTAAGAAGACTTGGCTTTGACCAAATATTTGATACCAATTTTGGTGCCGACTTAACCATTATTGAAGAAGCCACTGAATTGGTGGATAGAATCCAAAACAATAAAACATTACCAATGCTGACATCTTGTTGTCCAGCCTGGGTTCAATTTATTGAACATCAATTCCCTGAATTATTAGATGTCCCATCTTCATGTAAATCACCACACGAAATGGTTGGTATCCTAGCAAAAACATATTATGCAGAACAAAACAATATTGACCCAAAAGATATTGTCATGGTTTCAATCATGCCTTGTACTGCCAAAAAAGCTGAAGCTGCTAGAGAAGAACTAAATAAAGATGGCATCAGTGACGTTGACTTTGTAGTTACAACTAGAGAATTATCAAGAATGTTTAAGGAAGCTGCTATAGACTTTAAAAAATTACCTGATGAAGATTTTGATCAACTGTTAGGAGAATCGACTGGTGCAGCAGCTATCTTTGGAACCACCGGTGGTGTGATTGAAGCAGCCACTAGAACAGCTTATGAAATGATTACAGGTAAAGAATTAGAAGAAGTTAATTTTAAACAACTTAGGGGACTTGAAGGCATCAGAGAAGCCAAGGTTCAAGTTGGCGACTTAGAATTAAATATCGGTATTGCCCATGGTCTTGGAAACGCAAGAAAAATATTAGAAGATATTAGAGATGGTAAAAGCCATTATCATGCCATTGAAATTATGGCTTGCCCAGGCGGCTGTATTGGTGGCGGTGGCCAACCATACCATCATGGACACACAGACATCCTATTAAAAAGACAAAAAGCACTTTACGATTTGGATGCTGGCATGCCAAGAAGAAAGTCTCATGAAAATGAAATGCTTATGAAATTATATGATGATTTTCTTGAACAACCTGGTTCTCATAAAGCGCATGAACTTTTACACACAACTTATTCAGCCAAACAAAGAATCTAACATTAAAAAAAAGCTTATGATGAAATGTCATAAGCTTTTCTTAAACTATTTAAAATGAGTTCAAAAAGTGTTACTATAAAGATGATGATAATGGTCCAGGCAAAGACCTTTTCATATTGAATGGAAATAGAACCATCATACAAGGCTCTACCAATACCGAATCTGGTTTGGGTAATAAATTCAGCCATCACAATGACTTTAAAACCTAATCCTATGGATTGAAAAAGAGATGTTCTGATGTAAGGGTAGGAAAGCGGTAATTGAATTCTTAATAGAATCACCCATTTGGGGTGGCCTTCTAAGGCGATGTGGTCTTTAAGGGGCTTTGGAATATTTCTTACACCATGTTTGGATGCTTCATAAACAATTGGGAAAATCATTAAGAAAGTAATCACATATAAGGAAAATGATCTGCCAAGCAAAACCATCATAATGATGATGATTGAAGCAATGGGTAGGGTTCTTAAGGAAACGATTATTGGATGAAGAAATTCATCAAATGGTTGGTGGTTGCCTGCAAGCAAACCAAAGATAACGCCTAGTAAAGCAGACACAAGAAATGAAATGAACAAGCGAACCAAAGTATAGGCGATGATTGAATAAGTTTCAAGTCTAGCCAATAATTCAACCAATGAATGAAAGACAATCAAGGGGTTTGGAAAAACATATTGATTGTCAAGGGACCGGGCATAAATCGACCAAATCAAAAGGATGATTAAAACCGACAGTCCCCCTAAAAGGTATTTTCTCATGGTCTTGAATAGTACCAATCTTCATCCGGCATATTTTCGCCAATGAGTTGTGGATTATAGTCATAAACCATTGTGAGGAATGTTTCAACAATCTCATAGACGTCTTCAGTGGCTTGAAAGTTTATTTGACTGGTTGGAATTGAATCTTGAATGATGGTTTTTTCAAAAGGATAGTCCATGGTCTCACACATCTCAGCAATTCTACTTGGGTCGTCATAAACAAACTCAGAAGATTCGCTTATAAGAAACAAGTAATTATCAATCATGGTTTCAGATAAGTCTTGGTGAACAAAAACACCTGCTTGTGGGAATAAGTCTAAATCCGTATAATCAGACCATACATCTGCTAAGTCCAAAACATACAATGGGTCGACTTGGTCTTTAGCTGACGTGGTCACTGGTTCAGATACGATGGCAATACCATCGTCATCTTGCATGAACATCATGAAACTTTCTTGAGCAGATGCAGCATCATATTGGATATTGACTTCTTGATCAAAGGTGATTGATTCAAATAGATAATCAATAATCATTTGGGGGACAGAACCTTGGCCAAAGGCCGTGATGTCCTTGCCAGCCAAATCACTAATATCATTAATTTCTGTTTTTGATATAATCTGTAAATTTGACCAAGTTAAAACGCCTGCCAATTGATAGGGACTTCCTTTTTGGTATAAATTGGCACCAAGATTAACTGGCGCAATGATAATATCATGAGATTCACCAGTGAAAGCAGCCACAAGAGGCTGAGGTCCATTGACCCTTTCAATTGTAAAATCATGTTTATTGGTGTTGTATTCCATATAAGATTGTCCAATACTTGGAACACCATTGGGTACAATTACATCCGCAGTCTCAGGCTTTTGACAAGCCATGAAAGCGAAAGTTAAAAGAAACATTAGTCCGATAATTTTTTTCATAATTTTCCTCCTATATAGTCAGTCTTATCATAACGAATTTTTATGTAAAAATATGTAACTTATGTTACAAAGAGGTGAAATAATAATGGATTTGAATAAAAATGTGATTTCAGAGTTTTCGATTAAATGTCATTATGATAAGGGTATGACCGTTTATCAAGAAAATGACTTATGTGATCGAATCGGTTTGATTCAAGAAGGACAGTTGCAATTAATTCATTATACCTGTCATGGTGAATCAAGGGTACTTGCAACCCTTAAAAAGCATGATTTATTTGGTGATTTTTTAATCAATAGTTTTCATCCTTATTATCCAGGGAATTTACTGGCAACTGAAGACACAGAAATCTCATTCTTAGAAAAAGATCAAGTCAATCAACTGATAAAAACAAATGATGATTTTAGGCAATACTATCTTTCTCAACTGAGTGAAAAAGCCTTAAAATTAAATTATCATAATAAAATATTAATGCAATGTTCATTAAGGGAAAAAATAAGCATGTGGTTAGAACACGAATCCATAGAAAGACAATCAAAATTGATTCCCATTCAATCAAAAGAAGCACTTGCTGATTATTTTAATGTCGCTAGACCATCATTGTCTAGAGAACTGTCTGAAATGAAAAAAGATGGGCTCATTACTTATAACCGAAAATCCATACAACTCTTGTATTGAATTCAGTCAAAGGTGTTTAAGAGATATCTATGAATTTTCCTCTTTCCTTTTATTGACAAAATATATTTTTTGGATGACAAACAAAACAATCATAATCAAAACGGATACAGCCACAACCAACCAATCCGTGCTTAGCTTAATATAAAGGAATGCTCCTAAAATAATTGTGTCTAAAACAATGGCTGTCCAAATAATCCATGCCTTGCTTTTGATGTCATCTTTTAATTTTTTGACCAAACCATAATGAATTAAAATATCCATGGTGATGTAGAGAATGGCACCCATAGAAGCAATTCTTGTTAGGTTAAAAAGTATGGTTAAGATGATGGCAATACCAACAGTATAAAATAAAGTCTGTTTTTGGGTTCTGACATTTTCTTTAAAATCCTTGTGGGGAATCATTTCCATATCAGCCAACATAGCAATTAACCTTGATACGGCAAAGACGCTGGCGATGATGGCTGTGATGGTTGCTAGTATTGCGAGGATAACGGTAAACCATAAGCCAAGACTTCCAAAAGCTGGCCTGGCAGCTTCAGCCAAGGCATAGTCCTTATGTGTGATGATTTGAGACACGGTAAGATTTCCTGATACAGCAAATGATATGATTAGATAGACCAGCAAACAAATAAGAATTGAAATCATAATGGCTCTTCCAACATTCACTTTTGGTTTTTTAATCTCGGCTCCATTATTGGTGATGGTTGTAAAACCTTTAAAAGCCAAAATGGATAAGGCAAGTGCACCTATGTAGTGGGCGATGGATGGATCTGGTGCAGAACTTGTTGTCTCTGCCAAATCAAAAACAAATTTTGTAGCATACAAACCACCAAATGAAAAAATCAATAAACCTAAAATTTTTACAAAAGACATAAATGATGTAAAGGTTTGGATGAAGAAGTTACCAGATAGATTGACAATCAAAGAAAATAGAAGTAAACCAACACCTAAAGTAGGAATAATCCAAGTGTTAGTTGGTCCACCAAAGAGTTCCATGGTGTAAGAACCAAAAGTCCTAGCAACCAAACTTTGGTTGATGACCATGGATAAAATCATCATCAGTGCTGCAGAAGAAGCAATGACACCTTTGCCATAAGACTTTACAAGGTATTTACCAATGCCTCCAGCACTTGGATAATGATGGCTAAATTTAATATAAGAATATGCAGAAAAAGCTGTGACAATACTACCCCCTATAAATATAAAGGGAAAAATACGTCCAGACAATTCTGCGATTTGTCCTAAAAGTGCAAAAATACCTGCACTAATCATAACACCTGTCCCTAAACCGATGGCGCCGATTAAAGATATACTATTTTTTTTGTATTCTTTCATTTGTATCTCCCTTTTTTAAATTTACATCATATGAATCCTATGATTCAAATATAAATTCAATATAATTAAAATCAAATTATGTTTATCTGAGTTTTAAGTTTTATGTAATCCAATGTTTTTTATATTGATATATTATATTTTATTATATGATGAATAAATAGAGCCTTCAAGTATTTCAAATGTTTTTATAGCCTTTCTTATGGTCTATTAAGACTTATTTTAAGGGTTCATTTATATTTGAAATGTTTAACTTAAGCTAATTAATGGTTTTATTTCTTTGATTCAGGTGGTATAATGGAAAAATATAAAGGAGGGATAACCATGTTAGAAAAAGATATAGAAAGAGTTTTGGTTAGCCATGAAAAGATTGTAGAAGTTTCAAGAAAACTGGGCCAACAAATTACCCAGGACTATCAAGAAAAAAAACCCTTAATTGTTGGTTTGTTAAATGGTTGTTTACCTTTTATGGCAGAATTAATTAAACACATAGACTTATATTGCGAATATGAGGTTATGAGTGTGAAAAGTTATCATGGTGGGACCAAATCTGTTGGTAATGTAAAAATTGTTAAGGATTTAGATGTTTCAGTAGAAGGTCGCCATGTGATTATTGCTGAAGACATTGTAGATACAGGAAGAACCATCAATGTAGTTAAAGAATTATTAGACTATAGAGGCGCAGCATCTGTAGAAGTTGTTACTCTTTTAGACAAGCCAGAAGGTAGGGTAGAAGCTTTTGTTCCTAAATACATTGGGGTCACTGTACCTAAAGTATTTGTTGTAGGATTTGGTTTAGATTATAATGATTTCTATCGAAACATACCTTATGTTGGTATATTAAAAGAATCTGTTTATAAAAAAGATATTTCCTGATTGAAAGTTAATAAAAATTTTGATATAATTTTAAAGAGCTCACTAAAAAGGTTCTCCACTTGGAGAACTTTTTATTATTTATAAACCCGGAGGTTTTTATGAAGGAAACAAAATATATATTTATTACTGGTGGTGTGGTATCTTCCTTAGGCAAAGGTA
>JBKHBS010000017.1:0-28012 GCA_046542225.1 Candidatus Izemoplasmatales bacterium | reverse complement strand
CCATTAGCGATTATAATTCACTGATAAGCAAAGTCGGACATAAATAATAAAAACTCCACGAACATGTAAGACTATATTTTTTTAAGTCAACTGAAGAATAATCACCAATATTGATGGAAGTCAATATTGGTGAATTGATATTTATAAGAGACTATATTATAATTTAGAAAGGTGGAGTAGGAATGGAATGAATAATTTATAGGCTTCAAGAGTTCTTTTCCTTGGACTGAATCATAAGTGTTATTTCAAATGCTATACCAAAACCTATTATTGCAATCATCCTTTTGCTTATCTTTATAAACGCTTGGAAGGTTATAAAGAGTATTTCAGGTTCAATTTATCGAAGGATGTCAATCGATAGGACATTGCATAATATGATGATTCTTACTAGGTAACACTGGAACCAGAAGTTGTATTGAAAATGATTAATGATTATAATATTGAGTTGATTCTTATGGTATGGATTAAGAACAAACATGAACATATAATTATAAGTGATAAATTAAGAGAAAATTCTTTAATATATTGACAAAAGAGAAAATTAATATGCCCTATGAAACCATTAATGATAATGTCATAAAGGGTATAGAATAATAGAAGTTCACAATCTTTGTATGGTGAAGAAAAAAACTTATTTTAAAACTTATGAACCATATGACAATTAAGGAGACGAATATTGACACAAAACAAAGACATGCAAAAAGAAATATTTAATAAAGAAAAATTATTAAAAGTATTAACAAAAAAATTCGATAAGAAAGTTATCGATGCAAAATACCACCTTGAAGAATTACATGGTGGTACGGTAGGAAAAGTCTATTTAGTATCGGGTAAAGCCAAAATAGAAGAAGATAAAGTGGAGAATTTTCAAGTTGTTTTAAAGAAACAACATAAGTGGGAACGGTATGGTGATAGCCTTTCATGGAGAAGAGAATATGACTTATATCATTCTGATTTAAGTGATTTATTTCTAGATGATTTCTCTTGGCCAAAATGTTATGAAGCTAAATTAAACGATGATTCATTTGAATTATGGCTAGAATATATAGATGGGCCATCAGCTGACCAATTGACATTAGAAATGTATGAAAAAGCTGCGGAAAGCCTAGGTCGCTTTCAAGGAAAGTTATATAGGGAACAACCGAATCAAATAAAAATATTAAGAAACCTCAGTTCAGAGGATTATGTAAAAATATTCTATCATCATTATAAGTCCTGGAAGGAAGTTTATGACTATGTTCGAGAAGAAGAAAATGATCTTCCTAAGCACTTATGTCAAATGATGATTGATTTAGATTCAAGGGAGGAAGAGATTTTCAACAGTTTGGATCAAAGTCCACTTGTCCTATGTCATAGAGACTACTGGAATACCAATATCTTTTGTGTGAACAATCATATTTATGCAATTGATTGGGACACGACAGGTTATGGTTATTTCGGAGAAGACATGGCCAGTTTGATTGCTGATGAAACAGATCCCGGAAAAATGCTTGATTACTTTAAAATTTGTGTCAAAGCATATGAAAATGGATTTTCACAATATGCAAAAATCCAAATAAATCTAAGTCAAAGGATTCATGATTTAATATTGTTGATGTTTGGATACCGTTTAATTGAATCATTTAAGTTCTCTAAAAATCAAGAAGAGAAAAACTTGGCTAAAAATGCTTTGCAAGCCATATACGATATGAAGACATTTATAAAATAACCTTTAGATTATTTTAAAATTTACAGAATATTTATTTTACTGATATGAGGAGGCACATCTTGTTAGGATGGAAAGACGTTAGTGACTACCCTTTTGGTGTTGTTACATTATTTGAACCAATTCAAGTAGAATGGTTACTAAAATGGAAAAATCAAGAACAACTGAGTGTATTATTAAAAGAATATCCGGAGATTACTTGGCACATAAAAATGAAGTTACCGGAATCAACTGAAAAAATAGAAGAATTAAAAAACTTAGAAACAAATCTAAAATATTCAAAAAAATTAGAAAGAGACTTTGTTTCTTCATTGGAAGATTGGATTATTTATGTCACAGACCCAGATGCTTATGACAAACAAAGCCATAACAATTGGAACACAGAAGAGTTGCTTTCACTAATCGATTTTAAAGAAAAAACTGTGGTCGATATAGGCAGTGGAACGGGATCTCAAGTTTTTAGAGTTGCCCCATTAGCAAAAACAGTATATGCTGTTGAACCAATTGGTCACCTAAGAAATTATTTAAAAAAGAAAAGCAAAACTTTGGGTTACCATAATGTCTTTTGTGTGGATGGATTAATGACTGACATACCTTTTCCTGATCATTTTTGTGATGTGGTTATGTCTGGGCATGTATTTGGCGATTACATCATAGAAGAATATGAAGAGATGAACCGAGTTGTAAAAGCAGGAGGAATGATTATACTTATTCCTGGCAACAATGATGAAGATAATGATATACATAAGTTCTTGATGGATAAAGGTTTTTACTACGGTGTTTTTGAAGAACCGGGTGATGGCATGAAAAGAAAGTATTGGAAAATCAAATAAATAAAAGAGCCACTGTTATAATAAAAACAGTGGCTCTTTTTAATTTTGAATGATTTTTGAACCTGTATAAATTTTAATTGACTTGCGGTTAAGATATTTATCTTTAACTTTTTCAAATTGATCTCTTGATAATATTTTAACAAAAAATGATGGCCATAGAATTGTTAATATTCGACGATGTTCTACCACAACAATGTCATTGTGGATCATGCGTTTTATAAATTGAATGGCTTCAGCATTACTTAATTTCATACTTGTAAGGTTAATGTATTTTTTTTCAAATGAAATCTCTGTTTGGTAAGGTTGTTTTTCAAAGATGATATTAAGCCGTAGGTAGGGATGACATTTTAAAATCATGTTTCTCTCACCAATCATAAACAATTCACCTTTAAAATCATCATCATTGATAATGTCTTTTTGCAATAGCTCAATATCTTTATTCAACTGATTGATGTAATCAGTATAAGTTTTTCTTTCTTTACCTTTTTTTAATAAATCGAAATCCATCATTAATATCCTTTTCTTTTATCTATCTAATTCTATTATATCACATGGTGAATATTTTAAAATTTATGATTTAATTATCTTTCTTTTAAATTATCCTACATATAGTTTTGAACATAATGATTTTTATTCTTGTTTATGGTAAACTAAATTTGAGTTCGTCAAATATAAATTCTAAGGTCTCTAAAAAGACCTTTGAAAAAAGGAGAGTTAAATATGGATTTAACTAAGAAAGTAAATATTATTATTTTTTCAATCATGTTTATTTTATATATAGGTGCCGCCATTGTCGCAAGTGCTTATATATGGTTACTTGCTTTAATCATTTTGACCGTGGGCATTTTTTACCTTCAAGATAAGTTAAATGATTCAATTAAAAATACGCGTTTTACTCGGTTTTTTCCTATTGTCATTGTCCTTTTCTTTATAATAGCTACAGAAACCAGTAGAGACCATATCGCTGAAAATCCTCAGTCTATCACAGTTTATACAGATGAAGTCACCAATCAAGAGAGGGTATTGGTAAAATATGGTATTTATAATGCGCTTACTTTTGCCAAAGAAGATTCTCCTAGAAGTCGTGTTGATTTAAATGTAACCTCATCAGGCTATGAACTAGCTGAACCTCTCTATCCGAGTTTAGAGGTTTATGCTGCTATATATATCTTTTTGGGCATTCCCTTGGTATTGAATGCTGTTGTTAGTATTTTAAATCAAACAAGAAGTATTAGTAAAAACATCACCAGTCGTGAGAGTGTTTTTAAAGTGATTATGTCTTCTTCAGGAGATAGGTTCCATTCTCATAATCCAAAAACCGCTCATGTTCAATACCACCATTCATTTATTCAAGAGGATGCTAAAAAAGACATGGTCAATGAACATTTTGATGAACGAGCCAAGCAGAATGAAACCAAAAAGGATAAAGATGATAAAAAGAAATGATTGTCAAAATACTTGAGTGCTATTTGTGATCTGAGAGGAGAAAGATGATGATTATACTAGAAACGATTATTTTTGTTTTGATGTTGATGATGCTTATAAGTATTGTGATACCAAAAGTTCTGGATAGAAAAATCTTTATTGTCTTATGGTCCTTGATATTTTTATTGATCGTCATTCATTTATTTTCTTTTGGAACAAGATGGCAATTATATTTTTTATATTTAGCAATCTTAATCAGTGGTTTTATTATATATTTTTTAACGATAAGTCAGATTTCTTTGAAAACTTTTGTTCGCAGAACACTTTTAATATCGGCCATTGTATTATTTGTGATATCAGGACTTTCAATCTTATCATTCCCTATGTATGAATTACCATCTGCTAATGGACCTTTTCACATCGGTACTGAATCTTTTGTGATTGAAGATGAAAGTAGGTTGGAACTTTATAACGATGATCCTTTAGATTATAGAAGGATTAAGATTCAAATATGGTATCCAGCAGATACTATAGAAGGATATGAACAAGCACCTTGGTTGGCAGATGGAAAAGTTGTTTCTCAAGCCTTAAGTAAAGACTTTTCCTTACCATCTTTTGTCCTTAACCATACAGAAAAGATTATGTCAAATTCTTATTTACATGCACCAATTAGTGATGCACTTGACCATTATCCTGTCATTATTCTATCTCATGGATGGAGAGGCTTTAGGAACATTCATACAGACTATGCTGAAGAACTGGCAAGTGAAGGTTATATTGTCGTTGGCATTGATCATACATATGGATCAGTCGCGACTGTATTTGAAGACGAAGTTATATATTTAAATTCTGATGCATTGCCTGAAAGAGATCAAACACCTAATTTCTTAGAATATGCCAATCAACTGGTCACGACATATGGATCTGATGTCTCTACAACCATCAATTATTTAGAAGATTTAAATGATGATTTATACCCTTCAAGATTTGTGGGTAAATTAGATTTAAATCGTATTGGTTTAATCGGACATTCAACCGGTGGTGGCGGCGATGTTGTGGCAGCGCAAAATGATGATCGAATTGATTCAATCATCGGACTTGATGCTTGGGTAGAACCCATTGAACAAAGTGAAATTCTCAAAGGATTAGAGATACCTTCCTTGTTTATTAGAAGTGAGACATGGGAAAGCGGAGAAAATAATGAAAATCTATTTTTATTAATTGATAGCAGTCCACATGAACCTGAATTGTATCAAATCAATGGTACAACCCATTTTGATTTTGCAATGGTTTATATGTATTCGCCACTTGCCAAGTCTATAGGTTTATCGGGTCATATAGACAGTCGATACCTTTTAACAATCATAAAAAGTATGATGATAGACTTTTTTGATGAAACTTTAAGAAATGATTTAAACAGTCAAATAGATCCAAATGAATGGGAAGAAGTTATTAAATTAGATGACTGAAAATTATAATTATCATTAAAAAACAGGACTTTCTAGGTCCTGTTTTATTTAGCGTATTTTATAACATTTTTAATTTATTAAAAGATATGTCGTTTACGGAATCTTCTATTGCTTTTTTAAAATCAATAATATGCTGTTTTTTATCATGTGCTTTCCAAGCATCTTTGGTTTCCCAAATCTCATAGAACATGAAAATATTAGGATGTTCAAGATCTTGATGAAGCTCATAAAGCATACAACCAACTTCGTTCCTTGTTGGTTCTAGTATTTTCATTAATTCTGATTTGACGAAAGCGATTTGATCATTTTTTACATCAAATTTAACAATAAGGGCTAATGTATCATTCATATTTAATTGACCTCCAATTTCTTGATATCTTTACTTTTATTATACCATAAAATGTCTCTTGTTTTAAAAGGTGGTTTATGTAATTTTTATCTAGAGATTTATGGGGCCAAGATTTATGATATAATATAAATGGAAAAAAATTATTGAAGTAAAAAATAAATAGGGAGTGAACATGATGAAAAAAGTATCTCGAAAAGAAAAAGCCTTTAAAGGTATTGAAGAAAATCCATCATTATTAGGATTTGGCTGTATGAGACTGCCAAAAGAAAATCCAGACAAACCTAATATCGACTTTAAACAAGCAGAAGAAATGATTGATTATGCTTATGAACATGGGGTTAACTATTTTGATACGGCTTACCCTTACCATGAGGGATTAAGTGAAATTTTTATTGGAAAAGCATTAAAAAAATATCCAAGAGAATCTTTTTATTTGGCCAATAAAATACCTGGTTGGGAAATTGAAACCGTAGAAGATGTAGAAAGAATATTTAATGAACAATTGGAGAAATGCCAAGTTGATTATTTTGATTTTTATTTGTGTCATGCTTTAAGCAAGAAGAATTTTGAAGTTTATAAAAAACCTGGTATCATGCCTTTCTTACAAAAATTAAAAGCAGAAGGCAAAATTCGTCATTTAGGGTTTTCTTTTCATGATACACCTGATGTCTTGAATGAAATCATTCATACATATCCATGGGATTTTGTTCAATTACAATTAAACTACTTGGATTGGGATTTCCAAAATGCAAAAAAACAATATAATATCGTTAAGGAATATGGTGTGCCTATCATTGTTATGGAACCAGTAAGAGGCGGGACTTTAGCCAATTTAAGTGATGAATCACGACAAATTTTAAAAGAAGCCAAGCCTGAGGACTCTATTGCATCTTGGGCCATCCGTTATGCTGGTTCTAAAGATTATGTGCTGACTGTCCTCAGTGGTATGAGTAACCTTGAACAAACAAAAGACAATGTGGATACACTTTCTGACTTTGAACCTATTAGTGAAGAAGAACAAAAAGTTATTGATAAAGCCTTAAAGGTATTTTTGGAAAATAATACCATTCCATGTACCGATTGTAAATATTGTATGCCGTGTCCTCACGGTGTAGATATTCCGAGTGTCTTTAAAACCTATAATAAGTATGCAATTTCTAAGTTTGCTAGAGCTTTTATTAAAGAATATGAAGATCTAGGAAAAGAAAAACTAGCTGAGAATTGTATAGCTTGTGGAGAATGTCTTGACAAGTGTCCACAAAGTATTGATATTCCTAGTCGAATGGAAGAAATTGATAAGATTTACCATGAATTAAAAGAAAAGCACCAATAGAAGATTTTAAGTTTTATGACATTAAATTAAATTGACAGGAGAAAAATCATGCGAATACAAGAAATACAAAAAATGATATTGTCAGGTTTATTTTTATCCCTTGCACTGGTTTTACCCTTCTTTACAGGGTCAATACAAGCATTGGGCGCCAGCTTTTTACCCATGCATTTACCAATTATATTATGTGGATTTATCTGTGGGCCCAAATATGGTGGGCTCATTGGTTTTATTTCACCTTTATTGAGGTCATTGTTATTTTCTATGCCTCCACTTTATCCTGTAGCCATAGCCATGTCTTTTGAATTGGCGACTTATGGTTTTATTACTGGTTTACTTTATATATTATTAAATAAGAATATTTTTACCATCTATTTTTCTTTAATCATTGCCATGGTTGGTGGGCGTATTGTCCTTGGTATTGCCAATGTTATACTTTTAGGACTAGAGGGTGTATCTTATAGTTTCGCAACCTTTATCAGTGCAGCCTTTATTGTTGCCTTTCCTGGCATTATATTTCAACTTATTGTTGTACCAATCATCATATATGCCCTTCAAAAAGCCCATCAGCAAAACAGGTTTTCTACATGATTGTTAATCTAGACGAATCTTTAGACCTTCTTAAGCAAAAGATTGATGATTTACTAAAAAAACAATCAAGAGTTATTGTTGGAATTGATGGTATGGCAGCATCGGGTAAAACAACACTTGCAAAAACTTTAAGTGGACAATATAAGTCAAAGGTCATACATATGGATGATTTCTTTTTACAAGACCATCAAAAAACAAAAGAAAGACTCTTAGAAGTCGATGGCTTTATTGATTATGAACGATTTGAAGAAGAAGTAATCCAACCCTTAAAATCAAATAATGCTTTTATTTACCATGCTTATGATTGTCAAAGCCAGCAAATGACTGAGAAGTTTTTTGAGGATGAGTATCAAGTTGTTATCATTGAAGGCGCCTATGCCTTAAGAAAATCCTTCTATGAAGCCTATGATATTAAAATCTTAATGTTGATTGATGAAGATAAGCAAGAATCAAGAATCAAAGAAAGAAATAGTTCATATTTATTGGAACGTTTCAAACAAGAATGGATTCCTAGAGAAAATCATTACATCAAAACATGTGACTTAGAAAAAAGCGTTGATTATATTATTAAGAATCCATAAGGAATCAATATATCCATCGATTGATGGATATATTTTCTTTAATTCATCCATGATTCTTTATTAATTTAAACTTAAGTATAATTGAAAAAGGTTATTTACACATGATATAATTTACATAGAGAGGGGATATTTATGAGATTAATTAATGCTTTTAAACACTTGATAAAGAGTTATAGATCTGTCATGCCAACCTATGTTTTATCTGTGCTTGGTTTGTTACTTGTATCCCATTTAGCCCCTGTGATTGGAACGGTTTTGTTATTGCCTATCAGTATTGGTGTTGCAAGAGTCATGATTAATGCAGCTGTAGAAAGATCTAATTTAGTATCTTTACCTATTCTTTTAGGTTTTAAACCAACTTATTATATACCAAATTTGGTGTTTTTGGCTTTACGACAAATTTTAATCTATTTGCCTTTAGCCATTGGGACCTTTATCTCAGTCTATGTTTTTGACTTTTTAGATTTCTTTTCCCTTGATAATACAGCCGCGATTGGGAATTTAATAGCTTTTTCTTTACCTTCTGCCCTCATATCCATTATGTTTTCTATGGTGCCATATTTACTTGCGGATGAACGTTTTGATCAACGGGTATACAATCCTTTAAGGGTCAGTATTAAAATAATGCATGGCAATTATATTAGATTAATCTTAATCAGGTTATTCTTTGCCCCATGGATTGCTTTACAATCAACAGGGCTCATTTATTTACTTCAAACCTATTACAATGAATTGTTTGGCGGTCAACCACCATTAGATTTCTTAAGACCTGCATTTTTTATCACACCTTTGGTCATCTTATTCATCATGCCCCTATATCAGATGGTTCATGCTGAATTATATGGGACCCTAAGACATAAGGTGAAAGGTTATCAATCATCATAGTTTTTGGAGCCTATAAATGAATATTCACAATCACATCATTGACGAAATTAAAGTAAGGGTCTTTGAGTAAGATTATAAAGGCAAAGAAAATCGTTAAAAGATAGAAATATAAGGAAATAAAATTAAAAAAGAAGAAAATGATGTTTACTAACATATTTTCTTTTTTTTATTTTGAAAGATTAAAAGTTAGCTTAGGAAATACAAGTATTTTTTGATATAATAGTTTTGTATATTTCTATAAAAGTGAGGTACAGATTATGAAAATAGTAGAATATAGTCCCAAATATGCTGGTTCAGTCGCTGATATGTGGAATAAAAGCAGTTCTAGTTGGGGAAATCATGATGAATTAAGCACAGAACAAGATGTCCTTGATTCAGAAAGAAATTCGGGTAATTTAAAATTATATTTAGCTTTAGAAAATGATGAAGTTGTGGGATATTGTTCTTTATCAGAATATAAACAAGATGAAGGTGCTTCATATTTACCCTTAATCAATGTAAGGCCAGATTACCATGGAAAAAAAATTGGCAAAGCCTTAATTTTGAAAATATTAGACGAAGCTAAAAAAACCAAATGGCCACGTCTTGACTTATATACTTGGAGTGGTAATATTAAAGCCATGCCCCTATATAAAAAATGTGGTTTTTTTTGGGAGAGAAGGAATAATACCGTTCACTTAATGAATTTCATTCCCTATGTATGTCAAACAGAGGCCTTAAATCAATATACTGAACAACTGGATTTATATAAGGACAGTGTTCGTGAAATCGATATGGAATATGATGGTCATGAAGAAAATGGATTTGACATCTATTATTATCAGTTTAAAAATGATTCAACATATTTAAATTTAGGTTTTGAAAAAACCAGTCGTGGCTTAGTATATATTGACACACCTGATTATGAAGTTAGATTAACCATTCCTAAACATAAACTTGTTTATGATAAATCCTATCAATCAACTTTAAAAATCACCAATAAAAAGGACTCAGATTTAAAGATTGAAGTTGAAGGTGTGAATAATAAAAACATTATCCATTCTTATAGTGAATCTTTTACTGTGAAAGATTCTATAGAGATTAATAGCTCTTTTTTAGTAGATACCTTTAATAAAACCCAGGATTTAGGAAAAACACATCCCAGTCTGGAATTAGACTTGTTTATCAATGGAAAAAAAGCTAAAATGAAATGTGGTATCTTACCTAAAAGCCCTATAGAAATTTCTTTAAAAGTTGATGAATATCTTCATAGAAAAGAAAAAACATATTTTGCATATCTTAATTTAGAGAATAACTTGGATAAAGATGAAACCTTTGATATTCATTTGCCAAAAACCTTAATTGACTATAAAGAAGATATCAATATTTTCCTAAAAAAAGAAGAAAAACGATCATTAAAAATACCTTACACAGTCAAGGATTTTGGCTATTATAAAGAAGAAGCCAGTATTCAATATGGACAAAATATATTCAAAAAGCTAGTCAAAGGTATATTTAAAGGTCATAAAGAAGAGTTTATCTCAGAACTTGATAATCAAATCTTATTGGTATCAGGTAACTCAATTATAACTTATCAAAAGGATAGTAAAAACATTACTTTTGCCAATACATCAGAGTTTAATGCAAACTTATCCTTTATGACACCTAAAATAGGATTGCCTTATAGTTTGGAATTTAATAACAAAGAGCCAGAGATTGAATATAAGTCTGATAATCAAATGGTTCTTTCATTTGAAAGTCATTCTTTCAAGAAAGTCTTTTTAAATGTTCATATTCAAAATAGATTTGGTTTAATAGAAGTTGCTTATGAGTTGGTGAACAAGGGTGAGAAAAAAGTCTTATCACTCTCTATCCCTATTATGATTAGCGCCAGTAATTCTGTTATTCCTTTTCAAAATAGACTATTAAAAATCGGTGGTTCTGACGGATATATTGGCAATATCAGCTCAAGTAAAGTCGATGAAAACTGGATTTATAATGACCAGATGAAACAAGGCTTTTCATGGCCAGATGATATAGAAATGAAGGTATCTGATTGGCATTTGAGTTTTGATTTAGAAGGAATAAACTTAGATAAAAATCATACTTATAAAACCAAGCCTTTCATTGTATCCTATGTGCATCCAACCCTTAAAGATTTCAGAAAATTTATGGTATCAAAAGAAGATAAACAAAGCCTTGAGTATCTAGAATTAAAGATTAATAAGGACAATCCTTTTGTAAAGGGACCTGTTGATGCAAAACTCATTAGTCATAGAAAAGCACAAATCGAAGGTACCATTACCAATAATCAGAGTACATATGATATTAAAGATACTTTTAAGGTCAATGCTGGTTTGCAAAACTTTAAAATAGAACTTAAAGATCGAATAATTGAAGAAAATCGCTACTTATTTAAACCATCTGGCCAGGTAACCATGGTAGAAAAAGACGGTATTTATAGCGTAGACAAT
This sequence comes from Candidatus Izemoplasmatales bacterium, assembly GCA_046542225.1. Lineage (GTDB taxonomy): Bacteria > Bacillota_I > Bacilli_A > Izemoplasmatales > Hujiaoplasmataceae > Hujiaoplasma. The sequence goes on along the minus strand of JBKHBS010000017.1, from coordinate 16,391 downwards.
GGTCTTTTAGCCTATAAGGCTGATATCAACCATTCTGACAGCGTATTTTCCTTAAGTTTCAATCAACATGAATGGATAGATGCTAACTATCCTGATCCTCAAGAAAGAGCTTGGTGGGCAAGTTTTGTTGGAGGTTTTGCTCAAAGGATTCATGGCATACAAGATATTGTTGCCATTCAAGAAGATCGTGATATGGATTTCGTTGAATTAAGAGATAATTTTAATAATTTATGGCAGGGTTTGAAAATAAGTACCCATTATGAGAGTGATCCCGTACTTAAAGGCATATCAACAATAAATTATATATTGACAATGCCTGGATTACCTTTGATTTATAGGTTTACCAATGTAGTGAATAAGAGTGGATCTGTGCTCCTTCATAGAAATATGCATCGGAGGTATATTTTCAATTTAGATGATTCTAAAGGACATATTCGCTTTAAACACAAAGATACGACATATAAAATCGGTGATCAAATGATTGAAATTAAAATGGACAATTTTATTTCAATAGAGAGTTTAAGAAAACACAATATTGTCATTTATAGTCCTAAAAACGATTTAATTTTTGAGTCACATAAAGACTATATCTTGGCAGTCTCTGTCAAAGATATGACAGTTCCTGATCAAGAATCTAAGATGTTTGAAGGTGAATTTTTACTATTCACTCAAGAAAATATTAAAGAAAAAGATTTAAGAATGATGAATCATATTGGCTTTGGTTTAGAAGAAAAATAATAATGTTTCTCATTTTTGTATAAGTGTATTATAATAGACTTTTGAAAGGGGGGGTAGGTATGAAGACAAAAATATATCATATAAATCGTGACGATCATGATTTAATCATAAGACAAAGTGCTGATGTGATTAAAGCCGGTGGTTTGGTTGTTTTTCCGACTGAGACGGTCTATGGTATTGGCGCAAACGCTTTGAGTGAAGATGCGGCAAAAAAGATTTACCTTGTGAAAGGCAGACCATCAGATAACCCCTTGATTGTTCATATTGGAAGACAAGAAGATGTTTATCTCTATGCAAGTCAAGTTTCAAGAGATGCACAGTTGCTAATGGAGGCATTTTGGCCTGGTCCATTAACCCTTGTTTTAAGGAAAACAGATCGAATACCCAATGAAATTACAGGTGGTCTAGACACTGTTGCCATCCGTTTTCCAAGCAATGAAATTGCCCAAGACATCATTTTAAGTTCAGGCTTACCAATTTGTGCCCCAAGTGCAAACATCAGTGGGACACCTTCATCAACAACATTTGATCATGTCTTTAATGATTTAAATGGAAAAGTTGATGTGATTATTGATGGTGGTCAGTCAAGTGGTGGTTTGGAATCGACTGTTTTGGATATGACTGGAGAAAGTCCAGTGATATTAAGACCAGGATCAATCACTAAAAGTATGATTGAAGAAACACTTGGCAAAACTGTAGAAACGCCAGATACTTTTGTAGATGATCAATCAGTACCTAAAGCACCTGGTATGAAATACAAACATTATGCACCCATTGGTGAGGTCACCATACTTGATGGGACGCATGAACAAATTAAGAATTATATTGAAAATTTAGATAAAGGATCCATTGGTGTTATTGGTAGCAATGAACTATGCGCTTTATTAGAAGACTATCATACTTTTAAGTTAGGACCAATTGATGATATTCAAACCATTGGGAAAAATCTCTTTTTAGCCCTTAGAACTATGGATGAAGGAAATATTCAAGAAATATATATAGAGGCAATTAAAGATCAAGAACTTGGCATTGCTATCATGAACAGACTTTTAAAAGCCGCAGATAAAAAGATTATCCACTTATAGTTTTTTAAAGAATTTACAATTTGATGATAGATATTTTTGTCTTAATAGACAAGATAATAGATTTTGGAGGCTTTAATGAAACGTGTATTTATACTAAGTATTTTCTTGGTTTTTTCTATGGTTGCTTGTAGCAATCAACCAACAGAACCACCCATTGATTTAACAGAATTAGACTATTATGCATATTTAAGTGATGATAATCCTCTGGTGACCATTAAAGTTTCAGGATACGGAACCATGAAGTTGCAATTGTTTCCATCTGTGGCTGAAAATACTGTAAACAATTTTATTGTTTATATCCAATCAGGTGCATATGATGGCAGTTCATTCCATCGGATTATAGAAGATTTTATGGTTCAAGGCGGAAGATTATCTGATACCAATTGCCCCATTAAGGGTGAGTTTCCATCCAATGGAATTTCTAATCCCTTATCACATGATCGTGGTGTCATATCAATGGCTAGAACAAATGTCAAAGACAGTGCGACAAGTCAGTTTTTTATTGTTCATCAGGACAGTCATTTCTTAGACATTAATTATGCTAGTTTTGGTGGTTTAATCAGTGGCTTTAATGTATTAGATGCTTTAGCAAGAGTCTCAACAAATGACGCTGATGCACCCTTAAGTAAAATAACCATTGAGAGCATCACTGTTGAATTGAATGGTTATAATCTTGACGAGGTCAATTGCGCTTATTAAATAACGACATAATTAAAGTTAGGCCTTTAAATAAAGGCCTAACTTTTTTAAATTAATTGAATAGAAGGTAGATAAAGTCATAACATGGTATAATGGGTTTATAAGGAGTTGGTAAAAATGTTAGAAACTATTAAGAAATATCCAATACTAGACATTATTATTGGGGCAATTTTTATTATTTTAGGAATTCTATTTGTTTTTATAATCCCTGAGATTGGTGAAGATATTAAAAATGTAGCCATCGGGTTATTGATTTTGTTGACAGTGGTATTCTTAGTCTATCCGGGACTAAAAAAACAAAAATCTAAATTGATTACTGGTCTTTTAATATTAGAATTGATTATTGGGATTTTGGTCAGTATTATGTTTATCTTTAATGATGGGGGAAACCCTTCATTGTGGATTGGACTTGTCATTTATGTTCACGGTGTTGTGGGTTTGATTGGCGGATACTTTAGTTCTGAAAAACAAAAAATGTGGTTATTCTTTTTGTCATTGTTATTTGTGACAGCTGGGGTCTATATTTTCGCTTCTAATATGATTACAAATGAAATGCTCATTAATGTGCTACTCATTATGTTTCTAGCGCCTGGTTTATTCTTATTGGGTGTTGGATTGTTAAATTTAAAAAAGATTAAGACAAAGACTAAAGCATAAAATAAGTGTAACTTAAACAACCACGATTTGGTGAATGGATTTCGTGGTTGTTTTTAATTTTGTTATTCAAAATTCTTTGATGAACGATAAGCCGTTTATTTTTATTGATGACTTTGATATAATATGTAAGTATAAAAAGGATAAGAAAGGTTTCGTGTTGATATTAGATATAAAAAAAACATGAATGGGTTATGATATGTTAATCACTTGGATGAACGAAGAAGAAAAAGTCAAATATAACTTACAAGATTTTAAAGAATTTGAAGTTGTTGTTGCTAAACAAAGGAGACTTGATAAAGTTTTAGGATACTTAGCTTTTTCAAGAGAAAAGAATACAATTGTTAAAACTGAAATATTTGATATCAGTAAACAAGACCAGATATTAGAAAAGTTAGAATTGGTGGCATCTAGACAGCTAAAGCCTATGAGTGGTAGTTTTCATTCATTATACCCTAAATTTCATGAGCGGTCATTTGAACAGAATTGTCCAGTTTGTAATAATAGTCCCATGGCTGAAGGTATGGATGATATAGGAGAATTAGACCATAGTTTTGTTACAGTAGACGAAAAAGCCCAAGGAAAATTGTATGGAAAATGTGTGGTTATTTCAAAAGTACACAATGTCCATTTTTATGATTTAACAGATGAAGATATGGTTAATTTTATGAAAGACGTTAAAAGAACAGCCAAAGCCTTACATATAGTCAGTGGTGCAGTAAAAATTAATTATGAAATTCATGGGAACTCATCACCACATTTGCATTGCCATCTTTTTCCTAGATATTTAGATGATGATTTTCCTGGTAAATCCATTGAATATGGTCTAATAGAGCCTTCACCCTACGAGTCAAAAGAAGACTTTGACTTTTTCTTTTATGAAATGAGAAAAATATTAGAAAGCCAAGAATGATAATTAATTTATTTTTATAAGGAGAATATGAATGATGACCTTAAAGGAAAAACAATCACTCTTTGAATCGATTAAAGAAAACGATTTTGAACTTAATGAAAACCATTCAGCAAAGGAGATACTAGAAAAAGCCCTGTCAGAATTAGGTAATACTGATCCTTATATAAGGGATGAATTGGCTTTAGAAGTTGCTGCTAATATTATTTATAATAATCACCTAAATGAGAATCAATTGAAAAAACTAAGCAAGCGATTACTTTCTGATGAATTTTTATTCTACGGTTTAAAGAATCGAAAAGAAGATAGTGTTTTTATGAGAACTTTTACATCGCTTTTATTGACCATGCTCTTTAGAATTCCGGCTAAAGCAAATTTATTTTCTAAAAACGACTTAGAAGACATGTACGAGATTTATTTAAATTACTTAAAAAATGAATACGACTATAGAGGTTATATAGAAAATAAGGGTTGGGGTCATTTCTTTGCCCATAGTTCTGATTTTTTAAAGTATATATTTCAGGAAAAAACATTCGATAATACTTGGATTAAACGCTATCTAAAGGTTATCTTAAAAATCATCCAAAATAATCATTATGTATTTCATCATAATGAAGATGATCGTTTTAAAAATGCATTTCTAAAATTGAATGAGCGAAAAGATATTGATCAAAAAATAGTCGATGATTTTCTAAAAGAAACCATTGTTTATAAAAGATTGAATAAACTTCCCGAAGATTTGAACACTTATGTAAATGTAAAAAATATTTTAAGATCTCTTTATTTTGCCCTTGATGACACTGATTGTCTGAGAAGAGATCAAATCAAAGAATTACTTGGTGCTTTGAAAGTTAGTTTATAAACTTGTTGATAAAAAAATTATTTTCATGAATTCAGATGTTGCATGATATAAAAAAAATAACTCTAAAACGAGTTATTTTTTTAAAATATTTAAGTGACATTAAATACTTTTTTGATACACGAGAAGATTGACGCCAAATAAAGTCTCAGTTCCAACTTCATGAAAGCCTAATTTTTTAATAACATGAATAGACCTATGGTTATTAGGGTAAGATAGGGCCAATATGTTTTTTATATTACCTTCAGCTTTTAGCCAATGAATGGCAAGTTGGCAGGCTTCTGACCCATAACCTTTTCCCCAATGGTTTTGATCAAAAGCATATAAAAGTTCATAGTGATTTAATTCTTTAAGGTAATTGAATCCACAATGTCCTATTAAGCTATTATCAGATTTTAAAATGACAGCCCATGTTCCGATTTTGTGTTTTTTCCAATGATTTAAATTATTTTTTATTATTTTTTTAACATGTTCTTTCGATATTTCTTGTCCTTTTCCCAGCCATTGATAAACAGTCTTTTGTTTTAAGATATTATAATATGAATCTATATCATTCTCATCAAAAAGTCTTAGTATTAATCTATCTGTTTTTATCTTCATGATAGTTTCTCCTTAATCCTATGAGTTGAATCATGTCTATTGGTGTTTTATTGAATGATAAATCATCATTCTCTTCTGAACTTAAGAAGGTCAACATATGCATGGCTTTTTGTATGTCTTCTTCACTCATATTCATTTTCTTTGTTATAAGTCTTAGATATTTATTGATTTGACTATTAAAATATTGTTTTAAGGCATTTTAAGTTATTGCAAAATCAACTTGGTACTTTATATAATGTTGCCTATAGTCTTGACGAAGTTATATTTTATAAGCATAATCCTTAGCTGAGAATACTTTAACTGCTTTTTCTTGTCCTATTAAAACTTTCATAGAATTACCTAACCCCTTATATATTATATCTAAAAGTGATTTAAAAGAAAACAACCATATCTTAATTTAATAATACTAATTCTTGTATATGTTATAGATGAAAAAAAGGAAACTAAGTTTCCTTTATCAATATGGTTAATTTGACTATAGAATGGAAAGATTAAATGATATTAATAAAAGGCGGACTATTCTTCTGTATTTTTCTGATTACCTTTGTTTTTATACATTTCTTTTTCTGCTAAATCCACCAAATGATACATAGTATGATCGGTTTGACTTCTAAATGAAGATCCTACCGCAAAATTGACCTTAATATTATCAATTGTATGGTTCTGAGAATACTCTAACAATTTCTTTTGATAAAAATCTATTTCTTCTAGGGTGGAATTATAAAAAATAATAATAAATTCATCGCCACCAAAACGAATGACTAAGCCTCTATCTTTAATAATACTTTTGAAGATATCAGTAACGTGTATTAATATTTCATCACCTTTTCTATGACCAAAAGTATCATTGATTTGTTTAAAATTATTTAAGTCTATAAATAACAAACCAATATTTAATAAGTTCTCTTTTTCAATTTTAAGAAATTCCTTATCCATAAATAAACGATTATAAACGTCTGTTAAAGAATCGTGGTGAGCCATATAATGAAGCTCATTTTTCATTAAGGTTAATTCTTCTTTTTGAACTTGAAAGTGAATTTGGATAATGGACATTCCTATAAAGAAACCCAACATGCCAATCACGATATAACCCCAAGGCATAAACCATCTTTGTATTGCTAGAAAAGGGTAGAAGAAAGATGTTATTGAAAAAATAATCATTAAAAAACCAGTGAGTTTATTAAAAAAGTTATTTTCTTTTGTGAACTTTATTCCAGTGATAAAAAAAGAAAAAGCAATACTTATGAAAGCGATCATTACACTCCATGCCACGAACTCTATATAAATGGTTAATAAGATAATGATAAAATACAGTATAAACAATATATATTTTAAATATTTTGAAAATGAAAAATTCAAAAAAGATGCGCTAGCACTAAGGAACATAAAAGCATAACTAATCAAAAATAAGGAGTAAATTCCATAAAAAGCGTCTTTTGAGCTGTATAGGGAAAAAATTAGTGCAATGTAAGCAAAACTAAGTAAAAGCCATGCAAATACCCATTTTAATAAAAATTGTTGTTTATGTAAAATATACAAGTTATAAAAAAGGATGGTTAAAATAACTGAACCAGCAAAATAGGCCATAGTGATTGAGATAATCATTTCTAAATTGTTGATATCAAACATATGAAAGCCCTCCTTCTTATCATTTCAATTATATAATAGCATATAATATACAACTATGTCTTCTTCATTTTATGAATATATCAAGTCTGAGTCTAATTTAACTTGCTTTTATTGGTTTTTATGATACTATATTCAAGGCGATAGGAGTTGATGGTATGATTACAGTATCAAACCTTGAATTAATTTTCCCTGATAAGAAAATATTTGAAAATGTTAATATACAATTTACCAAAGGAAATTGTTATGGAATCATTGGCGCCAATGGCGCTGGAAAATCAACTTTTCTTAAAATATTATCTGGAGAAAAGGATTCAACAAAAGGACATGTAATAATTGAAAAAGGCAATCGTATGGCGGTTTTAAAGCAGGACCATTTTGAATACGATGAATATACAGTGATTGAAACAGTCATTATGGGACATAAAAGATTATTTGAAATCATTAAAGAAAAAGAAGAACTTTATCAAAAAGTTCCTTTTACTGATGAAGATGGTATCTTTTTAGCTGATTTAGAAGTTGAGTTTTCTGAATTGGATGGATGGAATGCAGAAGTCGATGCAGAAAAACTTTTAAGGGGTCTGGGAGTTTCTGAAAACCTTTATCATAAAAAAATGAATGAGATATTGGGTAAGGATAAGGTAAAAGTTTTATTGGCCCAAGCATTGTTTGGAAATCCTAATATATTATTACTTGATGAACCGACCAACCATTTGGATTTTCATGCAATCAAATGGCTAGAGAACTTCCTATTGGATTATGACCAAACAGTCATTACGGTATCTCATGATAGACATTTCTTAAATAAAGTTTGCACACATACAGTTGATATTGATTATACAAAAGTTAAACTTTATAGTGGTAATTACGATTTTTGGAGAGAGTCTTCAGAACTTGCCCAGCAATTGATGTTGGAATCTAATAAGAAAAAAGAAGAAAAGATAAAAGCCCTTCAAGCTTTTATTGCAAGATTTAGTGCAAATGCTTCTAAATCTTCACAAGCCACTTCAAGAAAAAAATCACTAGAGAAAATTAATCTTGACGAAATTGTACCTTCTAGCAGAAGATACCCTTATGTTGGATTTGAAATAGAGAGACAACTTGGAAAAGAAGTTTTAGAGGTTCAGAACCTTTCAGCATCTTATAAGGGTAAGACCGTATTCAAAAATGTGTCATTTAATATTACACGTGGTGAAAAAGTTGCCATCACAGGATTGAATGATTTATCAAGAACAGTGTTATTAAAGGTGCTTTCAGGCGATATCTTACCAGACACTGGGACCATCAAATGGGGTCAGACAGTTTCAATGGCTTCTTTACCTGCAGATAACAATGAATATTTCAAAAATAATCATTTAAATCTTGTCGATTGGTTAAGGCAATATTCTAAAGACCCTGCAGAATCTTATATTAGAGGTTTCTTGGGAAGAATGTTATTTTCTGGTGATGAGCCTTTAAAAGAAGTTAAAGTGCTCAGTGGTGGAGAAAAAATGCGTTGTATGTTATCAAAATTAATGATGGCTCAAGCCAATACATTGCTTATTGATCAGCCTACCAATCATTTAGACTTAGAAGCAATTCAGTCTGTGACTCAAGGATTAACAAATTTTAAGGGTTCTTTACTAATTGCGTCACATGACCATACACTTTTATCGAGTGTCATCAATAAAGTGATCAAATTAAAAGAAGATGGCGTTTTTGTTTATAATGGTTACTTTGACGACTATTTAGAACTTAATGAATAATATAAAGTTTAGCAAATCATCACTTGCTAAACTTTTTTAATAAAAAAAACATCACTCATTCAAATGGAATGAGTGATGTTTAGGCTAATGTTTAATTTGTAAATTTAATGTCAATGGTTACTAATCTTCAACGAGAAACGAAACTTTTGCAATGACGATATATTCGTCAATCTTATCGTTTTCTACAGAAGCCTTAAATTCTTTGATGTAGATGCTTTTAATATTCTTGATTGTTTTAGACGCTTCTTTAATAGCGTTTTGACTTGCATCTTCCCATCCAACTGTAGATTTTGCAATAACTTCAATTACTTTAACAATACCCATTTTCAAGCCTCCTTATCAAATATTGGAAGTATATAGATTCTACAGATTGGTAAAACTGCAATATCTACTTCCTTATTTTTATAATAACATATATATATTTTGATTTCAATTTAGAACCATGATAAACATTTTAGAGGATTATTCAGTTTCCTTATCAAATGACAATGATTGTTGGTGATTTTGCGATTTATGGTATTGTTCTTCTATTTGCGCGACTAGGTTATTGAAATGCAATTGATTAAACATATCATCAACTCTTAAATACAAGACTTTATCTTTGGGGATTTTATATTTTTTAAAGACTTTTTCAAGAACTTCTCCGTAGTTTTTATAATGGAATTTAAGGTAGTTAAATTGATCTTTTTCTAAAGTTCTAGATCGTTTACGGACATTATCGAATAAGCTATCTTCATCTCTGACCAGGACAATATGGATGTCTAGCTCAGGAATTAACTTCATATGTGCATTGGCAATTTTATAAGTTAAATCAACTTCTTCATCAGTCATCATTTTTTCTTTCTTTAATAATTCCGCAAAAATTAAGTTAGAGAACATGGTTGAATCACATATTAAATAAGGTTCGTCCCTGGTTTTCCACATGGATAAAAATAACTCACTGTAAAATGCACTTTGAGATACAAGGGCGAATTTCTTTTTATCTGCATAAAAGAGTGGTAAAAAAGGACTGCTTTCCACAGGTTCTTTTACCAAAGGAACATTATAATAGGATGATAATAAGTGTGCCAACGTCGATTTTCCGCTCCCAATAGGACCAATGATTCCAATTCTCATAGCCTTCACCTCACTGATATATTATGTAATGATTATATAGTTTATTGTTTAGATAGTCAAAATAAATGATGAATTATCTACAATAATTTTTTGATAGGCTTATAAAGGTGTTGAATATATTTATTGGATGAAAAAACCTTTTTTTTGCATTAAGAATATAAAAAATGGTATGATGAATATAAGAATTTACCAGGAGGTTTCTTTCATGCAAAGTAAAGACAATCTCAGAAAAGATAATCTTGCAAAAGGTAAAATTAAAAGTCAACTTCGTAAGATAGCAATTCCAGCAGCACTGGGATTTTTATTTAACACACTATTTAATGTTGTTGATAGTTTTTATGCTGGTCAAATTGGTACAGATGCAATTGCTGGGATGACGCTTTCTTTTCCAGTATTTTTTTTATTGATTGCCATTGCATCAGGTATGGGCAATGGATTAAATGCTCTAGCGGCCATAGCTTTAGGTTCCAAAGATAAAAAAAGATTTCATGCCCTTTTTAAAAACACAGTTTATATTTCAATTGCATTTGGTATATTGATACCAATTATTGCGCCTTTCTTTGCCCGCCTACTTTTTCAAGTTCAAGGTGCAGAAGAAGTGCCTTTAGATTATGGTTTGAGTTATATCACCGTTGTTATGATTGGTTATATTTTCTTTATGATTAATTTTGCATTGAATGGAATGCTTTATGCTCAAGGAAACTCTAAGCCATTCCGTAATTTTCTAATAATCGCAACCATTGCAAATATTGGTTTAAATCCATTGTTCATTTTTGGTTTTTGGTTTATTCCTGCCATGGATACAGCCGGTATTGGTTTAGCAACAGTTCTTGTTCAAGCGGGTGGTAGTGGATATTTATTCTGGCATTTATTGAAATCACCTAATTTTGAACATAAGTTATTTAAGAAATGTGAGTTTTCTATAAAAACGATTAAAGATATTTTTGAACAAGGAATTCCTTCAGCTTTAAATAATGCAACCATCGCCATTGGTGTATTTGTGATTAATTATTATGTTATGTATTATGGGGGAACTTCAACAGTTGCAGCTTATGGTATTGCTATTCGCATAGAACAATTGGCTCTGGTTCCTACCATTGGGTTAAATGTGGCTGTATTATCTATTGTTGGACAGAGTTATGGGGCTAAAAAAAAGGATCGAATATATTCAACATGGAAAAAAGGAACCATTGCTGGGTTAGTCATTATGGCCATCGGTGTTGCGGTTATTGTTCCTCTAGCACCTTATTTAATTGCTTTATTTGATGATACTCAGAAAGTTGTTGACGCTGGAACCCAATATTTACGCATTGAGGCTTTTGCTTTCTTAAGTTATGTCTTTTTGAATATCGGTGTATCTGTTTTACAGGGTATAAAGAAACCAATGTTTGCTTTTTGGATCGGTCTTTTTAGACAAGTCCTTCCCTTTGGACTCTTCTATTTACTTGGAACTGTTCTAGCCATGGGTATATTGGGTGTATGGTGGGGTATTGTTATTATTAACTGGACTGCAGTGGCTATCACTTTAGTCTATGTTTCAAAAATGCTTAAAAAGAAGACAGAAGACTTCGAAGATTAAAACAATGCATAAATAAAAGACACAACTTTTTAATGAAAAGTTGTGTCTTATTATTTTATAGTTTATGAGAATTTATCATAGAAGACATTATCAGGATCAATATCATGCTTGTTTAGAACTTTAATACATGCATCAATCATACCAGGTGAACCACACAAGTAAGCTTCTGAATCACTTAAATCACCTGTGTTTCTATCAACCACGTCAGTAATGAGGCCAACATCGCCTTCCCACTTGTCTTCAGGTAATGGGTCAGATAAAGCTGGAATGTATTCAAAATTTTTAAATTCCTTAGCTAATTCTACAAATTCTTCTGTGTAATATAAGTCTTTCTTTGAACGGGCACCGAAGAAGTATTTAACTTTTCTTGGCATGCCTTGGTCTTTAAGGTAATGAAGGATTGATCGGATAGGTGCTTTTCCTGAACCTCCAGCGATACAAATGATATCTCTATCAGAATTTTCCTGGAGATAGAAGTCTCCATAAGGACCAGTCACGATAACTTTATCTCCTAGTTCTAAAGCCCGATGAACATAAGTTGTGGCTTTACCTTTAGGAACCATACGAATGATTAACTCAATTTTATCTGTCATTTTAGGATTAGATGCAATTGAATAAGCGCGAATGATTTCAATACCAGGGACTCTTAATTGTGCGTATTGTCCTGGTTTAAAAGCCATAGATTTAGGGTTAATGAATTTAAACTGAACCAATTTAATATCATAAGTTAAGTCTTTAATGTTGATTACTTCACAGGTGTATTCTTGGGCATTTAGCATAGAGACTGGGATGGCGATTTTAATGTCATCTTGAACCTTAACCTGACAAGATAATCTAACATTGTCTTGTTTTTCTTGGTCGGATAAGAATGGTTCTTCCATTGGTTTTACATCGCCCCCGCCATCAAGTACTTGAACCTTACAAAAACCACATGTTGCTTTTCCACCACAGGCGGATGGAATAAAGATCTTATTGTTTGATAGTATATTTAATAATGTATCTGTATCTTTAACAGGGATGGTTTTCTCTTTATTGATTGTAACAGTTTTCATTTTTGCGCCACCCAAAAGCATATTGGCGCCAATCAAAAATAAAGTAATAACGATAAGAATACCAAAGATGATAATCGGGATATAATAATTAAATGCAAATAATATATTCATCTTCATAACCTCCTAAAAGAATGATAAACCGGTAAAGCCAATAAATGCAAGGGATAAAATACCCAATACAATAAATGCGATGGCCTTGCCAGTCAATCCTCGCGGAAGATTGGAAAATTTATTAATTTTTTGTCTGATACCGGCGAGAAGAACGATTGCTATAAGCCAACCTAAACCAGCTGAAAATGAATAAGCTGCAGTTTCAGCAAAAGTATAATCTCTATTTACAAAGAATAATGAAACGGCCAAAACAGCACAGTTTACAGTGATTAGTGGTAAATAAATACCAAAAGCATTGTAAAGTTTTGGTGAAAACTTAGCTAAAAACATTTCTAAGAATTGGACTGTAGCAGCAATGGTGATGATGAAAATTAATAAAGAAATTTGTGTTGAGCCGGTACTTCTTAATAACATATATATGGGCCAATTTATAATACCCGTTAATGTGACAACAAAGACGACTGCATATCCCATACCTTTTGCATTTTTAACAGAAGTAGAGATTGCAATCAGCGGACACATACCCAAGATATAAATTAAGGCTATATTTTGATCTGTCAATGATGAGACAATGATTTCAATTATATTTTGCATAATTTTCTTCCTTTCAATGTTTTAGACATTATAATGTCTGTTCTGGTTTTTCGTAGTATTGGATTAATTCTCGCACAACCCATATCAGTAATGCCAGTACGAAGAAACCTCCTGGTGCCATTGCCATGACAACCCATCTTTCCCAATTAATGGACATCACTTGCATATTGAGTAGTGTACCGAATGCAAGGATTTCTCGAATGGCTGCGACAGTAACTAAAACAAAAGTATAGCCCATCCCACTTGCAAAACCGTCAATAATTGAATACTTAACAGGGTTTTTTGCAGCAAAAGCTTCTTGACGCCCCATTACAATACAGTTGGTAATAATTAAACCTACATAGGCACCCAAAGCATCAGCAATTGGCATAAAGTAAGCTTGTAAAAATGCTTGAACTGATATGGTGAATGTAGAAATAACAACCATATATGTAACCATTCTTACTTTTTGAGGAATGATATTTCTAATTAGAGAAATGGTTAAAGAACTTGCCATGATAACAAAAGTTACACCAAGGCCCATTGCAATTGCATTTTCAACTTTGTTACTAACAGCCAAAGCAGAACAAATCCCTAAAACTGCAACGACAATAGGATTACTTCTAGATATACCATCTCTTAAGATATTAAACCACTTTGTATATTTTACGCGTATAAGTTTCATAATGATTCCCCCCTACTCATTTTGACTTTCCCAAGCTGCTTTGGCTTGGTCATAGTCCTCGTTAAGAAGTGATTCAAAACGTTTTGATGTGTTGGTTGCACCGGTAATTGCGTCTATTTCATTGTCGTCATTTGGTGCTGGATCTTTATTTAATTCGAAGTTAGGATCAAATATTTTTCCGACGAAATTAGCAAGATATTGTGGCTCAGCAATGACCCCTCCCAAACCTGGTGTTTCTTCCTGCTGTAATATGGAAACATTTAATATGGTTTCAAAATCATCTTGTAAGGTTAAGATACCTTCAATTGGTCCCCATACACCATTACCAGATATTTCAAAACTAATTGAACCAGTATCAGGGTTAATATAAAAAGTCCAATCATCTACCGTTACGATATCAATTTCTTGATCAAATGTTTCATTGATAGAAGCCATTGCATAAGGAATATTGTTGGCTTCTAATATGGCAACCTTAATTTTAGCATCTTGATTATTTTGAATTCTTTCTGCAGTTAAAGCGTCAACACCTAAGATGACACCTGAGGTGAATAAGGACATAACTACAACGAATAATATAACTCTTAGATTATCTCTCATTATGCGGCCTCCTCTACTAATGTTTCTGTAGATTCATTTTCTTCTAAACTATCATCAATCAGAGGTGCAATGGCATTCATTATGATAATTGCAAAAATAACCCCTTCTTGAAAAGTTGCAAAATTACGTATTAGAACTGTAAAAAATGCTAAACCAATACCATAGAAGATTCTTCCCTTATTTTTAAGTGGTGCAGTGACTGGATCAGTTGCAACAAAAAATGCACCAAATAAAAGTCCACCAACAAATAAAGATAATATAGGGTCTGGGAATACATCAGGTAAAGCCAAATTGCCTATAGCTGTAAAAACTAAAACAGAACCTAAGTAGAATAATGGAATACGCCAATCAACAATCTTTAAAAGAATTAAGACGAGACCTAAAATAAGGATTCCCAACCTAAAGGTTTCGCCAATAGCACCAGGCACATTGCCTAGGAGTAAATCTCTAAAAGAATAAGTGAATTCAGCACCTGAGTTCAGTAAATTTAATGGTGTTGCCCCTGCAAAACCATCAATACTTGGGTGAATCCATTCAGCAGTTGTAATCATTGAAGGAAAAGATATTGTTACAAACAATACACCGACAACTGCGGGATTAAATATATTTTTACCTAAGCCTCCAAAAATGGCTTTAGCAAAGAAAACGCCAAACACAGCTGCAACAGCAACAATCCAAAGCTTGATTGTTGGTGGCAACATAAGTGTAATCACTAAAGGAGATACAATCCAAGATAAATCAAACTCAGTTTTTCTCACCTTAGCAAAAACAAATTCAACCAAGCCACCTGATATCAAAGCGACAACTGCAACAGCAAAAACATAAATACCATATAAAAAAGCTGAAACAATTAATAAAATAATAAGTGTGGCTGAAAATATAACTAGATTTTTTTTGCTTGGTACATTTGGTGATGTTAAATGCATTTCTTGACTCATAAAATTCCTACTTTCCTAGTTAAATTTAACTATGTAATTTGTTTGATGATGATATTTATTACATGTAAGTTATCAAAAACACTTTGACTTTGAATAAAATGTTATTATTTTTGATAAATTACATTTAATAATTTTAATTAAAAACGGAAATTTTAAACCAATGAATACTTATTAATAATAAAATTCTCCAAAGCTTAATGAATAGCCTATAAAATGATTAATGTGAACTTCCATATAACCTCCCCTAAAAAATATTATAGCATTTATTTTTTTGATTTGTTATGGTTGTTTGGAAAAACTTTGAAAATATCCCATAATTTAATGACATTTTAGCATATAATTTCTTTTTATTTACTTATTATCTTTGATTCATTAAGTCAAATAACTATTAAATAAATATTTTATAAAAATATTTACATTAGTACTGGTTTTAGATATATTTATAAAAAAAAGCAGCTAATCAAATCAGTTAGCGTGCTTAAAAATATATTATTATTTAATCGTTGTTAAAATTCGAAATTATAGGTGAAATTATTTCGCTTTTAAATTTGTCGATGCAAAAAGATTAGTTGATGGTTGTAGAGACTATATGTCATTGAATGATTGTTCTATCTTATTTTCCTTTAAGAAAAATGCTTATATAATTATATGACAAAGGTTATTTTCCCTTTGATTCGTTAGGGCCATAGAGTATTAATCCACCATCAACCCGTATGGTTTCTCCGGTAATGTATTCAGCTTCTTTAGAAACAAGATAGTTAGTTAGATTCGCTATATCTAAAGGTTTTCCGCGTCTGTCTAGGGGGACTAAATCGCTGATATGG
>JBKHBS010000053.1:0-5912 GCA_046542225.1 Candidatus Izemoplasmatales bacterium | reverse complement strand
GGTTCACTCGAAGTACAGGTCTTTAAATGCTTGATATAAAAATCTAATATTTAAAAATGACTTCTTACTTATAAAGCTATGATAAATCTACAAAACAATGATACATTTTATAAGATTAAGTGAAACCAAATCTAAAACATGATACATAAATCTATAAAACTATAATAACTACATAAATCTGAGTGTCCTTAAAACATCCCTTCAATTTATTTATATCATATCTATTATAAAATTTCTATATTAAATTAAAAAAAAATCATTAAAAATGAATTCAATGATTTTTATATCAATTATTTTAAGAAAATTGTTTGTTATAACGTTTTCTTTCAATTTCATTTAATACTTTTTTTCTTAAACGAATGGCGTCTGGGGTAATTTCTACTAACTCATCATTGGCAATGAACTCTAGAGATTCTTCTAAAGTTAGTTTTAAGGGATCAAGTAATTTCACTGCTTCATCTGAGGAACTTGAACGCACATTGGTTAAGTTTTTATTCTTGCAAGGATTTACAACCAAGTCATTGTCTCTTGAATTTAAGCCAACAATCATACCAGCATATACTTCTGTGGCTGGATCAACCATCATACGGCCTCTTTCAGATAAATTGAATAAAGAATAAGCCATGGTTTTACCAGCATCTTTGGCGATGAATACACCATTTCTCTTTTGTTCAATATGACCAGCAAATGGTTCATATCCAGAAAAAGATTTTTCCATAACACCCATACCCCTGGTAGAGTTAATGAACTCACTTCTGTAACCAATTAAGCCTCTGGTAGGTACTGAGTATTCTAGTCTTGTATATTCATTTTCTGTATCCATTGAAATCATTGTGCCTTTCTTTTGATTTAAGGCACTAATCACTGACCCGATATAAATATCTGGGGCTGAAATGATGACTTTTTCAAAGGGTTCTAATTTATTGCCCTCTTCATCATATTGATATAAAACCTCAGGTTTGCTGACACAAAGTTCAAAACCTTCACGGCGCATATTTTCCAATAGAATGGATAAATGTAACTCCCCACGTCCGTTGACTTTATAGCCGTTTTCAATTTCTTCTACTTCTAAACCGATATTGGTTTCTAATTCTTTAATTAAACGATCTCTAATTTGTCTAGTGGTCACTAAATGTCCACTTCTTCCAACAAAAGGACCATCATTGACTAAGAAGTTCATTGATAATGTTGGCTTTTCAATGTCAATCATTTCCATGGCTTCTACATGGTCTGCATCACAAATCACTTCGCCTATAGATATATGAGCTATACCAGCAAAAGTAACAATGTCACCAGCATATGCCTCTTCTTTTTCAACCTTGGTTAAGCCTTCATTGACATAAATATGGTTGACTTTAACTTTTTCTTCAGACCCATCTCTTTTAATTAAAACATAGTTTGTTTTTGTTTTTAAAGTACCTCTTGTGATTCTTCCAATGCCTAGTCTACCTAAGTAGTCATCATAGCCTAGAGAAGAAATTTGTAATTGTAAGGGTTCTTCTGAATTGTCTGGATAAACATCCACATGGTCTAATAAAAGTTCAAATAAGGGTTCTAAGTCCTTACCTTCATCTTCTAAATGATGGATGGCAACGCCTTTTCTAGCCTCTCCATAAATAATTGGAAAGTCTAATTGTAAGTCTGTTGCGCCTAAGTCAACAAATAAATCGAAACATTCATCAACAACTTCAGTTGATCTTTGATCTGACTTATCAATTTTATTAATAAAGACAATGGGTCTTAATCCTCTTTCTAAAGCTTTTTCTAAAACCACTCTTGTTTGTGGCATGGGTCCTTCACTTGAGTCAACCAATAGAATCACTGTATCAACAGTTTTTATAATTCTTTCAACTTCGCTTGAGAAGTCAGCATGTCCTGGTGTATCGACAATGTTTATTTTAGTTCCCTTGTGTTCGATGGCACAGTTTTTCGAGTAGATGGTAATCCCTCGTTCTCTTTCTAAATCATTACTGTCCATAACTTGTTCAACTAAAACTTCATTATCATGGAACACGCCGCTTTGTTGTAATAGTGCATCAACCAAAGTTGACTTACCCGCATCGACATGGGCAACAACAGCGACATTGATTATTGATTGTTTTCTCATAAAATTCATTCCTCCAAAAAAATACATACATTACACTATAACACATTTTGTGGAAATATGAAGAAATTTCGCTCTAGATAAGGTTAAAAATGAAAACAAAACGTTTTCATAGTTTTTTCAACATGATTTGACACGGGTCATCCTTAGAAAATATGTCATCGTTTTGATAAAAATCAATAAAGCCTATGTCTAAATAAAATTTCCTTGTCTTTAAATAGGCCTCATCATAGGACTTCTTAGCCAAGGTTAAAACCATTAAATATTGGTAACCTTTGGTTAAGGCATATGCTTCTACATGGGATTGAAGGCTTTTGCCAATACCCAAACGATGATGACTTCTTTTAATGCCTAAAACATATAAATCTAATACATAATCATTTTCTTTTCTGACGCAATAAAAGCCCACGGGATTGTCTTTATTAAAAGCCGCAAAGAAAGGCTTATCCTTTACACCGTGAACATATTCTTCAATGGCATCTTCAATACCAAACCATTCTGGTAAGTCTCTTAAGACATCTTCAGTAATGGCTTGTTTTTCTTGGGGATCTTTAATTTCTTTTATCATATGGTGATGTCCTTTCTATTATAGAAAAACCATGTTACAAAGCCACTGATGAAGATGATGGCTATGGATATGAAAAGATAGAGTAAATCAATGGTTTGATCATTAATAATTGAGACTGCCTCTACATATTCATAAGGGGTTAAATATTTCAAAAATTCTAAGCTATCTGTTAAACCAGCAATGATATCTAAAAAGAATAAACCAATCACAAGTCCTAAAGATACACTCATGACTTTTCTTGATTTGGTCACAAAGACACTGATGGCAAAAGAGACCGATGCAAATATCATTTGAAGTATGAAAGCCCCTAAGACGATTAATAGGGTTGTCAGCCAAATAACCTCACCAATGATTGAAAAAACAATGACCAAAGTCACAAACAATAAAGTGTTCAATATCAAAAGGTTGGTTAATATGACCAAGGCTTTACCAAGGAGGATTTTATTTCTAGAAATTGGTTTTGATAATAAAAATTCAATGGTTTGATCATCTTCTTCTTGAGAGAGAATGGTTGAGCCAAGAATACCAGCGTAAGATCCACCAATTAAAACCATAAACAAATAACCTTCCATCCCATACCATCCATAAGGGGTTGAAATATCTAAGCCCCCTTCACCCAAACCAAAGACTTCTAACATGGCCGGAGGAAAGGCATCAAGCATGGCTTCTAATTCAGAGAAAGAATCTTTAAATGCAGGATACATGCTTAACATCAGTATCGATAGACCACAAATAATACCAGACCAAAGAATCAATGAACTTAATTGTCTAATAAATTCAGTTTTATAGAAATGTAACATTATTCTTCCTCCTTATTGTAATAATGCATAAAGATTTCTTCTAATGTTGGTTCTGTAATCGATATGTCTTGAATATTATATGATTCTATCGTTTTTAATAATTCTTTAATTTTACCCTTATATGTAAAATGATAACTATCTTTAATCTTCTTTAAATTAACGATATTTTCATCTTCTTTTAAATCAAAATCATCTGATTGTATGCGAATATTTTTCGCCCTTGCTTTCATGATGTCTTCGATATTCTCAATTTTTATCAATTTACCTTCTTTAATGATACCCACACGGTCACAAATCTTTTGTACATCACTCAATACATGTGATGAAAAGAAAATGGTTGCCCCTCTCTCTTTTTCTTTTTCTATTAAATCAAAAAAGACAGTTTGAATCAAAGGGTCTAGTCCCAGTGTTGGTTCATCAAAGAAAAGGATCTTTGGTTGATAAATGAGGGCAGAAACAATGGCTACTTTCTTTTTGTTTCCAGATGAAAGGTCACCAACTTTTCTGCTCAAATCAAGTTCCAATTTTTTTGATAAATCATGGAGTCTTTCTTCATAATCATCGGTATAAAAATCCGTTGAATATTTTAAAAAATCCTTTACAGTCATGTTTTGATAATAGTGAACTTCGGAAGGGACATAACCAACATTCCTTCTAATTTCAACGGTGTCTTTAATGACGTCTAAATCCATGACGCTTGCATGACCACTGGTCGGAAAAATAAAATTCAACAAGGTTCTAACACATGTTGATTTGCCAGCACCATTGGGACCAATGAAACCAAAAATTTCACCCTCTTTGATGTCCATTGTGACATCTTTAATGCCCCGTGTGTTTTTTCCGTAATACTTGGTCAGTTCTTTTGTATTGATCATTTTAAATCCTCCTTATAGATCAGATTGAATTGAATCTATAACAGCGTATTTTTTTAATCTTAAAAATAAGAACATTGGTACCAAAAGTAATAAAGCTGTCACCAAATATAGGCCCTCAATGTTAAGCCACAAGCTAATCAAGACCATGAGTCCACCAGATAAAAGTTGACCGATGGCATCCAGTTGGCCAAAACTCGACAGTACAGTTGCTTTGATCTTTGTCGGTGTATTCTTTAAAAGAATGGTGTTGAGTAATGGATGGGTGCCTGCCCTTGAAACAGAGAAGAAAATAAAACCGAATAAAGCCAAGTAAATATATGGCATAAAGGCAAATAACAAAATGCCTATAATCATCATTAAGGTTAGGTTCATTGCCCATAAGTAAATATAATGACTTTTCTTCAAATAACGTTTAACCACAAACAACATGACATAACCCAATATAGCAACAATTGCATTTACAATTGATAAAATCCAAATGGCTGGTAAATCGAGGATGGTCCTAAAATTTAAGCCATCCAAGATATAGAGTTCATAAGTCCTATCAATTCCCTCACTGTATAAACCATAAAAGAGAATAATGATAAACATGATTCTTAAGGTTTTATGGTTTTTAATATGAGAGAAACCCTTGATCAATTGTCCCATATATTTCTTTGCGAATGTTTCAGTAGACTTGGGTTTTATGAAATTGTTTTCTTTCATAAAGATGATGGAAACAATACCTAAGACAATAAATATAAGTGCCCCTACAAGAATTGATAAACGGATATCAATCACCCCTATAAGGGCGGCCAAAAGAATTCCTAAAACACTCAGCAAAGCATTTAACTGAGCCCCAGTAATGATGGTATGTTCAAGTTTGTCAACCTTAATTTCATCAGAGATCCAAGAATCTAAAGCACCACTAATAAAGGTAAAACCAAATCCAAGGACCAGTTGAGAAATAAAGATCAAATAAAAGAAGGGCGTCAAAACCTCAATCATTGATCCTAGACCAATGACAAAAAGGCCAATGATGATGCTTAATCGTCGGCTTTTCAAATCAGCAATAATGCCGGTTGGAACTTCAAAAATAAAAATAGAAATTTCTAATGCGGAGCCAATTAAAATCAATTGATAGACTTCCAACTGAGCGATATCAATTCGATACAAGCCAGCAGCGGTAAATATCATATGAAATGATAAACCCATCAAACCTCTAATCAAGTAATACATGGTTGATTGTTTCATATAAGCCTCGTGTTAATGATAGTCTGCATACATAAATATTATAATGGACAGGTTTTTAATATACAACAACAAAAAAGAATAAAAAAGACTACTTAAAGGAAGAATTTAGGTTAATTTATAGAGGGTTCGTCCCATAATGATTGATCCATAGTTGCCTGAAACCTTGATTTTAGGTGTATGGTCATCAAAATCATATTGAAAATACATGGGAAAAGACAAGAGTTCAAATTGATTTTCATTAATCATATGCATTTCAACATATTTAAACCATGAAAAACTAGCATATAGTTGTCCATTTTCTTTAATCACATCAATTGATTGTTTTTGTCCAT
>JBKHBS010000016.1:0-28364 GCA_046542225.1 Candidatus Izemoplasmatales bacterium | reverse complement strand
AGAAAGGATATGTATACTCATAACAATAAAACTATCTATAATTGAGTATACAAGGCATTATGAAAAAAATATTTTTTAGACTTTATCAAAAACTAATGTATTTTTTAACGATTTTTATTTCTTTTGAAGAGCCAAAAATAATTGATGGCAAAGAAGCTTTAGAAAAAGTACCATTCATTTTGCAAAAAAACAATAAGCATAAAGTCTTTGTTGTAACTGATGATTATTTGGTCAAAACGAATCGTTTTAAGAAAATGGTTGAATCCTTAGAGAAGTTAAAAATACAATATAAAATTTATGACCAGACCAAACCTAATCCGAGTATTAAAATGGTTGAAGAGGCTTTATTAGTTTATAATGAAAATCAGTGTGATGCTTTAATTGCCTATGGTGGTGGGTCTGTGATTGATTTGGCAAAAGTGGTTGGCGCTAGAGTGGTTAGGCCAAACTTATCAGTTGAAAAGATGAAAGGGACTTTAAAGATATTAAAAAAAATACCTTTATTGATTGCCATTCCCTCAACAGTAGGGACCGGCTCAGAAGCAACTTTAGCTGCAGTGGTTTCTAATAAAGACACACAAGATAAGTTTGCCATAATGGATCCTGCCTTAATGCCTCATTATGCCGTGCTTGATTTAGACATTGTGAAGAGTCTACCTAAAAAACTCATTGGTCAAACTGGTATGGATGCATTAACACATGCTGTTGAAGCTTATATAGGAAAAGCCAATACAAAGAAAACTAAAAGAATGGCTAAAAGTGCTGTAAAAATAATTTTTGATAACTTAAAAAAAGCCTATGATGGTGATTTAGATGCGTTGAGTCAAATGCAATTGGCAGCTTACCAAGCGGGTGTGGCTTTTACTAGAGCATATGTTGGCAATGTCCATGCAATTGCACACCAATTGAGCGCTTATTATAATCTTGGACATGGTTATGCAAATGCGGTTATTTTACCTCATGTTTTAAAATATTATGAAGGTAAGGTTGATAAAAAACTTGCCCAACTCATGGATGTTTTAGAAGTTGATTCTAATAAACCATCTCATGAAAAAGCAAAGGACTTTATTAAAGAAATAGAAAATTTAAAAATCGATTTAGATATTGAAGAAACATTTGATGGTTTAATTGAAGAGAAGGATAAAGAATCTATTGTTGAAAAAGCTTATAAAGAAGCAAATCCTTTATATCCGGTCCCGGTCATTTTATCAAGAAAGGACTTTAGGATATTAATTGATAAAATCAATGGGTCTGAGTAGCAGAAGACCTTGACATTTGACCCAAGTATTCGATATACTATAACAAGGCTATATAATCTCTAAGAAGGGCGTTGATTTGATTGAAAAAAACGTATGGAGGTATACTACTATTCACCTTACTTCTGGCTTTTTGGTTTGTTTTATCGTTTGAAGTAAGCTTGTATATAGCAATCATTGGTTTTTTTGTATCTCTAATGGTTGTATTTTTTAACTATGATTTAATTTTTAATAAAGCAGAGGTCACGAAACTCACAATCAGAACATTTTTTAGCTTTTTTGTTCTGGTTTTTATTTTGCTTTATAACATTGTTGTCTCAAACATTGAAGTTGCTAAAATTGTTTTGAGTAAAAAAATGCCGATAGATCCCGGTTTTGTAACCATAAAAAACAAATTAAACAAGGAACTCAATCAAGCATTGTATGCCAATGCCATTACACTTACGCCTGGGACATTAACGGTGGATATGAATCATGATGAAATCGTGGTTCATGGTTTATTAAGGCAACAAGTTAAAGATCTAGAAGGCAGTCGCATGGAAAAAGCTTTCTTAGATTTAGAAAGGGCGGAGAAAAATGATTGAGACTGCTGTATTAATTTCAACGATAATTTTGGTTATACTAACCTTTGCCGGATTATATAGAGCCATTGTTGGTCCGACAGTTGAAGATAGAATTGTCGCCATTAATATGATTGCAACAAAAGTAACTGCAATCATTGTAATGATTGCTTTAATCACCAACCAGAGGTTTTTTGTTGATGTTGCACTTGTTTATGCTTTATTAGGTTTCATTACCACAATTGGCTTGGCCAAATTATTGATGAAAGGAAAATTGGGAAGATGGAAATAATTTTAGATATTATCATATTACTATTTTTAATTTCAGGCTTATTTTTCTTTTTTGTCGGTGTTGTTGGCTTATTAAGAATGCCAAATGTTTTTACGAGAATGCATGCAACAACCAAATGTGACACCATGGGTGCTGGTTTGGTTTTTGCTGGTTTGATTATGTGGCAAGGTGCAACTTTTATTTCTGCCAACATTTTATTGATTCTAGTTTTTGTTTGGCTTACCAACCCAACTGCAGCCCATGCCATTGCCAAAACTGCTTATAAACGCTTAGAAACAGGGCTTTTAGAAGAGGATGGTGAATGATATGGTGACCATGAATGTGTTGATTGTTATCTTCTTAATTGTGTGTGCGTTCGCAATAGGCAAGATTAAAGATTTAATCGGTGCAGTTGTTTTGTTCTCGGCCTATTCACTTGTGATGTCTATACTTTGGTTATTACTCAATTCACCTGATGTTGCTATTACAGAAGCGGCCATTGGGGCTGGTGTGACATCGATATTATTTTTCGCTGTCATTAGTAAAACAAAGAGGTATGAAAAATGAGAGATATATTTGCCAATATTGTATTCATTATATTATTTGTATTATTAATTTTTGGCGTCATGCAATTACCCACAGAAGCAAGTACAGATGCACCGGCTTATAATGAGGTTGTTGATTACTATGTAGAAGAAGGTGCTGATGAAACCAATGCTTCTAATTTAATTGCTGCTATTTTAGCTGATTATAGAGCTTTTGATACCTTGGGTGAAACCATTGTTTTGTTTACATCCGTTGTGGCTGTTGGATCTGTACTCCGTTCAACAAAACATGATAGAGACTTAACAAAGGAGGCTAATGAAGATGAATGATATTATTATTAAAAATATCACAAGAATCATTATTCCTTTTGCCCAAATTTATGGGATATTCATTATTTTAAATGGTCACATATCACCCGGTGGTGGATTTGCTGGGGGTGCAGTTATAGGGACAACCTTAATCCTATATACACTGGTCTTTGGCCGTGAAAAAGGTAAGAAAAAGTTTTCGCATAGAACATCAGAAATCGCTGAAAGTGGCGGAATTATGTTATTCGTTTTTGTTGGAATTGTTGGAATAATATTTGCAGGAAGTTTTTTAACAAACCTTGAAGCTGGTTTTCCAAGTGGAGAACTCGGTGTGGTTTTATCGGGCGGCTTCATTCCTATACTTATGATTGGCATAGGGATTAAGGTCACATCAACGATGATTTCATTATTTAACCTACTGATTGATGAGGAAAAACTATGAGTGAAATAATTGGATTAATTGTAGAAAAAATAAATTATATAGGTGCAATAGCGCTTTTCGTTATTGGTTTAAGAATCGTTGTTTTGCATTCTAATCTTATAAAACGAATCATGGGCATCAACATTATGGGCACAGGTGTATTCTTGTTTTTTGTGGCCATAGGAAATGTTACAGGCGGAAGAACGCCGATTGTAGGGGATAACCCTGATGTCGTATTCATCAATCCTTTGCCTTCTGTTTTTATTCTTACAGGTATTGTGGTTGTGGTTTCAATTACAGTTTACTCTTTAAGCCTTGTGATACGGATTTATCAAAATTATGGAACCATTGATCAAAGAGAATTGGCTAGGCTTATAAACGAGGAAGAAAATGTTCGTTGATCAATTACCAATATTAAATTTAATCTTATTTTTATTGATGGCGTTAATCATTCCTTTATTAAAAAAACGCCCTTTTAAAATTACGCTTATTCTTGGATTTATTGTATTGGGCTTGGTTTTTGCGTCATCCATTTATTTATTATGGCATGTGAATCATGTAGGAAACATCTCATATACATTTGGTGGCCATGAAGCTAAATTTGGTATTGAATTTTTAATCAATCCTTTTTCAGCATTGTTTACAACAATGATTCTTGGTTTGGCTATGATTATCTATATTTATTCTAGTGGAGATGCCACTGAAGGTATAGAGGACAGCGAGTACGGTAGATACTATGTCTTGTTATTTATTCTTCTTATGGCTTTATTTGGGATTTTGTATACCAACGATTTATTTAATACTTATGTATTTATAGAAATTTTATCAATCACGACTTGTGCTATTGTGAGTATTAAAAAGAAGAAAGAAACCTACACATCAGCTTTTAGATATATTATGATGAATGAAATTGGTTCTTTGTCATATTTAATGGGTGTGGCTTTAATTTACATGTCCACTGGTTATACAAACATTACAATGATATCAGAGACAATTTCTATTGCCTTTAATGCAAATCCAGTTAGTATTGTGGTGGCTTTAGGCTTTATGGTTGCTGGACTTGGAATTAAAACAGCAGTTTTCCCTTTGCATGTATGGTTACCAGATGCATATTCAAATGCGCCAAGTACATCAAGTGCAATTTTATCTGGGATTATTAGTAAAGGATATATTTTAGTCCTAATTAAAGTTTTGTATCAAGTTTTCGGGTTGGATATTTTAAGAGAATTAAACATTCAAGTTGTACTTTTGGTTCTAGCAGGAACCGCTATGATTGCAGGTTCGATTTTTGCCATTGCCCAAAAGGATGTTAAGCGAATGCTGGCTTATTCATCCGTCTCCCAAGTCGGTTATATTCTATTAGGGATTGGATTGTTTAGTTTCCTTGGATTGAGGGCTGCTTTTTTTCATATATTCTCACATGCAATTATGAAAACTGCACTTTTCTTATCTATAGGGGAAATTATTTTCTATAAAAAGACACGAAAAGTGAATGACTTTGATGGTTTAGGCTTTATTATGCCTGTTGCAATGGGGGTTTTTAGTATTGGTGCTTTAGGTATGATTGGTATTCCTTTAACCAGTGGTTTCATATCGAAATTAAATTTAGGTATTGCTGTCTTAGACAACAACTATATTGTCTTTTTGATTATTCTAATCCTTTCAAGCTTGCTCAATGTCCTATATTATTTACCAATCATCATATTAGGATTCTTGAGAAATGAAAAATACCATTATAGGATGACACGAATCGAACACACACCAACGACAATGATTACGCCATTATTTATCTTAGGTTTTTTGATCATCGGTTTGGGTTTATTTCCAAATGTGATTTTTCCAATGATTGACGCTGCAGTAAACACCTTAATTCCATAAGTCTTTATTTAATTTATTTCTAAACATCAATTGCGAAAGAGGACAACATAATGGTTGAACAACTACCCATTCTTAACTTAATATTATTTATTTTAATGGCATTAACAATACCCTTACTCAGAAGAAAGCCTTTTAAGATTACACTAATTTTAGGACTGTTTGTTTTAGGGGTGGTTTTAATATCATCACTTTACTTGCTATGGTATGTCAATCAAGTCGGTAACATCTCTTATACATTTGGAGGACATGAAGCAAGATTGGGAATAGAATTTCTAATCAACCCATTCTCAGCTTTATTTTCTACAATGGTCATTTTTTTAGCGATGATTATATATGTATATTCTATTGGAGATGCAACTGAAGGAATTGAAAAGTCTGAATATGGCAGATATTATGTTTTATTGTTTATTTTACTGATGGCTATGTTCGGAATTTTATATACAAATGATTTATTTAATACTTATGTATTTATTGAAGTTTTATCCATCACAACTTGTGCAATAATCAGCATTAAAAAGAAGAAGGAAACTTATACTTCAGCTTTTCGATATGTCATGATGAATGAGATTGGTTCCTTGTCATATTTAATGGGTGTTGCCTTGATTTATATGGCCACCGGTTACACCAATATATCTTTCTTAGCTGAAAATATGCAAACCATATTTGCTGATTACACATTGAATATGAGTTTTGCTCTTGGCTTTATGATTGTGGGTCTTGGAATCAAAGCTGCAATATTTCCTTTTCATGTTTGGTTGCCAGATGCACACTCGAGTGCGCCAAGCACATCAAGTGCTATTCTTTCAGCCATAGTCATTAAAGTTTACATATTGGTTTTGGTAAAGGTCTTGTTCGGAATCTTTGGAATTGATATTTTAAATCAATTGCATATACCCACAATACTCTTAATCTTATCCGCCACGGCAATGATTGCTGGGTCCGTTTTTGCCATTGCTCAAAAAGATGTCAAACGGATGTTGGGTTATTCATCTGTTGCACAAATGGGCTATATATTATTAGGAATTTCTCTTGTTAGTTTTCTTGGCCTAAGGGCAGCTTTCTTTCATATTATTTCTCATGGGTTGATGAAAACTGCTTTATTCTTATCTGTTGGAGAAATCATATATTATAAAAAGACACGGAAAGTCAATGACTTTGATGGTTTGGGATTCATTATGCCTGTAGCCATGGGCGTTTTTAGCATCGCGGCCCTAGGGATGATTGGATTGCCATTAACCAGTGGTTTTATATCAAAACTTAATTTAGGAATCGCTGTATTGGATAATAATTATGTCATTTTCTTAGTGATATTAATTTTATCTAGTTTGTTAAATGTTATTTACTATTTGCCAATCATTATTCTTGCATTTTTAAGAAATGAGAAATATCATTATCGTTTAACAACCATTGAAAAGACACCGACGACAATGATTACACCCCTTGTTTTCTTGGGATTGTTAATTGTTTTCTTAGGGGTATTACCCAATATCATTATGCCTTTTATAGAATCGGCTGTAGAAGTATTTATACTATAATATAGGAGTTGGCTATGAAATTTAGAAAAATGAGTGTTAGAGATCAAATGGCGAGGATTAACACAATCCTGGTTGTTTTTGCTATGTTTTTATTACTGGCCTTTATAGGTTATGCTAAAGATTGGTTTGGGGTGAGTCAAACTTTTTTAGACAGTCAACTTTATAGTCATATTATCAATTCAACATGGATTCATTATATGCCTATCATTATATTTTCAATTCCAATGATTGGTGCAGTTATAGAAGCATACGTTGCAAAGAATTCTAGTGATTATAGAGATAAATCCGTTATTTATATGGGTTTATTAACTTTAATTATTGTTGTTTTTATGTATCCAATCGCTTTGGCGGATGTGATTCGTCTAGAAATACCAAACGTATTGGCGCTTGGACTTAGTTTTAGGGTGGATATGTTAAGTTATGCTGTATTGTTATTGTCATCATTCATCTGGTTCTTTGTTATGATTTACGCTCATGAATATATGAAAAAAGAAGAAAAGAGTACAAGATTTTTCTTTTTCTTATCTTTGACTTATGGTTCAGTACTGGGTACGATAATGTCAGGCGATTTACTCACAATGTTTTTGTTTTTTGAAATTATGACTGTTGTTTCTTATATGTTGGTTATACATGGTCAAAATGATGCATCTTATAAAGCGGGTTATAATTATATTATTATGGGTCTCATTGGTGGATTCTTGATTTTAACAGCTTTGTTTTTAATCTATTTTAATTTAGGTACATTGCGATTTGAATCTGTGATTGATGAAATGGCTCAATTGGGAAGTTTGAAATATTGGATTATGGGCTTATTGGTATTTGGTTTTGGTATCAAAGCAGGGATGGCGCCAGTTCACGTTTGGTTGCCTAGAGCCCACCCTGTTGCTCCTTCGCCTGCAAGTGCCATTCTGTCAGGTGTGATGATTAAGGTCGGTGCATTTGGAATTTTAAGAACCGCCACAAGTTATTATTTTCCGAGTAAGGAAACCGTGACTTCTGTGACTGATCCGATTTGGTTGACTTCTGAAAGCATTGGTGCCATCATCATTTGGACTGGGATTATCACTATGACAATTGGTGTTTTTCTTGCTTTACAACAAGGAAACATGAAAAAAATGTTGGCTTATCATTCAGTGAGTCAGATGGGCTATATTATTACTGGAATAGGTGTTGCCTTATATTTAGGTTATCAAGGTGCTATGGGTTATTCTGGTGCCCTTTATCATATT
Source organism: Candidatus Izemoplasmatales bacterium (assembly GCA_046542225.1). Taxonomy (GTDB): domain Bacteria; phylum Bacillota_I; class Bacilli_A; order Izemoplasmatales; family Hujiaoplasmataceae; genus Hujiaoplasma. The sequence goes on along the minus strand of JBKHBS010000016.1, from coordinate 20,360 downwards.
ATCAATCATGCTTTGTTTAAATCCTTATTATTTATGGTGGCTGGAGTGATTTATTACCATACCCATGAACTTGACATGTATAAACTGGGTGGACTCTGGAAAAAATTACCCTTCACAACTCTGGTCTTTATCGTTGCGGCTTTAGGGATTTCTGGATTTCCATTATTTAATGGATATGTTTCTAAAACCATCATCCATCATGGTTTAACTGAAGCTTATCATTATGGCAGTTCAACCTTTATCTTTGCCGAGGTCATGTTTATCATTGTAAGTGCTGGGACTGCATGTTCCTTTATCAAAATGGGTTATTATGCATTCTTCAAGAAAACGGATAATGATTATAGTAAAATCCCTTATGATTATTCAAGTCATGATATAGCCCTTTGGGCAATGACAATCATTATCATATTGATTGGTACTTCGCCAAGATTTATTCTAGACCATTTAATTGTTCCTCAATTAAATATGACAACTTACGATCCTTATTTTATCAGTCACTACATTTTGGAAATGAATGTATTTGCTATTAAAGACTTGATAACAACCTTTGGTATTCTTGTGTTTGGTTTTATTATTTTCTTTGGTGGTAAAAGATATCATCTTTTCCACTTGAAAATACCAAAATGGCTCAGTGTCGAATATATATTCTTTTTACCTGCCTATCTATTGATGAGAAATTTATGCCGTATCCTTTATGGTGATAAGTGTCCTTATAATGAAGATGACTTTAAAAAATTATCAGAAGAAGATATAGAAAAAGTAGGTTTTATTGATCGTTTTATCATTACAACCAATGTGGTTAATCGACGCTATGAATCAAGCATTATAAGAGCTGATGCAATGATTTATTCGATTGCTCTAGTGATTATATTTGTTTTCTTACTAATATTCATATAGAAAGCGTGGGAATATAAATAGAGATGAAAAGAAGGCTTAAAATATTAGATAATATGGTTGGGGCTAATGCCGTAATGGTTGGCCTCTCTTTATTAATGTTTTTTCTTTTTGTTTCATATTTGAATAATTGGTTTAACTTAAATATTATCATTGAAAGTTCTATTTATTATGACCAATATGTCCAGTTTTTAAATAATCAGTCTATAGATATTTTCTTAATTATTTTTGTGCCTATTTTTGGTGCTGCTATAGAACTTATATACAGAGAGAAAAAGCCCTATAATCGAGATAAGTCTTTGATTTATATGGGCTTTTTTGTCATTTTATTGTTAATTGCTATTTATCCAAAAGTTGTTGGAAACCAAGTTGATTATGTTTATCCAAGGATTTTGCAACTGGGCATAAGCTTTAGAATTGATATGCTTGCATATACGGTCTTAATGGTTTCAGCTTTTGTATGGTTTTATGTGATCATCTATGCTCATGAATATATGAAACATGAACTACATAGCACAAGGTTTTTCTTCTTTTTTGCCTTAACTTATAGTTCCATTTTAGGGGCTATTATGGCTGGCGATTTATTTACAATGTTTTTGTTTTTTGAGCTTATGACTTTAGCCTCTTATACCTTAGTGATTCATGGGCAAGATGAAAAATCATATAGGGCAGGCTATAATTATATCCTTATGGGACTTATCGGTGGTTTTTTAATCTTTGTGGCTATTTTACTTATTTATTTTAATATTGGTGACTTAAGTTTCCATTCAGCGATTAATATCTTAGATAGGTTGGGTGGCTTAAAATATTGGATTATCGGCTTACTCATAGTAGGTTTTGGAATTAAAGCCGGGATGGCACCTGTCCATGTTTGGCTTCCTAGAGCACATCCAGTTGCACCATCGCCTGCGAGTGCAATTTTATCTGGTATTATGATTAAAGTCGGAGCATTTGGAATGATAAGGGTTGCGACTTCTTACTATTTCCCTGGCCTTAATGGTGTTGTAGATGGTGATAACCCAGTGTGGTTTACCGCAAGTACGGTTGGGGCGATTATTATTTGGACTGGCATATTTACAATGCTTCTAGGTGTTTTCCTAGCCTTACAAGAATCAAATATCAAAAAACTATTGGCCTATTCATCCATTAGTCAGATGGGTTATATTTTAACCGGTATTGGTGTTGCCTTGTATTTAGGCTATGTTGGTTCAATGGGCTATACAGGCGCAGTTTATCATATTATTAATCATGCAGTCTTTAAATCACTTTTATTCATGGTTGCGGGTGTGATTCACTATCACACCAATGAATTAAACATGTATAAACTGGGCGGCATATTAAAAAAATTGCCTTTTACAAGTTTTGCCTTTGTAGTGGGTATGTTTGGTGTTATAGGCATGCCTTTATTCAATGGTTATATATCAAAAACCATTCTACATCACGGTCTTGTTGAAGCATATGAATATGGTTCACAAATCTTTATTTTGGCTGAAATATTATTCATCATTGCCAGTATTGGAACCGTGGCTTATTTCGTTAAAATGTTTTATTATGTCTTTATCAAGGAAAATCAAAATGAATACAAGGATTTAAAGTTTGGTTTTACTAGTTTTGATTTGGCTCTAGGAGCCATGAGTATTTTTATCATTTGGATTGGCTTAAGACCTCAATTCGTCTTAAATCATCTAATCATCCCGCAATTGAATTCTATGGCTTACTCTAAGTATTTTGTTGAATCTTATATAAAAAATATGAATTTATTTTTAACATATGATTTATTGATGGCTCTTGGGATTATTGCTATGGGTATAGGCTTATTCTATGTTGGTAAGAAATATAAGTGGTTCACTATAAAATTACCATCTTGGTTGAGTATAGAACAACTATTTTTCTATCCAGCTTATTTATTGATGCAAAATTTATGTAGAATACTCTATGGAGATAGGTGTCCTTATGATGATAAAGAGTTTTCTAAGTTAAGAGAAAAAGACACTGAAAAAGTTACTTTCATTGATCGTTTCATCATCACAGCCAATGTTTTAAATCGTCGTTATGAAACAGCAATCATTCATGCGGATGCTTTTATTTACTTAATCATCATTTCTGGGATTTTCCTCTTCTTTTTGATTAGTAATTTTTCATTGTATGCTTTTTGATATAGTTTTCTTCTTTCATCTTAAGTTTTTTGTTAGGTGATATTTTACTTGTTTGATATAATATTTAAAGTGAGGTGAAACGATGGATGAAGCGAGAAGTGATTTACTAGGAAAATTGGATGTAAAAAAAGCCCTAATTAAACTATCTATCCCTGCTACAATCGCCATGATTGTAACAGCCTTATATAATTTAGTTGATACCATTTTTGTTGGGCAAGGTGCTGGAGAAATTGCCATTGGTGCCTTGTCAATTGCAAATCCTATCCAAATGATCGTGATGGCTTTTGCTTTAATGATTGGTATTGGATCTTCGTCTGTTTTTTCAAGAGCTTACGGTAGAAATGATATAAAAGACATGAGACGGTCTGTGAATACAGCCATGTTTATGGGTGTGTTTTTCTCAGTCATTGTCGCAGTCATTGGAATGATATTTCTTGATGATATGTTGTATTTCTTTGGAGCGACAGATGGCAATATTGGATATGCTAAAGATTATCTTTTCTATATTTTGATTGGTTTAATTCCCTTTTCACTTTCTATTATTTTTAATAATTTGGCAAGAGCAGAAGGCAGAGCCAATGTTGCGATGATATCCATGGTGATAGGGGCTGGCGTCAATATTATTTTAGACCCGATATTTATCTTTGATTGGGGATTGGATATGGGCGTTAAAGGTGCTGCAATAGCAACCATTATTGCAAAGACTGTAGCCTTTATTTATGTATTCTATGCTTCTACATCCAAAAAATCAAAGTTAAATATCAATTTTAAAAAAATATATGAAGTTGATTTTAAAATGATGGGAGAAATATCTTCCATTGGTTTTTCTTCATTTATAAGAAATGCATTGGGTGCTTTTTTAGTGATATTAATTAATAATTTAATTAAATCCTATAGCCCTGGTGAACCGGAGATTTATATTTCTATTTTTGGCGTTGTCAATCGTTTACTGATGTTTATCTTAATGCCAGGTTTTGGTCTGGTTCAGGGCTTGCAACCTATTGTAGGCTATAACTATGGGGCAAAACTATATCAAAGGCTTTACACAGTCATTGCTTATACCATGAAATTATTGACTTATTATTTTTTAGGGGCATTAATCGTCACTATGATTTTTGCAAATCAATTATTCTCTTTATTCAGTTCAAAATCAGATTCTATTTTGCTAACTGAAGGACCAACAGCTCTGAGGATTGTTGCTCTAGGCTTTGTTGTCATTGGATTTCAGGTTATTCTATCAAGTGTTTATCAAGCCATGGGTTATCCAGTGCGGGCATTTTTAGTCGCTGCTTCTCGACAATTTTTATTATTCATACCCATTGTCTTGTTGTTTACATATTGGTTTGGTATTTCAGGTATTTGGTGGACATTTGTTGCGTCAGATATGATTGCGGGTATTGTCTCGATATTTGTATATAAATACGAAATGAGAATTTTACATAAAAGGATTCCAAAATCATTCAATGAAATAACTTAAAGGAGTAAGAAATGGCAATTATTATAAGCGATACTTTGGATATTCATTATAACTTAGCCACTGAGGAGTATTTGCTCAGACATTTTAATATTGAAGAAGATATCCTCTTTATCTGGCATGGTTCTAATGCCTTTGTATATGGAAGAAATCAAAACCCTTTTATTGAAATAAATCCTAAATATCTTTTAGATGACTCAATTCCCAAGATTAGAAGAGTTTCTGGTGGTGGCACCATTTATCAAGATCAAGAAACCATTAATTTTTCATACATAACCAAAGATTATAAAGGCAAGGTAAACCATTATTTGTATTTTTTGGAGCCAATTATTGATGTCTTAAAATCATATGGTTTAAATGCGCATTTTAAACCCAAATCTCATTTGTTTGTGGATGATAATAAAATATCTGGTAATGCACAAGCCTTTATTAACAATCGTTTATTGCATCATGGTACATTGTTGTTTGATACAGATTTGGAAATCATTAATAAGGCTTTAATTATGTTCAACCAACAAGCAAAGGGTCATCAAATCCTATCTAACAAACAACCTGTAATCAATTTAAAAGATATTTTACCTGTTGATAAGGAGACCTTCGTTAATTCACTCATCAAAAAAATTTCAAAAGAAAAAAATATAAATCCTGGAACCCTTGTTTTGGACAAAAATAAAATTCAGCAAATAAAAAAAGACAAATATTTGTCTTGGGATTGGAATTACGGTAAAACACCTAAGTTTACAATTGATGCTTTCATTCACAATCGACTTGTTTCTTTATCAATCGAAAACGGATTGATAAGGGATATTGACTTAGACGATAAAGAAAAGTGGATTGGCGTCAAATATTATTCTGATGAATTTATGGGTTTAACTAAATAAAGAAAAGCACCTAACCATTATAAAATGATTAGGTGCTTTTTATATGCGGCCATTTTTGGCCTATAACAAGAGAGAGTAGGTTAAATATGTATTGGTTTATCAACGATACCCAAAGCTGCTTCATTAAATACCTCAGATATGGTTGGGTGAGGATGAACTGCATGTGCAATTTCATCTGCTGTTCCTTCAAGTTTCATTGTCATAACAGCCTCACTGATTAAATCTGATGCATTTTCAGCAACGATATGGACACCTATTATTTCATTGTATTTTTTTGATGCTATAATCTTGATAAACCCATCTGTTTCATTAGCAGACAAGGCTTTTCCATTCGCTTGTAATGGGAAAGTAGAAGTTTTAAATTCTAATTTTGCCTCTTTGGCTTCTTTTTCTGTGTAGCCGATTTGAGCAATTTCTGGGAAAGAATAAATAGCAGATGGCATTTGTTTATAATCCATGGTTTCTTTCTCGCCTAAAATATGATTAACAGCAAGAATACCTTGGTGTGATGCAACATGCGCCAATAACATTTTCCCATTCATATCCCCAATAGAATAAACATTATCGATTGAGGTTTGAAAAGAATCATTTATTTTAACAAAACTATTATTCATTTCAAGATCAAGGGCTTCAAAACCCTTTAGATTTGCTTTCATTCCCACTGATAGCAATACCTTATCAGCCTTAATGGTTTTTTCATCACCAGAAGATGTCTTGTAAGTAACATCATTTTTTCCGATTTTATTGACAGTCGCGTCAGTAAAGACTTCTATCTTGTCTTTCTTGATGATTTTTAGCATGGTATCTCTAACATCGTCATCGACATTTAATAGTATCCTATCTTCACGTTCTATAATGGTTACTTTGGTCCCAAAACTATTAAAGATGGTCGCAAACTCTAAACCAATGACACCGCCACCAATAACCACTAATTCTTCTGGAATTTGGTCAATTTCAAGTATTTGTTTGCTGGTCATTACATAGCCTTTTTCATAGGCGTCTTTTAATCCATCAATTGGTGGTAGTATAGGAGAAGCCCCAGTTGAAAGAATGATGTTCTTTGTTTTAATCGTTTCATCATTGACAACAATTTCATTCTTGCTTTTGACTTCACCAAAACCATCATATATATCAACATTGTTTTTCTTAAGCAGTGATTTAACACCACCAGTTAAACGTCTAACAATCCGATCTTTCCTTTTCATGATTGCTTTCCAATTTGGTTTGATATCATCTTTATTGGCGACATCAATACCATAATCTTTAGCGTGCATAAATTGCTTGTAAACTTTGGCGCTTTTTAAAAGTGCTTTGGTTGGGATACATCCCCAGTTTAAACAAACACCACCGATTGCTTCTTTTTCAATAATGGCAGTTTTTAAACCTTTTTGTGCAGCTTTAATGGCCGCAACATATCCACCTGGTCCAGCACCAAGTATAACAACATCATATGTGCTCATCGTATCATCCTTTCTTAGTTCATCAACAGTAGTAATGGATCTTTTAAGTATTTTTTAAATGCCAACATTGCACGTCCACCATCTGCACCATCAATAATTCTATGATCAAATGTTAATGATAGTGGTAAGATATCTCGAATAACAATCTCACCATCTCTTACAACAGGTTTTTTATCAATTTTTCCAATACCGAGTATGGCAACCTCAGGATGTTTAATCACAGGTGTACCTGTAATGGCACCAAAAGCACCAAAGTTTGTAATGGAAATGGTTCCTCTTTGTAAGTCGCTTAATTGAATTTTTCTTTCTTTGGCCAATTCTGCGAGTTCTTCAACTTTATTGGCAATTTCAAATAAACTCATTTGATCAGCGTTCTTAATGTTTGGAACAATAAGTCCATCTGGTGTGTCCACTGCAATACCTATATTGATTTGATTGCGGTAAATGATTTCTTCATTTACTTGGTCATATGAACTGTTTAAGATTGGATAGTCTTTTATGGCTTTAGTTAAAGCCTTAATGATGAATGCCATATATGTTAGTTTGACGTCTTCATTTGCGGCTTTTTCTTTATGTTCATTTCTAAAGTTTACTAAATCAGTTACATCCAACTCATCAATTAAAGTTGTGTGCGGGATGACTTGTTTTGAGACAGTCATTGCTTTAACGACGCTACGACGTAAAGAAGAGATTTTTTCGCGTTTATCGCCTTCATAAGCTTTGATTTCAGGAATATCGATTCCTGCTTGTTTAGTGGATCCTGTCTTCTTAGTTTTTTGGTCACTTTCTTTGTATTTCTCAATGTCTTCTTTTAAGACGCGACCATGCTCACCAGTTCCTTCAACTTTCTGAATATCTATGTCTAAGTCACTGGCCATTTTTCTAGCGACTGGTGTCGCCAATACTTTTTCACTTTTACTAGAAGATTTTTTTGATTCTATAGAAGATTCAATCACTTCGTCAGTAGATTCTAATTTACCGACTACACCGCCTTCATCTTCATCTTCATCTTCATCTTCGTCTTCATCTTCATCATCAGAAGAAGATTCTTTTTTGTCTTCTTTATCTTCCTTTTTTTCAGTTTCCTTTTCTTCGGTGACTTCATCATCTGAAGAAGTATCATCTTTGGTGGTTTCTTTTTCTTCTTTAGATTCTTTTTCCTCGTCTTCGTCACTGCCACCGTCGCCATCATCGATTTTAGCCAATAAGTCTCCAACTTCAATCATTTCGCCTTCATCTGGCCCTAATTCTACAATGGTTCCGTCCACTGGACAAGGGATTTCTGCATTGACTTTGTCTGTTTCAACAATAACCAATGTTTCCCCTTCTTCAATTTTGTCACCTTTTTTATATTTCCATTCTAATATTTTACCTTCGTGAATTCCTTCACCGATATCTGCGAATTTAAAATTAAACATTTTTAATCCTCCCTAGGCTTTTTGAGCCATGAGTCTTTTAACTTCATAAGCAATGCGTTCTGGTTTAATGATAAAGTGCTCTTCACCTTTTGGTAATGGAACAGTTACATCAAAACCGGCCAATCTTTTTGGTGCAGCTTCTAAATAGAAGAAAGCTTCTTCATTAATTCTAGAGACTATTTCCGCTGCTGGACCAAATGATTTATAGGCTTCATGAACAACTAGCACTCGACCAGTTTTCTTAACTGATTCAATAATTGTTTCTGTATCCATTGGAGAGATTGTTCTTAAATCAATGATTTCAGCATCGATATCTTCAACTTGTTTCATTGCTTTTTCAACTTCTCTTACAAGAGCGCCCCAGGCAATGATGGTTAAATCTTTACCTTCTTTGACCATTCTTGCTTTTCCGATTTCTACTTCATATGGTTCATCAGGAATATCTTGCTTGAATGCACGGTAAATTCTTTTTGGTTCCATAATGATAACAGGATCTGGATGGTTGATTGCAGCCATGGTTAATCCTTTTGCATCATATGGTGTAGAAGGAATGACTAGTTTAATTCCTGGTATATGTGCATAAATTGTTTCCAAACTTTCTGAATGATGTTCTAAAGCTCTCACCCCACCACCATATGGCATTCTTACAACCATTGGTAAGTTATATTTACCCCGTGTACGGTTTCTAAACCTAGCCGCATGAGAAACGATTTGATTATAACCTGGTAAAGAAAATCCAGAGAATTGCATTTCTACAACTGGTTTTAATCCGTTAATAGCCATTCCAATAGCACTACCAACGATGCCTGCTTCAGCAATTGGTGTATCGAATACTCTTTTTTCTCCGTATTTTTTTTGTAATCCAGCAGTGACTCTAAAAACGCCGCCTTCAAAACCAACATCCTCACCGTATACAACGACTGAATCATCTTTTTCCATAGCTTGATTAAGTCCGTCATTAATTGCTTGTAATATTGTTTTAACAGCCATTATTCTGCACCTTCCTTATCTAAATATTCCTTATATTCTTTGATTTGTTTATTTAGTTCTGGTGTCATTGTTTCATAAGTATATTTGAAAATATCTTCTAAATCAACAAGTCCCATGTCTTCAACTTCTTTAAATGTATCTAAAACTTCTTTTTTACTTGATTCATGTAATTCTTTATCTTTTTTCTCTGACCAATATTTTTTACCAATCATGTATTTTTTGAAACGTTTTAACGGATCTTTTTCTTCCCATTCTTCAACTTCAGAATCTTCACGATATAATTTTGGATTGTCTGAAGTCGTATGGGCACCCATACGGTATGTAACAGCTTCGATTAAAGTAGGGCCTTCACCTTTAGCGGCTCTTTTTCTTGCGGTTTCGGTCGCTAAAAACATAGCCAATGGATCGTTTCCATCAACTTGTATGCCAGGTATTCCATAAGCTACAGCTTTTTGTGCCAATGTTTCTGATTTGATTGTTTTACTTCTTGGTGTAGAAATTGCATATTGATTGTTTTGAATCACAACAATAACTGGTAAATCATAAGTCGAAACAAAGTTCATACCTTCATGAAATTCACCATGTGAAGTTCCACCATCACCAATATAAACAATGGCTGCTTCACCAGTCTCTTTTAACTTACTTGCATAAGCAAGGCCAGCAGCATGAGGAATTTGTGAACCAATCGGAACGTTTACAGGCAATACATTCACATCTTCATCAAAATGTGAACCCCATTCGTTTCCTAACCAGTATAAAAATGATTGTTTTAGGGTAACCCCTTTATATAACATTGCGTTTAGTTCCCTAAAAGCAAGAACCAACCAATCTTTGTCTTCCATTGCGGCGATAGAACCTAATTGTGCAGCTTCTTGACCATGGTTTGGAGCGTAAGTTAACATTCTACCTTGTCTTTGAAACTGAACAGCCTTATCATCAGCGATTCGCCCTAAAACCATTGTTTTATACATTTTTAATAATGTATCTTTTTTAATTTTTGGTTCTAATTTATCGTTGACTATCTTTCCATCTTGATCTAAAATCTGTAACATTTCACCTTTTAAAGGGTCAAAATCATCGAATAACATATATATAAACCTCCTATGCGTATTTAGAACTTAATGTCCTACATGTTTATTATAAACTATTTGTTAGTTAAGGCTAACTGATATGCATACTTGTTGAGTCTATAGTAAACTATTTCTAATTCGAATTAATTATAGATTATTTAAATTTAATTTCTTGTGGTATACTAATAAAAAAAGACAAATAAAGTGAGGTTATAGAATGGAAATAACTGTTCAAATTATTATCTATGGTTTACTATTGGTTATGTTTGTATTTGAATTATGGTTATCAATATTAAATTATAAAAATAGAAATGCTGAAATACCAGATGTTGTAAAAGATGTCTATGACGATGAAGAATATGAAAAATATCAAAAATATGCAATGACAAATTTTAAGTTTGGTTTGATTATTAAAGGCGTTAATCTATTGGTAATCATCATATTGTTATCATCGGGTTTTTTCGTTTGGTTAGCTAATTTTACCAACTCAATCTATGAAGATTATTATATGCAAATTTTAATGTTTCTCTTGTTTTTTTATATCATTATCTTTATCATTGAAACAATCTTTTCATACATTAGGACCTTTAAAATAGAAGAGTCCTTTGGTTTTAATAAAATGACCACAATTACCTTTATCAATGATAAGGTCAAATCATTCATATTAACCTTATTGTTTGCTGGTGGTATCATCTATGGCTTGTTGGCCTTACATAGAAATACTAATTGGATGTTCTTTATCTATGCCTGGGCTGGATTAACAATCATTATTATCGTTGTCAATTTATCATATACAAGGATTTTTGTTCCTTTATTTAATAAGCTAAAACCCTTAGAAGACAACGAGTTAAAAATAAAAATCAATGAGTTTGCAGAAAGTGTTGGCTATCAAATCGATAAAATATCAGTCATGGATGCCTCAAAAAGATCTTCAAAATTAAATGCATATTTTTCTGGTTTTGGAAAATCCAAGCGTATTGTTTTATATGATACCTTAATAGAAAAGATGAGTGACGAAGAAATTGTGGCGGTTTTAGCACATGAAATTGGTCACAATAAGCACAAACATATTATTTTTAACTTGTTTCAAACGGTTGTTGTTTTGAGTGTTTATTTGTTGTTGTTGACCTTATTTTTTGAACAATCTATTTTTAGCCAAGCATTTGGTTTTGACGACTTGCATATTGGCTTTAATTTAATACTTTATTCAATTATCTTGTCACCGATTTTAACTCTTATTTCAATGTTAGGTTCTTTTATTTCAAGGAAGTTTGAGTATCAAGCAGATGATTTTGTTAAAAAGAATTATGATGAAAATAAATTAATCGTTGCCTTAAAAAAACTGTCACGAGAAAATTTTGCGAATTTAACACCCCACCCTTTATACGTTAAACTCATGTATTCACATCCGCCAGTTGCCAATCGAATTAAAGCATTAAAGAAATAAAAAAAACACCTCGTTAAATATTGTTAACGAGGTGTTATTAATGTATATAAGCTTATTCTAACATCATTGCTAGAATCACTTTGTCAGTATCTTTCATGCCTTCACTTGCCATTTTTCCAACAGCAGTGATTGTATGGTCTGCACTGTCTTTCAAAATGCCAGATAAAGGATTGTATTGCTTATTTTCCATGGCTATATGGTGTCCTAAGAAGGAAGCTTCTAAACCAGTGACAATTTTTGATGCACAAGAAGGTTTGGCCCCATCACAAACAACGCCTGAAACGTTGGCCAATGCATTGGTAATGGTCATCTTGACTTGTTCAGCAGACCCACCTTCTAAAAATGTTAGGGTTGCACCACTTGAAACCGTTGCACTAATGGCACCACAGAATGCTGATAATCTTCCAATATATCCCTTTTGATAGATTGTTAAAAGATTTGATAGTACAAGTGCGCGTAATTTCTTTTCTTCACTGACGCCTAAATAATTGGCGTATATGATGATTGGAATAGATGAAGCAATGCCTTGGTTGCCACTACCTGAATTGGTGATAACAGGTAAGGAACATCCACTCATTCTTGCTTCTGAAGCTGCAGCCGTGTAAGCTTTGATTTTTCCGAAAATGGTTTTATCGTGTTTTAAAATTGTCTTTCCTATTTCCACACCAAATTGACCATTTATACCTTTTTCAGATATAGCCATATTATCCTCAATTTGACGACTTAGAATTTTCTTTAATCGTATTGGATCTGCATTTTCAGCAAAATTAATAATGCTTTCTATGGTTAAAAAAGATCTGTCTGTTTCAACGCCAAAATATTCCTCTTTTACATTTTCTTTTTCAAAAATAACATGGTCATTTTTTGTGATTTTAACAATATTTGTATGAAGGTTTTTAATTTCAATGATGACTTGGTCTTCTTGGTGTTCAGCTTTCAATGTAAAGTGAAGGTTAAGGTTTGTATCTAATAAAGTTGTTCTGACCATATTTTTTAAAATGTATTGATTAATGATTTGTAAATCATCATCAGTTATATTAGAAATAACTTCTAAACCAAGTGAACTGTCTCCACCAATCATACCAGCGATACAAGCAGCTTCAATACCAACTAGATTACCGGTTTTTGGAACAGTGACACAACGGATATTTTTAATTAAATTACCACTTGCAGAAACCTCAATGCTTTCTGGTATGGCACCTAATAATTCTCTAGCCTTTGCAGAAGCGAAAGCAATGGCAATAGGCTCAGTGCATCCTTTGGCAGGCACCAATTCTTCTTGTAAAATCTGATAAATCTTATCTTCATAATTGACTGACATTGGCAAGCCTCTTTTCTCTTGATAATACGATATTAGCACAGGGAAATGCCAATGTCAATCATAGATAGTCCTTTTAATCTTTCTTTATATTTTTATCATTTATGATATAATAATAACGTTATATATCACGATGAGGGGAGTCATTAATAATATGAGTAAAAAATTACAAGAGATTGCAAATGCAGTGTTTCCAAAAGTTGATTTGACAATCCAAGACTTAGAAAATAAATATCCTAAACGAAGCCTGCCTGAAGGGGCGATTGTCACAAGGTTTGCGCCAAGTCCTACAGGGTTTTTACACACCGGGTCTTTGTTCACTTCTTTGGTGAGTTATCGGTTTGCCAAGCAAACCGGTGGTGTATTCTTCCTAAGATTGGAAGATACCGATCAAAAAAGAGAGATAAAGGGTTCAGGAGAAAAAGTTGTAGAACAATTACAAACATTTGGTATTGTGCCAGATGAATCTTACTTAGAAGAAGAAACACCATATGGTCCCTTGGTTCAATCAAAAAGAAAAGATATCTATCACACAGTGATTAAAGAAATGATTGGTCGTGGTCAAGCATATCCTTGTTTTTGTAGCCATGAAGACTTGGCCAAAACTAGAAAATATCAAGAAGAAAATAAATTACTGCCTGGATATTATGGTGAATTTGCGACTTGTCGTCACTTAGAAGAAGAAGATGTTTTAAAAAGACTCAAAAATGGTGACGATTTTGTGATTCGCTTTAAATCAAATGGCAAAGTTGATGAAAGAGTTCATTTTGAAGATGCCATTAGAGGCGATATAGAGTTCCCTGAAAATATACTTGATATCGTTATTATGAAAGGCGATAAGTTGCCGACCTATCATTTTGCCCATGTTGTAGATGATCACTTCATGAGAACAACTCATATTACTAGAGGAGAAGAATGGATGTCCTCTGCACCCATTCATTTAGAAATTTTTGATTCTTTAAAATGGCAAAGACCCATCTATGCTCATTACCCTGTCATAATGAAACTGGATAATGGAAATAGAAGAAAATTGTCAAAACGTAAAGATGAAGAAGCGAGTGTTGATTATTTCCTTGAAAAAGGTTATCCTATCCAAGGATTTATTGAATATTTAATGACCCTAGCAAATTCTAATTTTGAAGAATGGCGTATTCAAAATCCTCAAGCTGATGTCTTCGAATTTGAATTATCATTTAATAAAATGAGTTTGGATGGTGCCCTTTTTGATATTGAAAAAATCAAGTCGATATCTAAGGATAGATTGTCATTAATGGACGCGACGACTTTCACTGATCATGCACTAGAATATGCCAAACAATATGAACCTAAACTCCAAGCTTTAATTGAAATGAATAGACCTTATTTTGAGGCCATTATTAATATTGGTAGAGATCAAAAAAAACCTAGAAAAGACCACGAGAAATATAGTGATGTATTTGATTTTGTAAGCTTTATGTATGATAAGTATTTTTATGAGATGATTCAGGTCTTACCTTTTAATGAAAGATTTGAACCTTTGCTAATCAAAGAGATTCTAGAAGAGTATATTCAAGATACAGGCCTAGATTTAGAACAAAACGAATGGTTTGATAAGTTAAAAGAAAAAGCAGTAAATAGAAAATTTGCGCCAAGACCAAAAGATTTTAAGAAAAATCCAGAATCATATATAGGTCATGTAGGCGACTATGCTGAAATTATTCGCGTTGCGTCTTGTGGTAAACCAGACACACCTAACTTTTATGATGTTTTAAAAATTTTAGGTGAAGAGCGTGTTATAGAGCGAATTAAATACACCATTAATTTGCTAATGTAAATTTTTAAAAAATATAAGCTTTTATACTATAAAAATATCCGTTTATCTTGTATAATAAAAACAATTCATTGTTTTGAGAATACAAGTGTTGAAACTGGTATTTTTTTTATAAAATTTAAGGGGGGAATATGATGTTTGTTGTTAAGAGAAATGGTGTGAAAGAAAAGTTTGATAAGAAAAAAATTGCAGATGCAATGTATAAAGCTTATCGAAGTGTCGGTAATAAAATTACAAAGGCTCAATGCACTGAGTATGCCAAACAAATTTGTGATGAGTTTAAAGATGATGAAGAAGTGACTGTTGAAAAGATCCAAGATACAGTTGAATTATTTTTAATGGAGATAAAAGATTATGAGGTTGCTAAAGCATATATTAAATATAGAGAAAAACAAAGACTAGACCGAGAAAATCCTTGGAGCGATAATGATGAGCGTCAGGATTTGATTTTACAAAAATACTTATTACCAAATGAAAGCAAAAAAGAGTTTCTTAAAAGGGTGTCTTTTAAAAGACCTGCCTTACAAAAAATATTAAGACATAAAGAAGCAATTTTTGCCGGTAGAAACTTATACGCCATTGGTAGAGATGGGAATATTACCGGAAGTAACTGCTATGTAACGGAAGACCCAAAAGATAGTTTAGAAAGTATCTATAAAGTTGATTATCAAATCGCCAGAACTTATAGCTATGGTGGCGGACAAGGGATGAACCTTTCTAACATTCGACCTAAAGGCGCGAAAGTCAATAACAGTTCAAATACAACGCCTGGTGTGATGGTCTTTGCAGAAAAATACTCACATACAACTTTAAACACCCAACAAGAAAGTAGACGTGGTGCTTTGATGTTGGTCTTGAATGTCGACCATCCTGATGTTATTGACTTTATAACAACAAAATTAGATTTAAGTAAAATAAATGGTGCCAATATCTCAGTTGCTTTATCAGATGAATTTATGAAAGCTGTTGAAGCAGATGGTATTTGGTCGATGAGATATAAAACCCCATATGAAGATATTTTAAAAGAGGTCAAGGCAAGAGACTTATTGGAGTTAATTAGTTATTCAGCCCACACTATGGGTGATCCTGGTGTGATGTTTATTGATCACATGAATGACTATCATTTTATGAGTGAATATGAAGATGTTAAGTTTACCGCAACCAATCCTTGTGGGGAACAACCTTTAATGGCCCATGGTTCATGTAATCTTGGAAGTGTTAATTTAAATGCTTTTGTAAAGAATCCTTTTACAGATGATGCCTCTTTTAATTGGGAGCGTTTTGATCATGTCGTAGAAGAGATGATTTGGTCATTAGATGAACTTTTAACATTGCTAGGTGATAGACACGCCCTAAAAGAACAAAGAGAACATGTAAAAAAATATAGAGAAGTCGGACTTGGTGTGATGGGCTTGGCGGATTTGGCTTTGAGTTTAAAAATGCCTTATGGATCTGATGAGTTTATCGATTTCCTTGATATACTTATGAGTCGAATGATTAATCAAGCTGCTAAAGCAAGTGCTTTAAACGCTAAAGAGAGAGGCGCTTTCCCAGCCTATGATTATGAAAAAATATCATCATCAACTTTCTATAAAACTGTCATTAAGCCTGAAATCGATGAAATCATCAAAAAATATGGTTTAAGAAACTCTAGGTTACTAAGCATTGCGCCAACAGGTTCTATTTCTAATATATTAGGCGTCAGCGGAGGTGTTGAACCATACTTCCAAATTAATTATACAAGAAGAATTATATCAATGTTCGATGAAGAAAAGAAAATTACCGTTTGGGAAAAAACACCTTTAGCCATGGCAAAAGCCTTAGGTATTGAACCAAATGAGTTGCCTGATTGGACCAGAATCACTTCACAAAATATTAGTTTCCAAGAAAGAGCAGAAGTCCAATCAACCATTCAAAAATACGTAGATACTGCCATTTCCTCTACATTTAATTTGCCGAATAGTGCCAGTGTAGAAGATGTCATGGACATATACGTTACTGCCTGGAAAAAAGGATTGAAAGGCGCAACTGTATTTAGAGATCGTTGTGCTAAAATCGGTATTTTATCAGGTGTTACAGAAGCAACTGAAGATTTAAATCCTGCCATACCACCAAGGTTTGATGTCGATGAAAAATGGACAAATCTAGTGACCGGCAAAGTTAAAGAATACCAAACACATGTTGTGATTGAAGATACCGTTTATAAGCCTAAAAGATTTGAAAAGGAATTATGCCCCATGTGTAAATCTGTCCTTGTAAAAAAAGAAGGTTGTATTCAATGTTCAAATAACGAATGTGATTATGAAAAATGTGCAATCTAAATAAAATGGTGTTGATTTTCAACACCATTTATTTTTGTAAAGTATTAGAATTATGTTATAATTATCATGTTTGAAAATTACATTTAAGGATGGATTTATGGAGACTTTATTATTTGCAGTAAATGCTGTTTTGCCTATTATTATATTGATGGCTATCGGATATTTTTTAAAACATATTAAGTTTCTTAGCGATGATTTTTTACTTGTTGCTAATAAAATCGTATATCGGATATCTTTACCTGCTTTGCTATTTTATAATATTTATAAAATTGAATCATTTAGTGCAATCGAGTGGAACCATGTATGGTTTGCCAGTGCCGGTGTCATTTTCTTATTTATGCTAGGGATGGCTGTCGTAAAACTTTTTATTCCAGATGACAAACAAAAAGGCGTGATTGTACAAGTTATCTTTAGGGCAAATTTCGCAATTATTGGTGTCCCGCTTGCTCAAGCAATAGGTGGAGAACAAGCCGTTATTAATCTCTCTATGATTTCAGCAGTTGCCATTCCCTTAATGAATATATTAAGCGTTTTAGCATTAACCATGTATATTAAGGAAGGCCAACAAAAAGGTCAAATTATGAGTACTGTACTAAAGATTGTTAAAAATCCTTTAATTATTGGTATTGCCTTAGGTCTGCTTATTTTATTCATTAGATCTTTTATTCCTTTGAATGATTTAGGTGTACCGGTATTTATGTTGCAAAATCAGTTAGAGTTTATTTTCTTACCAATTCAGTGGTTGGCTCAAACCACCTCACCACTTGCCTTGATTGTACTTGGAGGAACCTTTGAATTTTATGTAATTAAGCATTTATCCAAACAAATATTTATTGGAACATTGATGAGAGCCTTTATTGCACCATTAATTGTCTTATCAGCTGCAGTTATTATTGATCAAAATTCAGATTACTTTAATTTTAATTATTTAGTGTATCCTGCTTTTATTGCCTTATTCGCATCGCCAACAGCAATCACAGGCGCTGTGATGGCTAAAGAAATGGATAATGATGCTGACTTAGCCAATCAATGTGTGGTATGGACAACTATTGTATCTATATTCTCAATTTTCTTAACCGTATTGGTATTTAGATTATTAAACATATTATAAAAAAATAATTCCAACTTTTGTTGGAATTATTTTATACTTAAATATATTTGAGTGTCTTCTGGATCTCTTAATGATAGTCCTTCAGTCGTTTCCTCAAAATCGATATTTCTTTTCATTAAATTATCATAAGCTTCTTTGAATTTCTCACAATTGGGATAAGTAATTGTAAATGACTTCATCTTTTGTTCGCTTTCTTTAGTCTTTTTCCAAGAGTTAATAGCCAAATGATGGTGGTAGTTTTTGTCTGACATAAAAACAGCGTCTCTAATGTTATCATTGATAATATCGAATCCGATGATTTTATTGTAGAATTCTTTGGTTTCCTCAAGTTTATCTACTTGAAGGTGTAAATGGCCAATAATTGAATCAACAGGTAAGCTAGAAAAAACGTCATGATCTTCAGCTGAATAATAAACACCTTTATAATCAAATGGGAGTGTGTCTATTTTAATTGTTTTATCATTCATGTCCCAAGTAGAATCGTCTTTATCACATGAGATTTCAATACCAAATCCATCGGGGTCTTGAAGATAAATTGCTTCACTAACCGAATGATCAGCGGCGCCATCGATAGGAATTTGTTTAGATATAAGATGGCGCAAGAACTTACCTAAGTCTTTTCTACTAGGTAATAAAATCGCAAAATGATAAATGTTCATCTTATCTTTATTCACTTTTTCCTTATCATCTTGATGTAAACGAATGATTTCGTTTTGATGATCAACTGTTAATGCGATATATGATTCATTTTCTTCTAATATATTAAAACCTAAACTTTTGGTATAGAATTTTTTACTTAATTTTAAGTTGCTAACTAAGAGATCTATTTTTGATATATGAATAGCATCTTTATGGTAATAATAAAGCATAAGCGCCTCCCTCTACTCATCATTATAACTAAAAGCAGCGTTTATTTCTTCTAATATGCTTACTTAAATTATTTTGATAGAATTGAATAAAAAACTTGCTTTTTTATTTAAACTTTGATAAGATATATATCGGCCTTTGAATTAGGAAACGATGCCTTTACTCATACAAATGCATCATCCAAAAATATGGCGATTTGCGCTCATAGCTCAATTGGATAGAGCGTTTGACTACGGATCAAAAGGTTTCGGGTTCGACTCCTGATGAGCGCGCCAGTATACGGGAAGTAGCTTAGCTTGGTAGAGCGCCTGGTTTGGGACCAGGAGGTCGCAGGTTCAAATCCTGTCTTCCCGACCACTTATAACACCTAAGAGTAAGGCGACTTACTCTTTATCTTTTATATGGACCCTTAGCCAAGTGGTAAGGCACGGGACTGCAACTCCCTCACCGCCGGTTCAAATCCGGCAGGGTCCTCCATGTTAAGATTAAAAAGATGCTTTCTTTATATAAGCATCTTTTTATTTTTCATAGGAAATATAACTAGCCGTTTGAATTTATTGAATAACGAGGATAAAATATAAGGATAATTATCCTAGTTTTCTTGAAGTGATTAGATGCTAGTGATATGATGTATACAAGGATAAAAAAGATAATAAATTTGTCACGAGATGTTTTTATGAATAAATTACCATTGTATTATGGTTTCCAATAGTAGACTGAAGTTGATTTAAGTGTATTGTAAAACGTCATTTTCAACCTAAAACAAACTAAATTAATTGTATTTAAAGACATTTCATGTTAAAATTTTTTTAGTTTAATAATATTTTTGGAGGATTAGCTTAGTTGGTAGAGCACCTGACTCTTAATCAGGGGGTCATCGGTTCGAATCCGATATCCTCCACCATTTTGTAAATAAAAATCGATTCTATTTTAGAAACGATTTTCTAAGAAATAGTGATGAACTATTGAATAAGTTTTTTTGAAATAATTAACTTTAAAGTTTTTAAAAAAAATTGTTGATTTTGCTTATATACATAGATATAATATTTCTAACGGGGGCGTAGCTCAGCTGGGAGAGCGTATGGCTGGCAGCCATGAGGTCGTGGGTTCGAGCCCCATCGTCTCCACCACTCGAAATTGAAG
>JBKHBS010000052.1:0-6075 GCA_046542225.1 Candidatus Izemoplasmatales bacterium | reverse complement strand
GTAAAATTCTTGAAATTCTGGTAAATTGCTTAACTGTCTATTGGCCCTTAATATTGATGGTCCATGGACATCAACCTTAAGTAACAACTGGCTATATTCAACAGAAGATTTAATCCGCCAAACTCTTGCCCAGTTCTCAAAGAATTCTTCATAGCTATGATCATCTTGCTTTTTACTAGCCTCAAGTGCACATCTTAATCCACCACTATCCGCGATGTTCTCTGAGACAGTTAATTCACCACTACAAGCACCAAAGCCTGTTTCAACACCTTCAAACAAGTCAACCATATCCTTGGCTTTTTTTTCAAAAGCCTTTAAATCAGCTTCAGTCCACCAATTGTTTAGTGATCCTGTTTCATCAAATTTAGCCCCGTTATTATCAAAGGCATGTGATATCTCATGTGCCATGACTGCACCAATGCCACCGTAGTTTTCTGATGCACTTTGTTCCAAACTATAATAAGGTTCTTGTAAGATTGCTGCAGGAAAAACAATTTGATTATTCATTGGATTATAATAGGCATTCACCATACTGGCTGGCATGCCCCAAATGTTTCTGTTAGGCTCTTTATTATATTGATTAAAATTATAATCATTGACAATTTTTGTCATAGCCAATCTCTCTTGAATTAGGTCTGAACCTGCTTCATAGCCTTTAATTTCAAATTGATCAAAATATGGAGGCAACTCATCCGGATAGCCAACATGAACGGATAACTTCGATAGTTTTTTAATTGCTTTTTCTTTTGTTTCTTCATTGAGCCAATCATTGTTAGAGATCCGTTCTTGATAGACATCAATCATTTCATGAACCATCGTTTTAACATCTTCTTTTGCTTTAGGTCCAAAATAATTTTCTCCATAATGTAAACCAACAACTTGTCCAAATCGATTATAGGCTTGATAAAAAGCGAATTTTTTCTTGCTTTGTGGTTCTTTTGTACCTGACAAAGCACGTCTAAATGCTCCACCAGCAATCCTAATATCGTTGGTCAAGTCTGAAGAAAACTTTATTGCATTGGATACAATCATCCAAGATTTTATCATTTCAAAATTGGCATCATTGATAATTGAGTCAAATGCATCAATAAAATCAGGATTTGTAATGATTAATTGATCAACTGATTGATTAACCAAATTCTCGGCCTTAGCCATAAGGTCAAAGTTTTTTGTTAATTTCCTAACTTCCTCTTCACTATAAGGGTTATACATCTTAACATAATCAGCTTTTTCAATGCTTGACTTAGTCACAGGCACTAAAAGTTCATCAAATGCTAGTGCTTGAGTCAACAGGTCTTTAATCTCTTCTTGAGAAAACCCATATAAGCTCAATAACTGTTCGGTTGTTGTTTGAAAGAGACCAATCATTTGAGCTTTTTTACTTTCGTCTTTATAATAGCTTGTGTCTGGTAAGAACAAGTTTGCAGCGCCAAAATACAAGATTTGATTATTACTGTTCATAAAATCTTGCATGACATTGAAACCAAAAGGCAACTCCATTGATTCTAATGTAAAATCTTTAAAAACTTGTTCTAAGTCTTTTAAGTTTTTTAAATCATTAATCTTATCTAAAATAAGTTCAAATGGTTTTGTTCCAAGTTTTTCTCTTTTATCAAAATTTTTTGTCATTTGATAATATTGAATGTATTTCTTTAAATTTTCACTCAATTCAGATTGATTCTTCTCCCACTTAGCTGTTAAATCCATTAACATTTTTTCAATGGCTAAATGCAACTCTAAAAATGCTGAAACAGCAGGCTGATCACCAGGAATTTTAGCCTTTTCAAGCCATTCCTCATTCACTGCTTGGTAAAAGTTTCTTTTAATGTGTTCTTTTTTCATACCATCACCTCTCCTATTATTGTAACACTTTATTAAGAATTTTTTTAACATACTGACTAAAAAAAACATTTGGCAAAATATAAACATCTGATGCAAATATAGTCTTATACACAGATGACCTAGATATTTAATATTAAATTAACAGAAGAATCAACTAATGAAATCACTTTCATTAAAATTTATAAAAAAATTGATTGAATCATTTATTTTATTGTGATAGACTGTTAAAAATCTATTTTTACATGGGGTAAAAAAACATGACACACAAATTATTTAGCAGATTATATTATTATATGCACATAGAGGTTTGTTTTATTAGTTATTAAAGACTAATCAGACAAGCTTATTTCTATATACATATAATGCTTGTCTATCATCTGTTAAATACAAATTTATTTTGTTCATAACACTGTAGGTAAGCTACAGTGTTTTTTTTATTTCCATGTAAATCAAAAAAAAGGGAGAAAATTATGACTGAACCAAGAAAGAAATTCGGATTATTTACAGCAATCGCAATGGTTGTCGGTATTGTGATTGGAAGTGGGGTATTCAAAAGTGCTGGTGATGTACTGGCAAGGGCAGGCGGAAGTTTATCAATTGCCTTAATCGCATGGGGTATTGGCGGATTAATCATTATTATTTCTACTTATGCTTTTAGTATTGTTGCATTAAAAAAATCAAAAAAATCAGGTATCATCGATTTTATGGAAGAGATGGCGGGTAAAAAGACTGCATATTTAGTGGGTTGGTTTTTAAATTTCGTTTATTATCCAATCTTAGTGGGCATATTAGCTTGGCTTGCCGGCAGTATCACCAATACATTACTAGGCTTCAATACTGACCTGACTTGGCCAATCACTATGGTGTTTTTTGTTGGGACTTACGCACTAAATATCATCGCACCTGTAATAGCTGGTCGTTGGCAAATCAGTTCAACTGCAATCAAAATTATTCCTTTAATGTTAATTGCTATTGTGGGATTAATTTTTGGTCTTATCAACCAAACAACCATTGAATCATTCACCGTACGTGCTACAAATGTTCAATTAGTGGGCACTGGACTAGCAGCGGCTGTAGCGGTTACTGCCTTTGCTTATGACGGTTGGATTACAGCTTTAGCAATTACACAAGAACTTAAAGACGCTAAAAAGAATCTATCCAAGGCATTAATTGGTGGTTCTGTTTTAATTGTTATTTTATACATGATATTCTTTATTGGATTATCAGGTGTTATTTCCAATAATGAAGCTGTCGCACTAGCAGGGTCTATGGACACTTCTGTATTAGCCGCTGAACGTTTATTTGGTGCCTTCTTTGGACCTGTGGTTTCTATATTAATTCTTGTATCTGTCTTAGGCACTTTAAATGGATTAACCATGGGTGCTGTTAGGGGTATGTTCCAAATCAGTGTCAAAGGTGTGGGACCTTCTCCAAAATTATTCGTAAAACTCGGCAAGAAAGATCAACCTTTGGCCTCAGGTGCTTTAAGTTTTATTCTAAGTGTTTTTTGGCTCATCATTTGGTTTGGTAATTTCCAAGGCTATTGGGGCGGATTTATGGATACTTCTGTATTAACCATTGTATTTCTATATGGGTCATTCATCATCATCTATGTTGATATTATGTTGAATTTCAAAGAATTAAATATTTTTAAACGTTTTATCGTACCATCACTAGCATCTATTGGTGCATTATATCTTGTCTTTGGTGCCTTGACATCAGATCCTAGAATGTTTATATTTTTTAGTATCATCGTCACTGCTTTCTTAGTCGTTGGTTACTTAACTTATGAAACAAAACTCGAAAAAGCGCCAATTGTAATAGAATCAAAACAAGAAATCTAAAATAAGAAATATTGATCTTTAATTTTTATATAATAAAGTAAATTAATCATAAAAATATATATATTAGCCAATGCATATTACTTATCATTCACTATAAAAAGTGATACCATAAAATTGAGGTGATCTTATGAAAGAAAATGTTGGAAAAACTGACAAGATTATTCGTTTTATATTCGCTATTTTATTTATTGTAGCATCTATTTTATGGACTTTATGGCTATTGATTCCCGCTGCCATACTAACCGCAACAGCCTTGATGGGAACCTGTGGTTTATATTCTTTATTTGGCATCAACACATGCAAAACATGCAAAGATTATAATGAAGAATAATTTATTTATTAAAAAAAGTATTAGCAAATTTTTCTGCTAATACTTTTTTTGATACTTTTTTATATTATCTAAGTAAGAAAAAAAATAGAGAAAGCAATCATTGTTTGGCCAAGATAGTAAGTTCCAAGATTGGCAATTACAAAAAGCTTACTGGTTTCTTTTTTAAAGTAAACGGGGGCCAATAATAAATCTGATATGCTAAAAAATATCGCCCCCACCAAAAACATCATACTGAAAGTATTTGCATTTAGTTCAATTGCTTGAAAAATGCTTTGCCCCATCATGGTAAATATGACAAAACTATACCCATAAACATATATCTTTAGTTTTTCAAAATCTAGTTTCATTCCTTTAGCACCAATGTATGTTACTAAAGTCATGAAAAGTCCAATGACTAAGGATAATGGATTAAAGCGAATCAATTCAGTCATAGCCCCAATGTAAAATAAGTGACCAATACCAAAGACAATCATGCCATACTTAATTTGTTTTATTTTACCTTTTGAAAAAAAGTATTGAACTTCTAAAAACAAATCACCCAACAAGCCCATCACAAGTCCTAGTCCAATGGCCACAATCAAAACAATTTTTGATTCATTGATTTGATCGATTGAAGTGATTAAGTAATGATAAACGCCATAGGCATAAAGAAATATAAAGGTAAAACTCGTTAGTCCTTTTAAATAAAAGCTCTCTAACCTTCTCTCTTTTAAAGTCAAGTTTATAAAGATTGACCAAGACACGATGACCATTCCTAAGATTAAATACAACATATTTATCACTGCTTTCTTAACTAATTTTCACGATATAAATTATATCAATAATTAAGTATAACTATAAATCATTAAATTCTTATTCTAACTACATGTTGGTAATCATCTGATAAATTGATGGATAGATAGACACTGTGAGTATTTGAATTGAAGTTGTAAGATCTAATACCCATGACCAATCATGAGCGGCAAAAGCCTACGATTATGATAATAAAGGATTCCTTATAATGGGGAGTATAAAAGGGCTATATTTTTTCATGTTTGTCTCCTGTTAATGATTATATATAAATATTATACATTATTTTAAATACTTTAAATAGGACCAATCATCAATAAAAAATATATGAACTTATTTACAAACAAAGGTCATCATGATAGAATTTTACATAAGATGCATAAGGGGGAAGAATATGAAGGCAATACAATCTGGATGGACAGTTTTTAAAAGAAATTTAAAATTTATTTTTTCGAAGCCACTATTATTAATACCTATGATGTTGGCCTGGGCAATATATGTATTTCTTGCATTGTGGTTTAGTTCAACTTATAATCTAGGATCAATGGAAATAGAGACTTTGCTACTGGTATTATTTGCTTTCACATTTGTATCAACATTTACCATAGGGATTGCTTCTTTATTTATTCTTGAAATGTTAGAACAACATGAAAGAACAGGTAAAATGAATGTTTTTAAAGCCCTATATGATATGTTAACAAAAGATTTATGGAGATCACTACCCCTCATCATTTTATGGTCTCTTATCGATTTCCTTTTAGTCATTCTTATCTCTATTTTAAATTCAGGTAGAAAAAGAAATAATAAAACGACTAGATCCAAAGGCCCTATCCAAAGAGCGGTTGAAGGGTTTAGAGATCTTGTAAGAATGGGATCAATGACTGTATTTACAGTGATTGCATGGGAAGACTTAGGACCTAAAAGATCATTTGATAAAGGTTTTTCTGTCTTCAAATATCGCTTTTCACAAATGTTGGTTGGATTTGGTCTAAATAAAATAACTGGATTATTACTGGCAATACCTATAATAATCGTTGCATTGGCTTTAAGGGCTGGTTCCTTACCTTTACAAGCAACATTGATTGGTTTAATCATATACATTAGTATTATATGGAGTCTTAGAAAACTCATTGAACAACTTTTTGTTAGCGAACTTTATTTATGGTACATCCATTATGAACGCGCTAGAGCAAAAGCTATGAAATTAGGGACTGAACCACCTAGCTCTTTATATGATGTTCCAAGACCATCTTTTGCTGATAACAACTA
>JBKHBS010000051.1:0-6226 GCA_046542225.1 Candidatus Izemoplasmatales bacterium | reverse complement strand
TAAGAAAGACTCATCTTCAACATCAGGATTGTACCCATGAATATCATCATAAATAAATGGTGTAATTGGAATCACAGCATTTCTGTCAATGTATTCCATAACATGGTCAGGATAATTTTGAACGATATTCGGTAATTGTCCACCTTGAATAGCATTAACAACATTTGATCTTAACTCATCATAATTTGCACCATTGGCAACAATGTTGACAGTCACATTTGGGTATAATGCTTCAAAATCTTCAGCATAACCTATCAATGCATTTTCAACAGTCGCTCCATTTGAATGCCATAAGTCAATTTCAATCGGATCGCTTGTTAACTCATCAGGAATATCATAAGCATTTAAATCTTTTACAGTAATTCTAACTTGTCTGTTGATTAAGTTACCATCACTGTCTTCAACTGTGACATACACAGTATATGAACCTGTTCTCGTTAATGAATAAGAACCGATGACATTAATATCTTCAGTAATATCTCCGTCTTCTTCATCAAGCGCTTTAACGCCATCTAAAATATCGTAATCTATAGAACCACGATAATATGTTTGATTCGAAAATAATCCAACAAA
This sequence comes from Candidatus Izemoplasmatales bacterium, assembly GCA_046542225.1. Classification (GTDB taxonomy): domain Bacteria; phylum Bacillota_I; class Bacilli_A; order Izemoplasmatales; family Hujiaoplasmataceae; genus Hujiaoplasma. The sequence goes on along the minus strand of JBKHBS010000051.1, from coordinate 5,653 downwards.
TGTTGGCTCTTCCCCACCAGAAGGTTCCTCAGTTGTGGTGTCACCTGTTGTTGGCGCTTCGGTTGTTGGCGCTTCGGTTGTTGGCGCTTCGGTTGTTGGCGCTTCGGTTGTTTCTTCAGTTTCACCACCACCACAACCAACTAAAGCAATTGCGAATAGTGTCAAAACAAAGATACTTAGTATTTTTTTACTAATTTTCATTTTTTCCTCCTTGAAAATAAAATAATTATTTCTTTTTTATATATCTTCATTATACAACATCATATAATGTAATTCCAATAAAATTGAGATTAGTTAACAATTATTTAACAATAACTATTAATCCGCTAATTGATGATTCAGCCCCATCTTCATCTTCAACAAACATGGTAAACTCCATCACTTCGCCAGCAGAAAAAATTTGTGGTAATAACATTTTGTCTTGGTCATAAATATAATCACCATTTTCATCAGTTTTGATTTGTCCTAACAAATCCTCTTCTTCAGGTGTTAAAGGTTCAGTAAAATCATCTTCACTCCATATATCATAGAATGAAGTTACAATAATTTGATCTGAAATATCTCTATATTCTCTATCGGCACCAATTTCTACATAGTCTTGAACATAATCAACAGCGATAACGTCTTGCTCGTTGATTAAATCATCAAGCATATCATCAGGATGAAAAACCTCACCTTGTGTATGTTCATAGATAATATACTGATCACCATAAACCTCTTTATAATCAAAAGTTTCTCCTTCGTTTTCAGGATCATTATTGAAGGCACTTCTTTCTCTTTGATACATATCAGATGTTAATGATTGTAAACGCATTAATTCTTCTTCGCCATCCACCATTACAATTCGGTTAAAACTAGGACCACGATTGACTTTAGAAGGACAACCCATCATTGCAACAATTAAGAATAACGTTGCACTAAATAGTAATAATTTTTTCATCTTTTTTCCTCCTTATCCTTTCGTACCACTTCGTCCAATACCATTCATAATGTATTTTCTAAATGCGAAGAATACAATTAATAGGGGTACTGTAACCAAGGTACTTGCTGCGATTTGAAGGTTATACATGACACGTCCATTATCTTGAACAAATGCTGTATCTCTCAAGGCGTTGGAAATAAGCCAGAACTGTTTACCTTCTTCTCCACCAACACCGGTAATAATTCTCGGCCAAATATAAGCATTCCAAGAAGAAAATACATTCAAGATTGTAATGGTAAAGATGGTTGGGCTTGCAATTGGCACCATGACTCTTGTTAAGTATTTAAAGTCACTACATCCATCAACACGTGCAGCCTTATATAATGATTCAGGAATTTGTTTGAAGTTTTGTCTTAAGAAGAAGATAAATGAAATACTTGTTACGAATGGAATAATCATCGCTAAGAAGTATGAATTATCATCTGTTCCAACCCACCCTAAACCATTTTTACTAACAGTAATAAAGTTGGTAATGATGTATAACTCACCAGGAATCATCATTGTCATAATTAAGATTGTAAACAACAATTCTCTACCTTTAAATTCAATTCTTGCAAATGCATAGGCAGAAAGAATCGTTGTAATAATTGTCCCGATGGTTGAGAATACAGCAACCGTGACAGTGTTTCTAATGTATAATCCAAAATTCAATTCCTCTAATACAACTTTAAAGTTAATCCAGTTCATTCTTGATAAACCAATAAAGAATTCAGGACTTGTTGATGTTGCCCCTGTAAAATCTTTTAATGATGTTAAAATCATCCAATAGAACGGAATAATAATAATTAAAGCCATCAAGACCAAAAACAAATAAGTAAATAATAATCTTGTGATATGAGCAATGTTTTGGCGTCGAATACTTTTCTTAATGGTATAAGTTGCTTCATCATATTCTGATTCATCAATTTTTTCTTTTTTAGTTGTTAATTGTTTATATTTGTTTTTTATAGCAGGAATAATGCTTTTAAAGAAATCTTTGACTTTATAACCTTTGACAAATTCTATTAAGATAAACATATTCCAAATTCTTAAAACAAAACTAAAAATATTGAATGTCAGTAAATTTATGATTGCATTGGTGAATTTAGACGCAGCAACATAAGAATCCACTTCATAGATTGTTCTTGTTTTAACTTTTTTATAATTAACCACAAACATTGGCACAGAAACAATCATAAATATCACTAAGATAGAAATGATTAAATTCATTTGGTCATTGCTAATGTTATTGCCTAAAAATTGATAAAAAGGAAAGAAAAATTCCAATTCTTCTAAAATAACTTCTCCAGTAAGTGGATCAATCGGATATTGTAACATTCCAAAGAAAACCAAGAAAAGAGTGATGTAAACTATAATGGCTAAAATATCAAATATAAAGGTGAATTTTTCTAATTTGTTAGATTTATTAAATAGGTCTCTATTCATTTTATAATCCCCCCCTTAGTAATGCACGCGTTTTTTGCTGGCTTGCATTTGGACTAAGGTAAGTACCAAAATAATAGCAAACAAAATCAACGAACCTGCTGCGGCAATCGACAAGTTATTTCCGCCACCATCAATGTATTGATAGATGTACATAACAATAGATTGCATTGTATAGTTTGCACCAGCCGGACGACCAGTAACCCCAAATAACGCAACGATTTGATTATAGATTTTAAATGCGCCAATGACTGATGTCACCAAAATATAGAAAATCATTGGTGAAATTAAGGGCACAGTGATTCTAGAAAAAATTCTTCTTCTTGGTGTTGCATCAATTGAAGCAGCTTGATAATACTGCTTATCGATACCTTGAATACTGGTTAAGAAAACCATGATTTTAAATGCTAAAGTTCCCCAAGTTGCATAAAAAATCAAAACAAACATAGAACGCCAATATTCAGCACCTTGTTCAACCCAAGAATATTTCCCCAAACCAAACAATGTATTTATTAAACCACCATCAGCCTTAAACATGTAAGCAATAACCAAACCAATCGCAATGGTATTGGTTACATAAGGTAAGAAATAAATGGTTTGAAAGAAACCTTTTAATGGTTTGATACCATTAAGTGCTACAGATATAAATAGTGATAAGAAAATTGAAACCGGCACAGAAATAAAGACAATGATTAATGTATTCAAAACAGCTGTTCCTTCTGTGTGTTCTGCAGCAAAAAGGAAACTTTCATCATTGATGACTTTAATAAAGTTACCAAAAACAGTATAACCAGTAATTGTATTGTTACTCATATTATAGCCTTCATAAAGCATCAATCTAAATGAATTTATGATTGGCCAAAAAGTAAATACAGATAAAACAATCAATGCGGGAGACAAATAAATTAATGCCCTTGCCCAGCCTGGAAATTTCGTTGCAAGATTTAAATTTTTCTTATCTAAATATGCTCCAATTTTTTTCTTTCTAGCATTAAAAGCCCTTCTTAAATCCCAGAAAAATGTTTTAATTGAAGCCTTCATCTTTCCATAAAAATTTTTAATGCTTTTTATTAAACTAGCCATGATTGATTACCTTTCCAGTATCTTTATCAAAGATATAAACTCTCTTACGTTTAACCGTAAGCTCTACAGTCTTATCTTTGTCTTCCACTGAATCGGTATCCACCAATGCACGAATATTTTGTCCATTTAATTCAAAGTGAATCATTGTATCTCTACCAACGTGGAAGATTTCTTTGATATCAACTTTAATTTTGTCTTCTGTATCTTTTTCTGCAACTTTGAAATGTTCAGGTCGCATACCAACGATGTAAGACCCATCTTCAACATCTTTAAATTTCATGAATTTTTGATCATTTAACATCAAAGCGCCTTTTTTAACTTCAGCTTCAAATGAATTAATCGGTGGATTTCCTAAGAATTTTGCAACAAATAAGTTGGCTGGTGTGTTGTACATTTCTTGTGGTGCAGAATATTGTTGTTCAACACCAAAATCTAAAACAACCATTTTATCAGAAATACTCATTGCTTCTTCCTGGTCATGCGTTACGAAAACTGTTGTAATTCCAGTTTCTCTTTGAATTCTTTTAATTTCTTCACGCATTTGTAATCTTAAACGAGCATCTAAGTTAGATAGTGGCTCATCGAGCAATAAAACTCGAGGTTTTTTAACAAGCGCTCTTGCAATAGCAACACGTTGTTGCTGACCACCAGATAATTGAGCAGGTTTTCTGTCTAGCATTGTACCAATACCAACCAATTCAGCCATATCTTTAACTCTTTGAATGGCTTCATCTCTTGGAACATCCATGTTTTCTAATGGAAACATGATGTTTTTATAAACAGTCATATGAGGATATAATGCATAGTTTTGGAAAACCAAGCCAATCCCTCTTTTTTCTGGTGCCAATCTTGTAACATCATCTTCACCAAAGAAGATTTTCCCTCTTGTTGGTTTTAATAAACCAGCAATCATGAAAAGTGTTGTAGATTTTCCACAACCAGATGGTCCTAATAAACCAACAAGTGTCCCTGACTCTATTGTTATGCTTAAATCATCAACAGCTGTTAAATCAGTCCCCGTCTTATTTGTGAAAATTTTTGTTAAATTCTCTAATCTTAATTCCATTTAATATGTCCCCCTAAATAAATAGTTTTTTCTTTAATTTGTTTGGATCTTAGAGATGATCCTTCTATATTATTATATTTTTTCGTATTTACTTTCTTATTCATAAGGTTTTCTTTTTTCTTTTCTTTTTTTAAAGAAAATAAAATACGTTGAAAATATTAATATCAAAAAATATGCACCCATAACAAGACCCATGATGTAAATATATTCATCAACAAGGTAATTATTAGTGGTCACAACCTGCTCTTTGGGTTGTATGTCTGTATCACCCAACAAGTGAATGGTTTCATGTGTTGGTAGTTCATCATAGGCATTATAAAAATCTTGTAATTCTTCTTTAATGGTGAAATTTGATTCATCTAAAGTTAAAGCGCTTTCAATTATAGAACGATTATCTGAATCCTTTAATTGTAATAAGTCATAATTGTTTGCTAGGTCCATTTCTTCTTTGCTCACTAAAAACATTGAAGATTCAGCATTCACTGACGTTAATATTTCTAGGCCTTGGTAACGGATTAAATTAATATTAAAATAATCACCGTCATCATCATTCATTAATCTTATGATATCAACTTCTTCAAGTTGGTCTAAATCTTGATGGTAGATTAAAAAGAACAAATACTCTTCAACAAGGAGTTCATCATCTTCTTCAAATGATCTTGCTATTTCATAAGCTCTTACTTGATAGCCATCTTGATTAATGTTTATCACTGGTTCTGATTTATGATAATCAGGGAATGCAGCATAGAAATAATAAAACTCAGGCAAATCAGAATCTTCGTCTTCTAAAGATTCACCAAAAATATCTTGATAATATTCTAATCTCATTTGATAAATTGAAAACTGAAATGCTAATAGAAAGATTCCGACCGCAAACAAAGCATATAGGAATCTACCAAAAATTCTCATTCGTGAATTCCTAAATTGTTATCTCTTGCAAATTTTTCAGCTTCTTGGAACCAACGAAGCATATAGCGATTGTTAATAACTAAATCTGATTCACTGCCATAATAATTATATGAAAAACCATTTTTAATGACTTGATAATTGACTGAGATGACACCGGTTAATTCTTCAGTGAATAAAACATTTTCATCACT
>JBKHBS010000001.1:0-161159 GCA_046542225.1 Candidatus Izemoplasmatales bacterium | reverse complement strand
ATTTTTTATTTTTCCATTATTTTCATTTGTTATCATCAAAAATATGTCAAAATCAGTAGGTTATTACGTTTGATATTTATTTTGAACTGTTATATGATTAAATTATAATGAAGGAGGTATTTTAAATGTTAAAAGAATTTAGAACATTAGAAAATGGCACAAGAATTCCAAGAATCGGATTTGGTACTTGGCAAATTGAAAATGGTGAAGAAGCCTATAAGTCTGTATCTTTGGCTTTAAAGAATGGCTATATTCATATAGATTCTGCCAAAGGATACGGTAATGAAGAAAGTGTTGGAAAGGCTGTTAGAGATTCTAAAATTCCCAGAGAAGAAATCTTTGTGACATCAAAACTTCCGTCTCACATTAAAAATTACGAAGATGCAAAAAAAAGTTTTAAGCAAACCTTAGATAATTTTGGATTTGATTATCTTGACCTATACTTGATCCATGCGCCATGGCCTTGGGATGATATCGGTAGTAAACACGACGAAGGTAATGTTGAAGTATGGAAGGCTATGGAAGAATTCTATAAGGCTGGTAAAATCAAAGCAATAGGTGTGTCTAATTTCTCACCCGATGACATACAAAATATCATTGATAATTGTGAGATTAAACCACATGTCAATCAAATCGGCTTTTACATAGGGAAAGATCAAGAGGAAACTTTGGCTTATTGCAAACAAAATAACATTCTAGTTGAAGCATATAGTCCTTTAGCAACAGGTAAAATTTTAGATCATCCAACCATTGTTGAAATGGCTGAAAAATACCAAGTTTCACCCGCTCAAATCTGCATTCGGTATTGCATCCAAAAAAATACCATTCCACTACCAAAATCAACACATGAAAATAGAATCATTCAAAATTCTCAAGTTAATTTTGAAATAACGGATTTAGACATGGAAGTTTTAGAATCGCTCAGTGACATTGATAAATCCTAAAAATAAAAGCTGTTTAGGCAAAATAATTTTGCTTAAACAGCTTTTTTACTGACTCATCATTTTAATGAATACCTTAGCGATGTAAGGGTCAAATTGTGTTCCAGAACAATCTTTTAATTCTTTCAATGCTTCTTCTTTAGTGAAGGAAGACCGGTATGGACGACTAAGTGTCATAGCGTCGTAGGCGTCAACCACAGAGATGATTCTAGAATTTAGAGGTATATCTTCTCCAACAAGTCCCCTAGGATAACCTTTGCCATTATAATGTTCGTGATGATGTAAGATATCTTTTGCAATTTCTATATATTGAGAAGATGTTGACAATATTCTATAACCGATTTCAGGATGTTTTTTGATTCGTTCATATTCGTGGTCGGTGAGTTTTCCAGGCTTATCTAAAATACTATCCGGTATGGCAATTTTACCGATATCATGTAAGATGCCAGCGACTCTTAATGAATTAATTTTATCCTTTGATAGATGAAGGGCTTCTCCAACCATCACACAATGTTTGGATACCCTTTGAGAATGTAATTCTTCTCTAGGATTTTTTTCATATAAACTTTTCATGATTGTATTAATGGTTTCATTGTTGGTGCTTGTTTGTTCAAATAGTTTATTTTTATACATATTGTCTTCAGCAGTCTTAAAAGCCTCACTGACTGGATTACCTTCATCAATGATGTCATATCCCATAGACATTGATAGTCTGACACCGGCAACTGAATGACTTGCCAACTGATTAAAAATATCTTGTATGATATTTTCAGCCATTTGAGCATTTGTATTTTTTAAAACAGCAACAAATTCATCACCGCCAATTCTTGCAACAAAACCCCTATCTCCAACAACATTTTTTAAAACTTCAGCGGACTCAATTAACATTTCATCACCTGATTCATGACCAAAAGCATCGTTGACAGTCTTTAATGCATCTACGTCCCCTAAAATAATACATAAGGGATAAAATTCTAAATTTTCATATTTTAAAAGTTTTTCATTATAATAGCGGCGGTTATAAACACCAGTTAAAGTGTCATGATAATTTAAATATTCTAGATTTCTTTCATATTGTTTTCTTTTTGTAACATCATAAGCAAAAATTCCAACACCAATGACTTGATCTGAATCGTTTCTTATAGGTGTAAACATACTCTCATAATATTTGTCTTTGGTTGTCTCAACTTCATCAACGGTTGTGTATTCGATGCCTTGAAGGGCTTTAGATATTTGAGACCGATAGCGAGAGTACATTTCTGAATTCTTAATATGCTCTAAGAATGAATCCCCTACTTTGATACTCATGCCATAATATAAATTCATGCAATATTTATGATATGAATTAAAGGCTAAATATTTAAAATCTTTATCTAAAACAAATATCTCCATGACCTTTGGACTATCAATGGATGCTTGCAAGAGTTTTTTCTGGTCTTTGATAATATTTGTTAGATTAGCAGCCTTATTTTGCTGGCTAATAATCATGGCTAAGACAAAGGTTAGGACCGGTAAGGCTATGATGTAAAATATAATGAAAAACAACCAAAATTCAACGAGTAAATTAAAAGCAAAACTTAGGATTAAGGTAAAAATAATGAGTCCAGAAAAGAAGGAAAAAATCATCAACTCGTATACTTTTTTCACTTTAATTTTCTTGGCAAAATAATGTCGCCATAACAATCCATAGCCACCAGAAGCAATAATTGTAAAAACACCTAACAAAGCCCCATTTGACCCTAAATAAAGTCTATATGCACTAGCCGCAATCACAACAATTAAGGTTGGAATAAATCCTAAAAATAAACCTGCTAAACTGAGTACAACTGTCCGTGTATCAAAGATATAGCCCTCTGATATTTCAAAAGGAATTGTCATCAATCCGATGACAATTAATCCAAAGAAAAAAGTTAAAACAACTTTCTCCATAATTTTATTTTTTAGAAAACCACCTGTAAATGCTGCATAAACTGTCCCGATCCAAACAAGAACCATGGCATTAATAAACAAGACTTCTAAATCAATATTCGGCAAAATCGCTAAAGCATATAGAGTCATCAGTTTCCTCCGTTAATAATTACTTTTTATTATATATAATATCGCTACTATTAGCAATGAAAAAAACAGACATTATTGTAAATATCTGTTTTTTTGTTTAATCTCTTGGAAACTGCCTGATGGACCATGTCCAGGTAATATGATTTTATTGTTGGAAACATTTTCTTTAATCATATTAATGGATCTTCTAATCGCATTGAAGTTCCCGCTAAAAAGGTCAGTTCTACCAATACTATCATAAAAAATTGTATCGCCAGAAAAGATGTATTGCTTATACTCATACATGACGGAACCAAAGGTATGTCCTGGTGTATGAATAACCTTTATGGTCTCATTTAAAATATTAATTGTGTCATTTTTATCTAATTGATTAACATCTATAGATTGTTTTAGTCTATAAGTATTGCCAAAGTTTTTGGAATAATTCATATTAGGATCATACAAAGCCTTATAATCATCCTTATGAATATAAACTATACACGGATGATTTTCAACCAGGATTTCAATATCTCTAATGTGATCATAATGACCATGGGTCAGTAAAATTCCTTGAAGTAGATAATCATGGGCTTCAATTAATTCAAGTATTGCTTGACCATTAAAGCCGGGGTCAACCACCAAAAGATTTTTTTTCTTAATCAATAAATAAGAATTCATATCCAATTGTGCGTGGTTAATTGTTTTAATTTTAAACATGTTAAGTTTCCTTTCATAAAGAAAAAGTATCCAATTTGGATACCCTTAGAAATTATTTTTTTTCTTTATGTACTGTATGCTTTTTACAAGTAGGACAGTACTTTTTTACTTCCATTTTATCTGGATGTGTCGTTTTATTTTTTCTATAACGGTAGTTCTCCGATTTACATTCTTCACATCTTAAAGTGAATTGTTGTTCCATAATGCATTCCTCCAATCAACGTATCTATTGTATAATTATTTTCATAAAAAATCAAGTATTTTTCATTCCTTTGGAAAAGTATCTACGAAATAAATCATGACAGGTTCACCTTTAATTTTTCCACCTTTTCCCATAACACCTAAACGTACCAACCCACCATCTTTTTTTATAAAGTCGGTTTTAACGATATTGGTTGCGTGTACCATATCTTTATTGGCTTTTTCAATGGTTTCTTTGGTATAATCTTTTAAAATCGACCAAGTAAATTTGTTATGCAATTCATAAGGTTTATAAGCAAGCAAATTACAAAAAGTATTGTTTGTACGCGTAATCCTATGTTTTGAATCGACCATAAATATACCAATCAATGATTCATCAATCAATCTTTGTGTGTCTAACTCTCTCATTAACAAATCATCCACTTGTTTTTCCATGCTTGATAATGAATTAACAATGAGATAGCCATAGATGTCTTTAGACTCATTATCTAATCGTGTTATTGAAATGTTAAAAAGAACTTCATTATTGTCAATATTAAAAGTTTTTGTAAATTCAATGTTCTGTTGAAATTCCAAATGGTCTAAGATATATTCCCTAAGGTCTAATAAAGAAATTATATTTTCATCATGCAAATCAGTATCTTTTTTATTAAACAGCTTAGAAAAATGCTGATTATAATATAAAATATTACCAGCTTTATCAAAAAATATAAAACCTGATTTGATTTTATCAATGACATATGCAAATTGTTTATTCAAGTCTTTTTGATCAACCTTATGTGGATTCATAAAACCACCTCAATTTTTAATAGATTACAATAACATAATTAAAAAGTAAATAGTCTTTTTTAAAATTGTGAATAAAAATGCCCAATCATTGATTAGGCATTCAATCGTTATTTAATGGTTCTAATTTTAAATATTTTATCTGTTTTATTCAATTCTTCTAATAAATCTTTTGGCATATGCTTGTCTAAGTCAAAGACATAATAAGCATAATCACCTCTAACCTTAGAAGTTTTAGATCGAATTGCATCCGATAACTTATTCATAATTGCATCTATTGACCTTGCACTTGATGGGTCATTTTTAGCCAAAATTGTCAGACGTTCTTTATCCATTAATCGTTCTAAAGGAAGGTTAGGATAATTAACAGAATTGACGATCTCGCCTTTCTCTACAAAATTCATTAATTGATGGACTGCCATTGTCGCGCAGTTTTCTTCAGATTCTGCAGTAGACGCACCTAAATGCGGAAAATATATAACGTGTTCTAAGTTAGCCACATAATGGTTCGGGAAATCAGTCACATATTTTTTTACAATACCCTTTTCAATAGCAGCTTTAAGGTCTTCGTTTTTAACCAGTAAATCTCTTGCATAATTTAAAATAACCACACCAGGTTTACATAAACTTAAAACGACTTCATCAATGAAATACTTTGTTGAATCTATCAAAGGTAAGTGTAAACTGATAAAGTCTGCCTCAGGATAAGCCTTATTCAAATCTTCAATAATTTCGACTTTGTGATCTAGATGTCTTCTAGCGTTTTCACTAAGATAAGGATCAAAGCCTAATACTTTAAGGCCCAAAGCAACCCCAGCATTGGCGACTTTTCCACCAATAGCACCAAGTCCAATTACAAGTAAAGTTTTACCAAGAATTTCATTTCCACCATAAGCTTTCTTTGCTTTTTCGATGCTTTTTAAAATATCTTCGTCATCTTTATTTTCTTTCACCCATTGATAACCACCAATTAAATCTCGTGAAGCCATTAGCATGCCTGCAATGACTAATTCTTTAACAGCATTGCTGTTTGCGCCAGGTGTATTAAAAACAACCACACCTGCTTCAGCCATTTTATCCAAGGGAATGTTATTGACACCAGCACCAGCTCTAGCAACAGCCAATAAGTTATCGTTGATTTCATAATCATGCATTTTTGCACTTCTCACAAGAATCAAATCACTATCATTATTGTCCTCAACGATTTGGTATTCTGATGTAAAATGTTTTAATCCTTTATTTGATATATTATTTAAACAACTGACTTTCATCATAGATTTTCCTTTTCAAATGTTCTCATAAATTCAACCAAGGCTTCAACACCTTCAATAGGCATAGCATTATAAATTGAAGCTCTCATACCACCAACAGATCGATGACCTTTAAGATTATCCAAGCCTTTGGCTTTTGCCTGTTCAATGAATTTTTTATTTAATTCATCATTTCCGCTATTAAATGTAACATTCATTAAGGAGCGGTCTTTTTTTACAACGGTTGGTTTAAACAATTTTGATTGATCTAAATAGTCATAGAGTATAGAAGCTTTCTTCTTATTGTGTTCATAGATTGCTTCAACACCCCCATGATCAAGTAAGTGTTTAAAGACTAAACCACACATATAAATCCCATATGTTGGCGGTGTATTAAACATTGAATCTTTATCAGCGTGTGTTTTATATTGCAACATTAATGGTGTGTAATCAGGATAATTTTCAGTAATTAAATCTTCTCTAATGATAACAATGGTTGTTCCTGCTGGACCAATGTTTTTTTGAGCACCTGCATAAATCAAGGCATATTTACTTACATCTACAGGTTCTGATAAGATGCAAGAAGACATATCTGAAACCAAATCGACACCCTTTGTATCAGGAAGTTCATGATATTTTGTACCATAAATGGTATTATTTTCACAAATATGGACATAATCAGCTTCCGGGTCAAAGTTAAGACCTTCAAAACTTGGTATGTAAGAAAACATTTTATCTTCAGATGATGCCAATTCATTTGTTTTCAAATATTTTTTTGCTTCTTTTAAGGCTTTTTTAGCCCAAGAACCTGTTGTGATAAAATCTGCTTTTTTATTTTTCATTAAGTTTAGCGGAATCATTGAAAATTGTGTATGAGCACCGCCTTGTAAAAACAAAATTTTATAATTTTCAGGTACATTCATTAATTTTCTTAAGTTTGATTCTGCTTCTGTAATAATTTCAAGGAAGTCTTTTGATCGATGTGACATTTCCATCACAGACATGCCAGAATTCTTATAAATAAATAATTCTTCTGCAGCTCGTTTTAATACAGCTTCAGGAAGGACGGCCGGCCCTGCTGAAAAGTTATACACTCTTTTCATTAAAATCACTCCTATTTTAATATTTTTTTACTTTCCATATAATAACGTTTTTCTACAGCTTCTCCTAAAGAGAAAGATTTTCTTGGCAATACACCATTTTCTCTAATATATGGAAGTAACATATCTCTTTTTAAGGTTGGCATTGTAATACCAACACTTTCTCTATTATTTTTAACAATTTTTTTAAGGCTATCGATACCATGAACAAAGTCTATTTCTATGTATTTATTTCTTGAAATATACTCATCTAAGATGTCTTGGATTTGTTGGATTGCTAAAAAAGGATTGTCAGGTACATTGATTGTGTAGGTCTTGTTGTTGTAATAAATTTCTAAAGTCGATCCACCAAACATATTCTTTTCTAGAGTTTTTATAATATTAATATCTGCGTTAAATAAAACACGATGAATAGGCTCAAAAGTTAAACCTTCATCATACAAACTGATTAATTCAACCAAAGCATATCTGGCTGGATGATTGGTTTGTTCAGACTCAGGAAGGTTTTTCTTAATATTTTCCCAACATACTTTTGCAGATGCTAGTGAATGGTTCCCATCTCCAACAATTAAATTAATATCCTCTGATGGGTTTTCAATTTTTTCAATGACTGGTTTTGTGTCTTTGACTTCGTAGCCTCTTAAGTGTCCACCACCCATATTTAATTTAAAATCATATAATTTTTTGAATTTATTTTTATGTTTATAAAGATTAGAAATGATGTGTTCATCCTTATCATCAATTAAAACAAGGACATGAGGCAATTCAATTGGGGCTCTTTCTCTAATTTTTACCCTAGGTGGAATCCGTTCAGGCACTGTTTTTTCAGTTGCCTTAATTTTACCATCTTTTCCTTCTTCATACTCATATTGTTCTAAATCAATTGCAATGACTAGACCCAATCTTCTTTTAACATAAGGTGTTTGTCTTTCAACTAATACAAAGCCTTCATGTTCTTCAAACAAATGGTTTTTTAAATATAAGTCCATATTATAATTGACTTTTTCAACTTTATGAGAAGGATCGTCATCTAAGTATGCCTCAGGCAAGATAAGATGATAAGTTGACGGAACATTATCCACTAAGGTTTTTAGTTCATCCCAATATTCCGGTTCAGAAGTAAATTGGTCACAAGCAATAACAGCCCATTTTTCTTTGTCGATAGAAGAAACCGGTAATAATATTTTAGGAGTGACTACATAAGACATTAGATAACCCCTTGAGCTACCATAGCTTCATATACCCGCATAAATCCAGCAACATTAGCCCCAACCACTAGATTACGAGGGTCCGCATATCTTTCCGCAGCCTCATATGATTTATAGAAAATTGATTTCATTGTTAATTTTAGTTTTTCATCTAATTCTTTATATGTCCAAGGTGTATGCATGGCGTTCTGAGTCATTTCTAAACCAGATACTGCAACACCACCAGCATTTGCAGCTTTACCAGGTGCAAATAATATGTCTTTCTCTTGTAAATAATGTGTTGCATCTAAAGTGGTTGGCATGTTAGCACCTTCAGCCACTAAATAACAACCATTTTTAACCAAGGCTTTTGCAGATTCTAATGGCAATTCATTTTGTGTTGCACAAGGCAAGGCAATGTCAGCTGGTTTTGTCCATATATCAGTTGGATTCTCTCCATACTCAGCACCACTATGATAATCTTTATATTGGGTTGAGAACTCAGGAGAATTATCTGTTAATTTAGAAATTAAGGAAATATCTAAACCATTTTTATGGTATACATACCCATTAATATCAGACATGGCAACAACAGTTGCCCCTAATTCTCTAGCCTTCATAGCAGCATGAATGGCCACTTTTCCAGCACCTGAAATAAGAACTTTTTTACCTTCAATGGTTTCATCACGGTATTTGCTTAACATTTCTTCAACGAAATATAGCAAACCATATCCAGTCGCTTCTTTTCTTACCAAAGAACCGCCGTAAGTTAAACCTTTTCCTGTTAAAACACCTGTGTTTTCATTTCTGATTTTTCTATACATTCCATACATATATCCAATTTCTCTATAACCAACGCCAATATCTCCCGCAGGTACATCAGTATCTGGTCCAATATGGCGATAAAGTTCTTGCATAAAGTTTTGACAGAATCTCATAATCTCAGCGTCGCTTCTTCCTCTTGAATCAAAATCCGCGCCACCTTTTCCGCCGCCCATTGGCAAGCCTGTCAATGAGTTTTTAAAAGTTTGTTCGAAGCCTAAAAATTTTAAGATAGATTCATTTACTGAAGGATGAAATCTTAGACCACCTTTATAGGGACCTATAGCAGAATTAAATTGAACTCTGCATCCTCGATTAACCTTAATTGTTCCATCATCAGCAACCCAAGTCACCTTAAATTTAATAATTCTCTCAGCCTCAATTAATCTTTCCATAATCGCATTTTTTTCAATATTAGGATCTTCAATTACAATTGGATCCATTGCATCGAAAAACTCTTCTACTGCCTGTAAAAATTCTGGTTGAGTTGCATAACGCATTTTAGTTTCCTCAAACAAATTTTTTAAATACTTACTTTTAAACAATTTCTTCGCCTCACTTATATTTTATTTAAACAACTGTTTGTTGTTTATCGTCTAGAATTAATATTTGTCACACAAAAAAAACAATAAACTTTTTAGTCTACGAATTTATTCATTGATTCTTTTGTTTAACCATAAATGATTATACAATGAAAGCGCTTTTAAAACAAGGGAAAATTCATAATAATTTAAATTATTTTTTTATAAAGGTAAAATTATCTTTATTAACTATTTTTAGCGAATTTTAAATGAAAAAGAACGGATAAACCGTTCTATAAATTTATTCAATTGTCATAATCCAACCTTCAGGTGCTTTGATGTCTCCAAAATAGATACCATTCAATGTATCATATAATTTTCTAGTCACTGGTCCAACCTTAGTTTCACTATAAAATACATGTTTTTTTCCATGATAAGATATACTGCCAATTGGCGTTATGACTGCTGCTGTTCCACAAGCGCCTGCTTCTTTAAACTCGTCTAAATGATTGATGTTTGCATCACGAATCTCAACTTCCATATCTAGATAATTTTCTGCCAAGTAAATCAAACTTTTTTTCGTGATACTTGGTAGGATGGAACTTGATTCTGGCGTTACAAATTTATTGTCCTTTGTGATTGCAAAAAAGTTTGCAGCACCTACCTCATCAATTTTTGTATGTGTCAAAGGATCTAAGTAAATACAGTCCGCATAGCCTTGGTCTACAGCTCTTTGATGACTTAATAAACTCGCCGCATAATTTCCACCAACTTTGACATCACCTGTACCATTTGGCGCGGCTCTATCTCTATCAGTAACAATGAAATTAACGGGCTCTAAACCACCTTTAAAGTAAGAACCCACCGGTGAACATAAGACGCCAAATATATATTCAGGTGCAGGCTTCACACCAAGATTTCTTCCAACACCAATCACATAAGGTCTTAGGTATAAAGAAGCGCCATATCCATATGGTGGTATTAAATCCTTGTTTGCTCTTACCACTTGTGTAATCGCATCAATAA
This sequence comes from Candidatus Izemoplasmatales bacterium, assembly GCA_046542225.1. Taxonomy (GTDB): domain Bacteria; phylum Bacillota_I; class Bacilli_A; order Izemoplasmatales; family Hujiaoplasmataceae; genus Hujiaoplasma. The sequence goes on along the minus strand of JBKHBS010000001.1, from coordinate 150,571 downwards.
ATTTCTCTTTAGGAACTGTAGGCATTAATATTCTTTTACATGAAGTTTCTAGTCTTTTTGCATTTTCTTCGACCCTAAAGACTTGTATTCTTCCGTCTTTTGTACGATAGGCTTTTAATCCCTCAAAAGCTTGCTGACCATAATGAAGGGCAGTTGAAAAAGCGGATATGGTCAAAGTATCTTCTTTACGCATTTTTCCTTCGTCCCATTTGCCATCTTTGTAATAAGAAATATAATTCCCCTTGGTATCTTGCACTTTAAATCCTAAATTTTTATAATTCTCCAATATTACAACCTCCAGTATTTTTTATTCACTTATATTATATGCTATGAAAGCCCTTTCTTCAAGTCCAATACAATATAAATTTTTATTTTATCTTAATTCAAACGATTACATTCACTTTTATTAATTTAAAGTATTTGGTATAATTAATTATCATTTTTTTATGAAGGGATTACACAATGTTTACAAGAGAACTCACTAAAGTAGTATCAATAAATCATATAAAAATAGGTGGAAACAACCCAGTTGTTATTCAATCTATGACCAACACCAGGACCAAAGACATAAAAGCAACGATAGGACAAATTAAAAGACTTGAAAAAGTCGGATGTCAAATTGTTAGAGTTGCTGTTTTAACCTTTGCTGATGCTGATGCTATTAAGGAAATAAAAAAACAGATTACAATACCAATTGTTGCTGATATTCATTTTGATTATAAACTCGCTTTAAGGGCCATTGAAGCAGGTGTTGATAAGATTAGAATCAATCCTGGAAATATTGGTGATGAAGCAAGAATAAAAGCAGTTGTTGATGCTTGTAAAGCCAAGAACATTCCCATACGAATCGGTATTAACTCAGGGTCCTTAGAAAAACATATCTTAGAAAAATATGGAAAACCAACACCTGAAGCCATGGTGGAATCTGCAAAATATCATGTTGAATTATTAGAAAAATATGACTTCGATGACATTATTATTTCATTAAAAGCATCAAATGTACTGACAACCATCCAAGCAAATCGACTGGCTGCTCAAACATTTAAATACCCTTTGCATTTGGGCATTACAGAAGCTGGGACAAATTTCTCTGGAACCATTTCCTCTTCAATTGGTTTGGGTATATTATTAAGCGAGGGTATTGGATCAACCATTAGAGTATCTCTTACTGCAGCCCCAGAAGAAGAAATTTATGTTGCTAAAGAAATTCTATCTAACCTAAATCTATACAAGAAACCCAAACTCATATCATGTCCAACTTGTGGACGGATTCAATATGATATGATTCCAATTGTCACAGAAATAGAAAAATTTTTACATACTGTCAATAAAGAAATTACAATTGCAATTATGGGTTGTATCGTTAATGGACCTGGCGAAGCAAAAGAGGCAGATATCGCTGTTGCAGGTGGAAAAAGTGAAGCATTACTTTTTGTAAAAGGAAAAAAAATCAAAAAAGTTAAACAAGAAGATTTGGTTGAGGTTTTAAAAGAATTAATCAATAACTACTAGGAGGATTTTGCAGTGAACGAGAAATTATCACACAAACTTAGGTTAACACTGTTTGCTTTTGTTATCATTTTTATCTTAATTGTATCCATATTTTTCTCCACCAAAAACCAGCGCATAATAACCAGTGATGCGACGCCTTTTAATCGTGGCTGGGAAGTTTATATCAATGATGATTTTCTTAGACAAGTAAATTTACCCGAAAAAATAATCGCAGATGGTCATGATCAAGTCAAAATCAAACAAGTTCTAAATGATGATTTTGATGATAAGCAAATTATTTTATTAAGAGGTTCCCTTCAAGAAGTATTGGTAAAAATAGACAATCAAATCATCTATCAAAAAGATTTCGAAGACAATGCATTTAATACCCACGCCAGTTTATATCATTTTGTGACCATCCCTGAAGATTCAGATGGTAAAACCATTGAAATTGTTTTTTCAACACCTTACAAAAATATGTCTGGAACACTGAATGAAATATATTATGGGAGTCAATCAACCCTTAGAGACCTATTATTAAACCAACACGAATTTAAATTATATGTTGCGGTTTTCTTATTCATGCTTTCTTTAATTTTCACCATCGCTTATGCCATTGTTTCTAAAAAACTACTAACTTATCAAATTTATTTAGGTTTCTTTGGCGTTTTTATTGCTACTTGGTTATTTGCTGAAAGCAAGATCGTCCAATTATTTTTAAATAATGATTTCTTAATAGGCTCCCTTGCTTATCTATCACTAGCCACTTCACTCATTGCTGCAGCTTCATATTTAAAGTATCACATTTTTGATAACAAAAAGAATATATACACTTATTTATGCGTCATTTACTCGATTCATTTATTATTAATAACCATATTGCACGTGTTCCAAGTATATGCTTTTTTTGAAACCGTTGTTGTGACTCTAGGACTTATGACTATTGGTTTTTTCATCACCTTAATTATTTTAATTATTGAATATATTCACACAAAAAATAATAAATATAGAAACTATATCTTTATTTTGTTTTTGTTTTCTATCTTTATCCTCTTAGAGATCATCAATTTTGCAAGTAATGATTTTATGCAAATTGCTGAATTTGCTTCTACTGGTATTGCAACAGTTCTTATCATCATCTTTATGATGAATGCACTCAATTTATTTAGAAAAATTAAGTTTAGTTTTGAACAACAAGTTTACGAAGAAATCGCCAATACAGACCAATTAACAAGAGCTGGTAGTCGCTTTGCCTTTGAAAAAGATTTTGATAAAATGTTTTATGACTCCAAAAAGAAAATATCATTGGTTTACTTTGACTTTGATGATTTAAAATCTATTAATGATGAATATGGACATATCGAAGGCGATATTACCTTGGTTCAAGGATATCTTGCTATTCAAGAGATTTTTGGTGGATATGGTAGATGCTACCGAATCGGTGGTGATGAATTTGCTTGTCTTTCTGAAAAATTAAATGAACGCACTTATCTTAGACTTAAAAAGGAGTTAAAGGAATTATTGAAAAATATCTTAGTTGATAAACCTTACACAATCAATGTGTCAATAGGTTATACAAGCTTCAACTCAAATATTGATAAAAAACCATCAGACTTGATTTTACGTGCTGACAAACAAATGTATCTCGATAAAAAATCAAATAAAACACAAGCCAAATAAACGCATCAGCTTGTGTTTTTTTTTAGCTTATAACGGCCGCAAATATATTAATGATAAATCTAAATATATTATTGTCATACAGCCATTTAGAAAGTCTAAAACTTTCTGAATCTAATTGCATATCAACGTAAACGAAATCACCGATTAAACTATTAATTGCAGGAATTGCAAGGGCAAAACTAAGGATTAAAAGTAAAATAAAAATAATCATTGCGGCTTTAAATAATCCAAATAAGGCCCCAAGCACTTTATCCACTTGCCTAATTACAGGGATTCTTGTAATCATTCTTGATAATATCTTCAAGAAAAAGAATATAATCATCGAACCAATAAATAAACTTAGAAAGGCAATAACAATTAAGACCATTGTTTTAAGTAAAGGTGAGATTGCATTTATCATTGATTGAGTTGCTGCTTCATAGTCGACAGATTCCGCTATCCATTTTGTAATGAACTCTGGCATACTCATATCTTCTAAAGCAGCTCTTAATCTAGGCTCGGTTAAATTTTCACTCAGTTCAGGATTTTTTTCTAAAAAATAATTATTAATTCTTGCTTGAATTTCTGAACCAAACCATGTATCCAATACCCTGGAAAATGGTCTTGTCAGTAAGATTGAAGCAATTAAACCAAATAATCCTGAAGCCAATTCAACAATTTTTAGTAAGAATCCTTTTTGCCAACCAATCATGACCAATGCAATAACGCTGATTACAATTAATAGATCAATAATTCCAAAAAGATTCAATATATTCATTTTATTGATCTCTTTCTTCTATATAGGCCAAATAATCTTTGTATGAAAAAATCATTTCTTTGGCTGCAAAAACTTCATCAGTTCTTCTAATTGGTGTTTTTGTTGGTGCGTCTTTTAATCTATCTGGATTTTCTTTTGCTTCTATTGCTATTTTATGCATGACATCAATAAAATCATCCAAAGTCTGTAATGATTCTGTTTCAGTAGGCTCAATCATAATTGCTTGAGGGAATAATAATGGGAAATAAATTGTTGGAGCATGCATACCATAATCTAATAATCTTTTAGCAATATCAAGTGTTTTAATATCTGTATCCTTATTAATTAAACCATTAAAAACAACTTCATGCATACAGTTACCATCAATTGGTAATTGATAAGCGGTTTTTAATGCATTTTTAATGTAATTTGCATTCAAAGTCGCGTATGGCCCAATCAGTTTAATATTTTCTTTACCAAGGGTTAATAAGTATACATAAGCTCTTAAAGAAATTAAATAGTTACCAAAATAACTCGATATTCGCCCTATGGCATCTTTGTTTTCTTCAATATAATAATGGTCATCTAATTTTTTAATTCTAGGATTTGGTAAGAAAGGCTCTAACTCTTTAGTGACACCCACTGGCCCAGATCCTGGTCCACCGCCACCATGTGGTGTTGAAAAGGTTTTATGCAAATTAATATGCATGACATCAAAGCCCATATCTCCAGGTCTCACTTTGCCAAGCAAGGCATTTAAATTTGCACCATCGTAATACATCAATCCCCCAGCTTCATGGATGACTTTTGTAATTTCACAAATGTCATCTTCAAATATCCCTAGGGTATTAGGATTTGTTAGCATCATGCCAGCAATGTCATCCCTACCTTCTACGGCTTCTTTTAAGGACTGGAGATCAACGCGACCTCTTTTATTTGAATCTATTTCAATCACTTCCATGCCACAAACCACAACCGATGCTGGATTGGTACCATGGGCAGAGTCAGGGATAATGATTTTATTGCGTTTATAATCTTGTCTTGATAGGTGGAATTCCTTAATAATCATTAAGCCAACCAATTCACCATGAGCGCCTGCGTATGAATTTAAGGTAAATTCATGTAAGCCTGACACTTCTGAAAGTATCCTTTGTAGTTCATAATAAACCTTTAAGGCACCTTGAACAGTTGATACAGGTTGTAATGGATGAATGTTTTTAAATCCTCTAAGAGAAGCAATTTCTTCATTAATCTTAGGGTTATATTTCATGGTACAAGAACCCAAAGGATAAAATCCATTTTCTATCCCAAAGTTTTTATTTGATATATTGGTGAAATGCCTTAATACATCCAGTTCATAAACTTCAGGTAGGTTAGGTTCTTCATTTCTTAAAAACGACTTGTCTAAATCCTTATATGAATATTCCTTGAAATTAGACTCAGGTAATGAATACCCCACACGTTCTTCTTTTGATAATTCAAAAATTAATTTATTATATTGGATCATGATAAGCCCTCCAATATCTCAATAAGGCGATCAATTTCAGCCTTAGTTCTTTTTTCAGTAACCGCAAAGTTAATTAAATTTTCATAATCATCACCAAATGATTGCAATGAAAATCCACCAAATATATTATTTTTTAATAATGCCTCTTGAATTAAATCATGAGAGATTGACGTTTCTAAAACAAACTCTTTTAAGAAAGGTTGTTTGAATGGATCTGTAAACTTTCCAGTTTCAATTAACCGTTCATACAAATAATGAGACCCTTGATAAGACAACTCATTCACTTTTTTCAAGCCTTCTTTACCCATTGTCGAAAGATAAATGGTTACAAATAAAGCCATTAGTGATTGGTTAGAACAGATATTTGAATTGGCTTTCGATCTTCTAATGTGTTGTTCACGTGCTTGTAAGGTTAATACAAAAGCCCTTTTACCTTCCAAGTCATGAGTGTAGCCACAAATTCTACCTGGCATTTTCCTAACATATTTTTTATTGGTTGCTAGGTAACCTAAAAATGGCCCACCATAAGCAAGAGGCATGCCTAAAGACTGGCACTCTCCACAGGCAATATCTGCACCTTGTTCAAAAGGTGTCTTTAATACACCAAGAGTTGATATATCAGCATTCATTATAAATAAAGACTTGTTTTCTTTGATGGCTTCACTAAAGCCATCGTAATTTTCTATATAACCAAAAAAATTTGGATTTTGTACGACAACACCAGCAGTATTTTCATCAAGTTTATCTTTCATATCATCTAAATCTGTAACACCATTATTAGAATCAATAAAATCCCATTCCAGGTCTTTATATTTCAAGTATGTTTCTATCACTTTAATTGTATTGGGGTTTAAGGTGCGTGAAATTAAAATTTTATTTCTTTTTTTACTGATACTCGTAGCCATAAAACATGCTTCTGCTGTCGAAGTAGCACCATCATACATTGAAGCGTTAGAAACATCCATACCTGTCAATGTTTGAATCATTGACTGATATTCAAAAATATATTGTAAAGTTCCTTGAGAAATTTCAGGTTGATATGGCGTATAAGACGTCATAAATTCTTGACGAGAAATAAGGGCATTAATAATAGCAGGTTGATAATGATCATAGGCCCCAAGACCAGAAAAAAGGGTTAATTCTTTATTTTGATTGTTTAGTTCATCAAAATAATTTCTTAACTCAGTTTCTGACATAAAGCTAGGGATATCGTAGTCAGAGTTATAAATAACCGATTCCGGTAATTCATTAAATAGTTCATCAATTGAATCAATATTTAAACTCTTGAGCATTTTATCGATATCTGCTTTTGTGTGAGGGAAATACTTAAACACGCTTTTCACCTACTCAGATATTTCTTCTTTATACGCTTTATGGTCTAATAACTTATCTAACTCACTTGTATCACTTAACTTAACTTTTAAAAACCAAGCTTCATAAGGTTCTTGGTTTACTTTTTCAGGTTCGCCAACCAAATCTTCATTGACTTCTAGAATTTCACCTGAAACAGGTGCCATTAAATCTGACGCAGCCTTAACAGATTCTACTGCTCCAAATTCTTCACCCTGTACGATTTCGTCGCCTTCTTCAGGTAAGTCAACAAATACTACATCACCTAATTCTGATTGTGCAAAGTCAGTAATACCGACTAAAACCACATCATCTTCTAATACTTTAACCCATTCATGGTCATCTGAATAATATAATCCTTCTAAAATCTTGCTCATTTTATTACTCCCTTCATTATTTCGTATCTTTTAAAAACTTTTTATCTCTTATAAAACCAGGAATCATTTTATTCCTAATTTGAACAGACACTTGAGTCCCTTTTTTTGTATAAGGACGATTGATCATTGCAAGCGCAATTGGCTTCCCTGTTGAAATTGATAAATAACCAGTTGTTATATAACCAATCTCTTCATCATTTTTGTAGACCTTATAACCTTCACGAGGTATGGCCTTTTTTTTCAACTCTAAACCAACAACTCTTCTGGTTAAAGAATTTTCAATTTGATCTAGTAAAGCATCTTTACCCAAGAAATCAAGATCAGAATCTAACTTAACAAAATATTTTAGTCCAGCTTCAACTGGTGTAATTTCATCTGAAATTTCATGTCCATATAAAGGTAAGTTTGCTTCAAACCTCAATGTGTCTCTTGCGCCTAAACCACATGGCTCTACACCAGCTTCAATCAGTTTGGTCCATAGTTCAATCACAATAAACTCATCACCATATATTTCAAACCCATCTTCGCCTGTGTAACCAGTTCTAGATATCAATAAATCCTGATTGTCGTAGGTATATTCTTTAAAATTAAAGAACTTTAGTTCACTTAAGTCTATATCTAAAACTTCTTTGATTTTTCTTTCAGCTTTTGGTCCTTGAATGGCAATTTCAGCATAAGCATCACTGGCATTTTTAACCAAAACATCAAAATCATTGGTTTGTTCAACAATATGTTCATAGTCCTTAGCGATATTACTTGCATTTACAACCAAGAAAAATAATTCTTCACTCATCTTGTAAACAAGCAAATCATCAACGACAGTACCATTTTTGTAAAGCATCATACCATAATTGATTTCACCTGGATTTAAATCTTTAACTTTATTTGTAAAAATATATTCTACAAATTTTTCTGCATCCTTGCCTCTTATTACTATTTCTCCCATGTGTGACACATCGAACATACCAACATCATTTCTTACTGCTTCATGTTCCTCTTTGATACTTGTATAAGATATTGGCATATGAAACCCAGCAAAATCAACCATTTTAGCATTCAGTTTCAAGTGTTCATCGTGTAATGGGGTGACTTTTAAGTTTTCCATTTTTCACCTCAAAATTATTATATCACAATTTTATTCTTTAAATAATAAATCTATAAAATCATCATTTGACAACTCATATATATAATCGTCAACTTGAATGTTTTTTAGGGTTTTTTCGATTGTTTCTTTGTCAAATTCTTTATTGATTAATTTTTTTACAAGGCCATCAACATCTTTAATGATAAAATAATCGCCTAATATATTCATTTTTTTTATGATGTTATTTTTTAATTCTATGCTGATTTCAAAAGAACCTGCTTTGACCCTGCCCTTTTTAATCATTGTATAGTTAGGGTTTTTTCCAAAAATAAATTGATCTATTAAATAAGAGTTGGCTTCAATGTCTTCGATTTGTTTAATATCATCTTCTGTCAACATTATATCTTCATCGGCTATGTTCTTTTTAATAAATGCTTTAAAATCTTCGATAGAAATATCTATATGATCTTTAATATTTGTGACTCTTTTTCGGACAGAATCAATACCTTTTGAAAGCAGTTTTTCATTATCAGGGGTAATGGCTTTAATCATTTCTTCTAAATCAGTATCGTATAACATTGTTCCATGTACCACTGAACGAGAATTTAGTTGGTAAAAAGCATTACCTGATACTTTTAAATCATCAATCATAATATCATTTCTACCTGAAAAATAAGCATTTAAACCAAGGTCATTTAATATTTTTACAATGCGAGATAAATACGTTTTAAAAACAAAATCTTTATTGAAATTCGGTGTTATGAATGAAAACATGATGTTAGAAAAATCAGCGTATACGCATCCACCACCAGATTTTCTCCTATACAGTTCAATGTTATGTTTCTTGGCGTAGTCAACATTAACCTCATTATCGATTAATTGGTTTCGCCCAATAATCACTGTTGGATTGACTTGCCACATAAAGAAATATTCATCTTTGGGATAATGTCTTGCCAAATACTCTTCGGTTGCTAAATAAAAACTTAGCCTTTTGGTTTCATCAAACGGGTAATTCACATATTTCATATTGAACTCCTTTTCCGATAAAAAGAGAGAAAATTATTCTCCCTTAATATACTCTTTTATTCTTTCTGCTTCAATTTTAATTAAAAAATCAATAAACGGTTGTATTTCTTTATTTATCTTATATTCATCAATAGCATCAAAATATTCATCTTGTATGTCTTTTGATATTGACACAGGCAAGTAATCTTGAAGTTCTAATTCATAATTCAATAACAATCTTGCCAGTCTGCCATTTGCATCAACAAAGGGGTAAATCTTTAGAAATTGCAGGTGAGCGTATGCAGCTCTTTCAAAGCCTTTTAAATCAGAGTTTTTTAATGTTTCAAAGTAATCATCCATCTTCTTATAAATCTTTAAGTATGAAGGCGGAACATGTTTGGCACCAAGAATGAACAAATCTCGACTTCTATAAACGCCACCATTGATGATTCCATCAACTAAGGTCTGGTGTAAGTCTTTGACAATCTCTTCATCGAAAGCAATTTTTCTAGATGCTAACCTATGGACCATTTGTAAAGCATGATAGTTGTTAATAATCGCTTTGCGTCTATTTCTTTTTTTATCTGGAAATTCGCGCGAATGATCTTCCAACAAGAACTCAACATCCTCATAAGTGAATTCATCATTATCGAAACTTGTTGATTCATAAATATACAGTGTATCAAAAGCTTCTTGTCTTTTTTTGATTTCTTCTTGAGACATTGAATTTAACTTGTTGTGTAATTCCTGTTTAAGCGCTTCTACCTCTTCTAACTTCATATTTATCACCTCATAAAAATAATACCATAGAAAACCCTTTCATTCAATTAGTTTATCTAAAATTTATCAACATTATTTTTCTATATCTTGCCTTGTATTTTTGACTAATTCCTCATCAGTTATTTACAATTGGCTATTATTTATTTATAATATACATATAATGCTATAAAAGGAGAAATTATGTCTGATAACAATCACAAAAAACTCATGAGTTTAGCAATTGAAGAAGCAAGAAAAACAATGAACAAAGATATTGGTGGCCCTTTTGGCGCACTGATTGTTGATCAAAACGGTAAAATTTTATCCATTGCTTCAAACACTGTCTTAGGTGACCATGATCCAACTGCCCATGCAGAAATGAATGCCATAAGGAAAGCAACACAAACAATTCACTCACACGATCTATCTGGTTGCACTTTATATACAACAGCTTATCCCTGTCCAATGTGCTTAGGCGCAATCATTTGGTCAAACATCAAAAAAGTTTATTATGGATGCCTAGAGACCGATGCAGATGCCATTGGCTTTAGAGATGATTTTATTTATAAATTTATAGAAAAAGGCAGAAAAAACCTTGAAATTCTTAACCTAGAAGAAAAAGAAAGAAACCATTGCTTATCCCTTTTTAAAGAATACCAAGACAAAAATAAAGAATTATATTAAAAAGAATGCAAAGTATGAAGGCCATTAACGGTAGATATTTCTTATGATATCCACGCTTTTAATGTCGGATCATCTCTGCATTCTTATTTTTTTAAAGGTATGTTTTTAATTTCCTGATAAACCAAATTCCCGTCACATCTCTTTGATTCCATAACACTGATTGAGTTGACTTCTATTTCAAAAGCTTTAAATTTTATTTTTTCGATTGCCTTATCATCTATGACAAGCTTTTTCATTAAAGTTATGTGAGGGGTATAGGAATGATGGTCAATGTCGTATCCTATCGAATTCAATTGTTTAATAACAATTTTATGTAAATCCATCAACTTTTTATTTTTTTTCAATCCTAAATACAATACTTTTTTTCTTTGACCATTTCCAAAAGTATCTAGATGATTAGTTTGGATGGTAAATGGTTCTAGATATATTTTTTGAAGTTGTTGAATCACTTCTATTAATTTCTCTTTTTTTGTTTCACCTAAATAATGTAATGTAATATGTAAATTATCATGGGCAGTAAACTGTCCATGATAATTTTTTTCTTTAAGTTTTTCCATGATGTCAGAGACTTTACTTTTTACCGCAGGTGAAAACAAAATAGCGATAAAGATTCTCATGGATTTTATTTATCTCCCATTGTCATTGCCATAACTGCTTTAGCAGTATGTAGCCGGTTTTCTGCTTCTTGATAAACAATAGAATGGTCTCCATCAATGACAGAATCTTCAACTTCATTACCTCGATCAGCTGGCAATGCATGCATATATTTAACATTTTTATTTGCTAAAGCCATCATTTCTTCAGTGCACTTCCATGATTTATAAGATTCTAACAAATCATCAACAACTGCATCTGATTGATTATTGACCCAAGATCCCCAGTTTTTAGGAATCACAACGTCCGCATCTTTAAAAGCTTCTTCCATCTTATGGGTTATTGTAAAAGTACCATTATTTTCTTTAGCATATTTTTTAGCTTTTTCAATGGCCCATTTTGGTAAATCATAACCTTCAGGATAAGCTAATGTAACATCCATTCCAAATCTCGGAAATAATAATATTTGTGTCAAAGGCACAGAAATCGGTTTTTTGTGAGTCGTTGCATAAGCCCAAATAATAGACACCTTTAAATTTTTAGTTTGTGGGTACACTTCTTGAATGGTCATTAAATCAGCCAAACCTTGCATTGGGTGATATAAATCGCATTGTAAATTCATAACAGGTACCGTTGAATGTTCTGCCATTTCTCTTAAGAATTTATTTCCTATTTCCCAAAAACAATTTCTACATGCAATACCGTGTCCATAACTTGATAAAATTACAGCTGTGTCTTTAGCGCTTTCTCCATGAGATATTTGCATCCCAGAAGTATCTAAGTAATTACCGTGTCCACCAAGTTGAGCAATGCCAGCTTCCATTGAGTTTCTTGTTCTTGTTGATTGTTCAAAAAACATTAAAAACGCTGATTTATTTTTTAAATATGTTGTGTCTTCATTATTATGGAATTTCTGTTTCATTATCTTAGAAACTTCTAATAACCTTTCAATTTCATCTTTTTTCCAATCATCTAATGTGATGAAATGTTTGCCTTTAAATTCTGGTTTCATTATTATTTTCCTCCCTTTACATTTTCTACATACATTGTAGGTATAGCTACATACATTGCACAGGCTTTAATTAAGTGGTCTTTATAAGTCACTTCATTTGGCGCATGTGCTTGTTCTTCTTTTCCAGGTCCAAAACCTATACATGGGATGTTATGTCTACCCATGATTGATACTGCATTGGTTGAAAAAGTCCATTTGTCAACCAATGGTTTTTTATTAAACAGTGATTCATATGCCTTCACTGTACTTTTGGTGACCACGTGATCTTCAGGTAATACCCAAGTTGGAAAATAAGCTTCTGTTGGATATACCAAGCCAGTATAAGATGGTCTTTTATAATCATACATTTCAACCTTAGCTCCTGCTTTTTTAACAGATTCTAGTGCTTGTATTTCTTCTATGGCACTTTTATAAGTTTCACCATCCGTTAAGCGTCTATCGATTGAAATCCAACATCCATCAGCTACTGCACATCTTGAAGGTGAAGAATGGCCTATTTCACTGACAGTTAATGTACCTTTGCCTAGAAATTCATTGTCTAATAATTTATGATTCAATTCTTCTAATTCCATAAGAATAGGCGCCATTTTGTAGATGGCATTATCGCCACGTTCAGGTGCACTACCATGACATGATATCCCTGAGGTTGAAACTTTCATTTCCATTCTTCCCCGATGTCCACGATAAATATTTAAATTGGTTGGTTCTGTAATCACAACAAATTCAGGTTTAATCTTTTCTTGTTCAATTAAATATTGCCAACATAATCCATCACAATCTTCTTCTTGAACAGTCCCTGTTATTAATAAAGTATAATCTTTATCTAAGCCTAATTCTTTAATGATTTTTCCTGCGTAAACCATGGAAGCCATTCCACCTTCTTGATCAGATGCACCACGACCACCAATGGTTTCTTCATCTTCAAATCCGCGATAAGGATCAAATTTCCAATTATTGATTTCACCAACACCCACAGTGTCAATATGAGCATCCATTGCGATTAGATGTTTACCACTACCAACTCGACCGATAATATTTCCCATTGGGTCAACTCTAATCTCATCAAAACTTACTTTTTCCATTTCGCGTTTGATACGTTCTATAACGCTTTTTTCATCACAACTTTCACTAGGAATTGCAATCATATCTCTAAGAAATTGAGTCATATCTTTTTCATATTTTTTAGAGAGTTCTAATATTTTTTTGAAATCCATTAGCCTTGCCTCATTTCTTTGATGCGTTCATTATAATGGAAAACTTTATTATATTCATCGTCCCAGAATGACATATGTTTCATTGCATCAAGATAGTCTTTTTTGTAGCCGAATTTCAACCAATCTTTTTCTTTTTGCAAAAATAATTTTTCTTTTTGTGATTGAGGTCTATAATCTGCTATATGATTTGTATCAGCGCCTAAGAAAATATCTTTAAACCAACGTTTTAGGACGAAATCTTCAGTCTCAAGGTACCTTTCCTTCAAATTTTGTAAAACTGTGTCATAGCGATCATAACCATCTGTTGCTATGGTTACAACATTTTCTCCTGGTCCTAATTTTAGATGTTTGGCCATTTTAATGGCACCTAATATGTTACAAACGCCAGAAGGACCAAATAAATCTGTCATACTTTCTGCAATATTTCTATCAATTCCTTGATCAACCAATACATCTGTTCCATTATGAATGATCTCTAAACCTTGTACTGTTTCTTCGTCTTTTATCAGTACAATAAAATCCGTATTTAGAACATTATGTATGAGTGTACACATTTTATCGCCAATACCTTCAATTCGGTGTTGGCCACGGCCACCATTCATGAGTGTTGAGCATTCATAAGGTTCAAGAGCGGCTATTTTAGCTTCTGGGAACACTTTTTTAATTTGGTCACCAGCAGCTAATGTTCCAGCCGAACCCGGGGCTGAAGCAAAACAAGCGATTCTTTCATTGCCAATCCCTTGAACTGCTTCTATACAGGAATGACCTGTCACGTGACGATGAAATCTATAGTTTGGAAGTAATTCAAACTGGGCTAATGATCTATTTTTAGGATCTTTAGCAAGTTCAAATGTTTTTTCTAAAGTAAGAATAACATCTGACTCAGTTCCCGGCGTTAAATCTAATTTAGCCCCGTACTTTTTGATACGGTCATAACGTTCTTTACTCATGTTATCAGGCATGATAACAATTGATTCATAATTCATTAGATTACAAATATAAGATACACCAATACCAAAGTTACCTGTTGATGGCCCTAAAATTGTATGTTTACCTGGTATAATGGTTTGATCCACACAGCCTTCAATTAAAGTGGAATAGGCTGGTCCTACCTTATGCGAACCCGACGGAAAATATTTCCCTAATAAAACCACAATATTCGCATCCACACCAGTCATTTCTTTTGGCAAAACAATTTTGTGAACTTTATTGTTTTCATCTTTCCAATTAATATTAAACAAATTAATAGGATCCAATTCTTCTTCTTTTTTCTCTAAAGCTTTTTTTCTGATTTTAGGATCGATGTGTGAGGGATTCAGCATCTCATCATAAGTCGGTCCAAATGGTATTTTACTCATTTTTATCTTCTCCTCTTTCTATATAATGTATTAAATCTTTTAAATTCGCATCTAAAAGAACTGGTTCCTTAATTACTTTTAATGCATTTTTTGTATCTTTCAAACCATTACCTGTAATAATGACTGCTATTGAATCATCCTTCTTTATAATGTCTTTTTTTCTTGCTTTTATAAAACCTGCCAAAGAAGCAGCTGCAGCTGGTTCAGCAAAAATACCTTCTTTTTTTCCAAGTAACTTCATGGAATCCATAATCTCTTCATCAGAAACCTTTACATAAGTCCCATTGGTTTTTTTCACAGCTTGAATACCTTTGATGGGATTTCTTGGTATACCTACAGCAATACTATCCGCAATGGTATTTTCATCAGTTTCTTCTATAGGTCTATCTTCATGAAAGGCATCATAAAATGGAGAACAGCCTTCACTTTGAACACCTAATAATTTTGGGATTTTATCAATAAAACCTAATTGTAAAAGATCATAAAAGCCCTTATAAACACCAGCAATCGTACACCCATCCCCAACAGATGTCACCACCCAATCAGGGACTTTAAAGTTTACTTGTTCTGCGATTTCTAAAGCCACAGTTTTCTTGCCTTCAACCAAATTTGGATTGATTGCAGCATTTCTATTATACCAACCATAATGATCAATAGCCTCTTTTGAAAGCTTATAAGCTTCTTTATAATCACCATTGACCTTGATTAACTTAGAACCAAAAACCATTAATTGAGTCAGTTTCCCAATGGGTGCTCTTTTAGGCACAAATATAACCGTTTTTAAACCTAATTTACTAGCATTGCCTGCCAGTGAAGATGCAGCGTTTCCTGTTGAAGAACATGATATTATTTCTAAATTATTCTCCAATGCTTTGACACAAGCAATGACAGAAGCCCTATCTTTCAAAGATTGAGTTGGATTTAAACCTTCGTCTTTGAAATATAATGCTTTGACATTAAATTCATCTTTTAAAGATTGACTTGTATAAAGAGGTGTCCAGCCTACCCTAAGCGTGTTCTTCGTGAACTTTTCATCCACAGGTAATAAAGGCAAATATCTCCATATTGATAATTCTTTATTGTTTGTGAAATAATCATTGTTCATGATTTTTTTTATTTTAGTATAGTCATATTCAATGTCTAAAATACCTTTGTCTTTACACAAAGGACAAACCAAAATTTGATCTTTTATTGAATAAGTTTGATTGCATTTTGTACATCTATATTGGCTTGCATAACTCAAATTATTCACCAACTTCCATAGGTATAACTTTAAACTCTTTAACATCAAAAAGTCCTTGATCAGTGACTTTAATATCTGGTATAACTGCTAAAGATAAAAAGGCAAGTTGTAAGATAGGATCTTCAATCTCACTGTTAACGCCATATTTTCTAATTTTTTCTTCTAGACTAATGAGTTTCTTCTCCACATAAGAAACATCTTTCAGAGACATTAAACCACCCACTTCAAGGGCTAGGTATTCTTTTACTTGTCCATTTGAAACAAGAACGATCCCACCACCAATATCTTTAATCTTTTGAATGGCTTGATACATATCTTCATCATTATCACCAAGACATATTAGATTATGAGAATCATGAGCAATAGTCATTGCAATAGCAGCATTTTTTAATCCGTAATCTTTCACCACACCAAAGCCAATATTACCAGTTTGATGATGTCTTTCTATGACAGCTAGTTTTAATAAACCAGGATTAAGTTTTGGTAAGAAAAGACCCTTATCTAGCTTTACTTTTTGTTCTAGTTTTCTTGTAGTAATGTTGTTTTTGATTAGACCAATAACATAAATTAAGTCTTTCTTTAAAGACAAATCTAAATTTATTTTATTAAAATCTATATGGACACTGTCTAAGACTTGATTAGATTTTATTGATTGAGTTTCAAATAAAGGTTGATGATTTTTAGCAACCATTTGACCTTTTTTATAAACCATTTTTACATCAATGTTATTGATATCCTTAAACATCACTAAGTCAGCATAGTAACCCGGTGCAATGGCACCGTAGTCTTTTAAACGATAACAAGTTGCTATATTGATAGTAGCCATTGATATGGCTACAACTGGGTCTATCCCACTGGAAATGGCCAATCGAATGTTTTGGTCTATATGACCTATATTGATAATATCATTAGGGTGTAAATCATCCGAGCAAAACATTATTCTATTATAAAATTTTGGGTCTACACCAGGCAATAAATCAAGTAAATTCTTGGTTTGAGATCCTTGCCTCAAATGTATGTACATACCTCTTTTAACCTTCTCAATGAGTTCTTGAGGGGTCGAACATTCATGGTCTGTTTTAACACCTGATAGAACATAAGCATTCAATTCCTTCTTTGATAATTCAGGTGCGTGACCATCGACGGTTAAATCAGAATAATTATTAATTTTAGCCAATACCTCTTTATCTGCCTTTACAACACCGTTATAGTCCATCATTTCACCCAAACCATACACACCAGGATGTTTTGTATATGATTCAATATCTTTTGCTAATAATATAGCGCCATTGCTTTCAAATTGTGTTGAAGGCACACATGATGGAATCATCATAAATACATCTTGAACAGATGCTTTTGATGCATCCAACATAAAGTCAATACCTTTTTTCCCAGCAACATTAGCAATCTCATGACAATCAGCAACAATCGAAGTTGTGCCTCTAGGAATGGTTGCTAAAGCGTAATTATTAGGGGTTAACATACTAGATTCGATATGGACATGGCCATCAATAAAACCTGGAGAAATATAATAACCCGAAAGGTCAATTTCTTCTTTACCATGATAATCTCCAAGTCCAACAATCATCCCGTCTGCAATGGCTATGTCTTCTTCTTCAATAGTTTTACTGAATACATTAATGACTTTTCCATTTTTAAAAACGAGGTCAGCGGGTTCGTCACCTCTAGCGATACGAATTAATCGTTGTTTATCCAATATAAAACCTCCTTAACTTTTTATAATGAAATCTTTAATCAAATTCAATGCGACATGTTTTCTATATTCTTTATTTGATCGTTGATCATCAATTGGTTTTATAAGTGGTTCATAGTCTTTTAAAATATTATCAACATTATTTTTTAATTCTTCTAAAGTATTGCCAATATACTTGGCTTCTATTGATTCATTTCTAAGCACTGTTACATAAACAGCCCCTAAAGCAATTCTTAAGTCTTCTACTTTGTTTTGCTTAATTTTAATGGCCCCAACAAAAGATAATTTTGAGATTGCATCACTTAATCTAGGTGCGACTTTTTTAAAAACAAGCCTTGTATAATCAACTTTAGGTATGATAATTTCAGCAATCATTTCATCAGCGTTTAAATCAATTTTTCTAACACCTTGAACAAAATCTTTTAATTTAATGACTCTCGTTTGGTCAAGGCTTTGACATTTTACTGAAGCGTCTAAAACATATAGACCCACTAAAGAATCACCAGCGGGTGATGCATTGGCGATATTGCCTGCTAGGGTGGCAGTATGTCTTATGCCGGGACCAGCCATTTCATGAATAATATCTTTTAATATCTTTGGTGCTGCTTGACTTTTCAATATGGTCTCTAACCTTGTGGTGGCTCCAATATAAACATTTTCACTATCTTCTTTAATATAGTCTAAATCTTTTATTAAATTAATATAGAGTACATCATCTTTATAAGCAATGGGCATTCCAGTATGAGACCTATTTTGAATTAACATATCCGTACCACCGGCAACAATTCTATAAGTTCCTGATTTTAATGTTTCTAAAGCATCTTTTAAAGTTTTGGCGATATGAGATTTTACCATAGGCCTTCACCTTCTTTAGCAGCTATCTTAATTGCTTTTATGATTAAATTATATCCTGTACAACGGCATAGATTACCGGATAAACCAATTTTAATTTCGTAGTCACTTGGATGAGGGTTTTCATTTAAAAGACTCTGTGTCGCGATAATCATACCTGGTGTGCAAAATCCACATTGAACACCTCCCGCTTCAGCAAAGGAATCTTTTATAACTTGATATTCCCTTGTTTTAGAGAAGCCTTCTATGGTGATTATTTCTTGTCCGTCAACATTGGCCAGTGGCACACAACATGAATTGACGATTTGTCCATTTAATAAGACAGAACAAGCACCACATTCTCCTTCACCACAACCTTCTTTAGAACCCGTTAATAATAAATCTTCTCTTAGAACATCTAGAAGTCTTCTATTAGGATCAGTCTTTAAGACTTGATCTTTTCCATTTAACTTAAATTTTATCTCAGTCATTGTTCATCAACTCCATAATGTATTCAGGTGTAACAGGTATTTTATATATTTTCTTATCAATAGCATTTTCAATCGCCTTTGCAACAGCTGCTGGACCACCAATTAAAGGCAGCTCGCCAACACCTTTGGCACCATATGGTCCAAATGCATAAGGGTTATCAAATAAATAAGTTTCCATTTCACACATGTCCATGGCTGTTGGAATGATATAATCTGTCATGTTTTTTTGCATAATTTTTCCATCTTTGTGATTCATCACTTCTAAATATCCATAGGCTAAACCTTGTGCCAAACCCCCATCTGCTTGGCCCATAACGATTCTTTCGTCGATGGCTTTACCAACATCATAAACTGACCAAGATTTTTTAATATATACTTGATAAGTTACTGGATCAACTTCTACTTCGACAATATTGACGCCCCATGAATAAGCAGGGTATGCATCTCCAACAAAATGTAATTCATCATATTCAATATAATCTGGTTGTTCATATTCTTTCTCAACAGTAAAAGTTTCTTCATCCCATCGTGATTTCATTTCTTTTGCGGCTCTTGCTAATAATCCGCCAACAATCATCATGGTTCTAGACGCCACTGTTGGACCTGAATCAGGAACAAAATCTGTATCTGGGTTGTTAAAGATGACTTTTTCTATATCTATATCGAGCATATGGGCAATCAATTTTCTAAAAGTCGTTTTAACGCCCTGTCCCATGTCTACAGCAGCAACTAAAATATGAACTTTACCATCTTCAGATTTCTTTAATTTTACCTTGGCTTTTATAATGTTTTTTTCTCCAGAGCCGGTAAAACCACACCCATGGAAAAACAAAGACATACCAATTCCTTTGAAATTATCTTTTTTGCTATATTCAATAATCTTATTTTTATAATTTGATTCATCCATAACTTTTTGAATCATTTCAGGCATTAAAACAGGATCTCTAAACAATCCATTGGTTGAAGTTCTATCTCCTTGTTTCACCAAAAGATTTTGTCTAAAGGCCAATGGATCATAGCCTAGTTCTTTGCCAACATGTTCAATAAACATATCTACAGCAAAAAACATCTGTGGTGCACCAAAGCCTCTAAAAGCTCCATTTGGTACTGTATTGGTTCTGTATACATTTCCAGAAACATCTAAGTGATCGATTGTATAAGCGCCTGAAACGGCAAGCAATGCCCTTGATAAAACAACACCACTTAAACCAATGGTTGCACCTGCATCAATGGATACATGTGCTTTTAAGCCAACCAATTGATTGTTTTTTATGGCAGCTTTAAAGACAGTTTTTGATGGATGTCTTTTGGTTGTTACCAACATGTCTTCTTCTCTTTCGAAAATTAGTTTGATTGGTTTCTTTATTTTCTTAACAGCTACAGCCAGTTGACACCCAATTAAAGAAGGGTATTCCTCTTTACCACCAAAAGCGCCTCCAACATGTGCCTGAATGACTCTAACATTCTCTTCTTTTTCCCCTAAAGCTTGAATGACTGCGTTTTTAACATAGTATGGACATTGAATTGAACCAATTAAAGTTGTTTTATCACCTTCAGGGTAGCCAATAAACCCTTGAGGTTCAATATAAGCTTGTTCTTGATAACCAGTCTCATAAGTGTGTTCAATAACATTATCTGCATGATCAAATATTCTATTTCCTTTGCCTTTGTCAAAATGATAATCAATCACACTATCTGTCCAATCAAACAATGGTTTTTCTTCCTTATATGTAATTTTAATGTTTTCTATAATTTCAACAAGGATTTTTTTATCAGGACCAATGACTAACATAATTGGCTCATATAAATAAGTGATTTTTTTATCAGTAAAAACAGGCCAATCTTCAAATATCACTTTTATAATATTTTTCCCTTGAACATCTTTATGATCAACTATAAAATATCCTTCTGGTAAATCAGGGTATTCTATATTAATAATTTCACCTTTAGCGATATTTGATCTTTTTGTCATAGCATAAACCATACCGTCCATAGTGTAATCGGCTACATATTTTGCTTTTCCTGATATCTTTTCTTCGTTATCAACCTTGTTTATAGATTTTGAGATATCTTTCATTTAATCACCTATTTTCTTGAAAACTAATTGCATCTGTTGGGCATTTCGCGATACATAATCCACATTCGAAACACTTTTCAGAATCAAATGTAATTTTATCTTTAAATTCAATCGCAAAATATGGACATATCTTTTCACAAAGCATACATTCAATACATTTATTGACATCAAGAACTGGTAGACTTCTTTCATAAACTACGTGACTGTTTAGACTTGTCTCAATCACTTCTTCAATACTAGCAAACCCATATTTTTCTAATGCTTTTGGTAAATCATTAATAATTTTAGAATATAAAGTTTTTCCCATTAATAAAGCACTAGATAACATTTGTACACCACTTGCGCCTGCCAATAAAAACTCAATTACATCATCCGCTGTTTTAATACCACCAACACCAATAATGGTTAATGAAGGTTCAGCTTGTTTAATTTTATAGACAGTGGCTAAGGCAATTGGTTTAATGGCTGGTCCACTGGTCCAAACAAATCCTTTTTCATTGCCATAAATAATTTCTCTTTCTTTAATATCTATTTTCATGGTAGGTCCTAATGAATTAATGGCTACTACACCATTTGCGCCAGCTTCTTTTATGGCTTTAGCAAATGCTTCAGGATTAGGAATATGTGGACTAATTTTCATATAAATCGGTTTCTCAGTGTTTGCTCTAATGCTTTTAACTGTTTCTTTTATCATGTTCAAATCAGTACCTACATAATGAGTAGATATCTCAAATGCATCCGCAAATTTATCAAATTTGGGCACTAAAAATTCCATATCTTCTTTTGAATAACCTAAACTGACAATAAGCGGACGATCTTTATTTTCCATAAACTGAGGAAGAAAATCATTCATCCATGTTTTATAAGAATGTTCACTCCATAATTCAGAATTCATGATAAATTGGTTGTCACCATAAATACATGGTTTTGGTATATGCGGTAAGTCTTTTGAAATCGTTTTAGTGACAATGCCTCCACAGTCTTGTTCTACTAAAAAATTTAATTTTTCTAAGTCTCCGTTTAATGGCCCAGCAGCAGGCATTAAAGGGTTTTTAAAAGTCATTCCATCAAAACTAGTTTTTAAATTCAATTTCATTACCTTCTTTCTTTAAGATATCCCATAATTTCTTTGATTGAATATTAGCCTCTTCAATATCTTCTTTATGTGCATAATTCAAGGTGTAGTGATCAACCAATAATTGACCCTTGGCAAAAACTTTTTCAGGTTTAAAGCCGGGAAATAATCCATAAAAAATATGGCCAAAAATATTGTTTTCATCAACTGGTGTATATGGTTTATATGGAACAACTAAAAGATCAGCTTCTGAGTCCTTTTCTATTTTTCCTAATTTAGTTGATAATTGCTCGTTGGTATATTCATAAGTATTGATAATTAATTGTTTTAAATCATTAAGTCCAAATGCAGTTGGAGATTCATTCTTTAAATGCGTTAAATAAAGTGTGTTCATATATTCAAATGGTTGTGATAAGGTTAATCCATCATTTCCGATAATGACCCGAATACCTTTATCCATGAACTTCTTAACATGAGATATGCCAACAGCGTTGTTTAAATTAGAAGTTGGATTAATGGCAATGGTTGCTTTTCGTGCTTTAATGATGTCCATCTCATCTTCGTTAATATGTGTACAATGGACCAATAATGATTTTTCATTAATCAAAGCAAATTTATCCAATCTTTCAACAACCCTCATTTGGTAATGTTTTATAGATTCGTCTTCATCCATTTGACTTTCACCAACATGAATGTGAATACCATTTCCATTTAAATTTTCTGAAATCTTTTTTAAACTTTCATCTGACAAGGAGAGTGAAGCATGCATACCAAATAATCCTGATATGTCTTCTTGATGATTGTTTTCAATAAAATGAACGTTCTCTTTAATGGCTTCTGAAACATCAAATCGATCGCTGGTTTCAAAAGCTAAAAGTGCTCTTAATCCTAAGTTATCAACCAAAGCCTTTTTAATTGTTTCTAAAGAATCTTTGACTTGATAACTAGCATGGTGGTCAATTAAAGTAGTTGTGCCATTCATCAATTGGTCAATACCACCCATTAAAGCAGAATAATAAATCATATCTAAATCAAGAAAATGGTCGATCTTCCACCACATTTGTTTTAATATATCTAAAAAGTTTTTAGGGTTGAATGATAAATTAGCACCTCTAGCAAAGGTTGAATATAAATGCGTATGTCCACTTACAAAACTAGGGATAATTAACTTATTAAAACAATTAATTTCTATATGATCTTTATTCTTCTTATAAGCACCCATCTCTCCAACATCTCTTATTTTTTGATCAAAAATAATATATCCGTCTTCGATATAGTCCCTATAATCATATATTCTTGCATGGATCAGTGCATACATTTTATAACTCCTTCCCTATGGGTTCTAAAAGTTTTCTATCTTTGAGTATATAGCGGCCCCTTAGTAGAGAATGAACAAAGTAGCCATTTCTCGTGCGGCCAAGATATAAACAATGGTCGGTTTTTCCGTGGTGACTTTCAATGACAGAATCTTCTAAATGATAAACCACTAAATTGCCTAAGTTTCCTTCAATGATTCTGCCTTGCTGACTTAATTTTTCATATAATTTTGAAATGTTTTTTGACATTTTATTTATGACTTCTTGACCAAAAAGACCATACATCATATCAAAGGAAAATTCTATACCGCCAATCCCAAGAGGCATTTTAAATAAAGGCAAGTTGATTTTGTCAGCTTTATTAAAAGAGCAATGGTCTGTGCCAATTGAATAAATATCTTTAAATTGATTTCTTAAGGATTTTCTTTCTTCTCTTGTCCTTAAAGGTGGCGCTAATGTATAAAGATAGCCGTCTTCTTTTTCTAAAAAGTCATTGGTAAATAAGAAATATTGAGGACAACTTTCTATAAAAAACTTCTTATTCATAATATCAGCAAATTGGTTTTTTAACTTTTCTAGGGTTTTTCCTGAACTCAAGTGAACCATGTACAAATATCCACCAAATTCTCTTACATAACCTGCTAACTTCAATGCTTCTTTTTCTTCAGCTAAAGAAGGCCTAGACTTTAATAATTCCTTATATAAAAACTTTGAATTTAAATTGATTAATTCATCATTTTCAATATGAACCAATAATAAGAATTTATATTGTTCTGATAGTTTCAATAGTTCAATGATATCCTTGTCATAAGTACGTCGATTAGAATCTGAGTAAGTTGTAAATACTTTCAGTGAACGCATATTTAAAGATAACATTTTTTTTACGAAATCTTCCAAATCACATTGGGGATTTTTTATGGTCGCATGAAAAAAATAGTCAACATAACTTTTTTCTACATCCTGTTTCCTTTTTTTATAGGCAAGTTCTAAGTCATCTGGATTATCAACAGGGTCAAGAAAGTCTATATAAGTTGTAATGCCACCATAAACAGCTTGACGACTTCCTGATAAAAAGTCATCCCTTGAGTGAATGGAACCTAAGTCTAAATCAAAATGAACATGTGGATCGATTAAGCCTGGCATCACAAAATCATTATGAACATCTAATGATTCATGTGCATTTAAATATTCATCAGTTATTTTCGCTATTTTATCCCCTTGAAGATAAACATTTGTGGAAACAAAATCATCATCAATCCATACTTTCCCATTGACTATGGCTAAATCATACATCTAATCACCTATTATTTCATATTTTTCAATCGAAAACTTCTCCAATACTTTTTCCAATAAATCTTCTCTAACCACAATACATAAATCAATATCTAAAGCCAACAATCTTTTAAATATTTTATATAAGCCTTTTTCATTCAATTCTAATAAAGAAATTTCATCAATATAAATTGGTGAACATCCTTCTTCAATCATTTTATCAATTTCATTTTCCAAATAATCAAGTCCTGATTTAAGGAAACAATAAGGGCCTATTTTAAAGGCAAGTGTTGAAGAACCATCATAAAATTTATCACGGATGATATAAGGTAGGCTTTTATTCGTTGAAAGTTTGACCAAATCATAGCTATGGACAAGCTTTCCTTGCATATTTTTTTTAGCAATAAAACCATCCCCTAATAAATGGTCTTCATAGTGTTTTTTTAATTTAGTGGATTTATAAGTGTTAATCTTTCCAGTAACAATCTTTACCATCGAGAACATCCCTCATATGTTTATGACCTGTTTTACCATAGGCTATCGCCAAAATCTCTGCAATGATTGATATGGCGATTTCTTCTGGTGTCATACCGCCGGTGTCTAAACCAATTGGTGAATAAAAGAAAGATAAATCAATGTCTTTTCCAAAAGTTTCATAGGTAGATTTTAAGTAAGCTTTAATCTTGTCTGGCGAACATAGCATCCCTAAATAATTAGGTTTGATTTTCTTTTCTAATATTTTATTAATCACATGGTAATCGTGTTTATGACTTGGTGTACAGACTATGATATAATCTCCATCTTGAATGGTGTCTCTATCAATAAATCCAGCAAAAGATTCATTGACCAAAACATCAGCGCCTTCAAATTTATCAATAATTTCTTTTCGTTCATCAATAACTGTTACATGGTAATTCATGGTTTTTAAAATATTAACCAAGGCTTGGCCGACATGGCCTCCCCCGAAAATGAAAATGGTGCCTTTAGGTCCTATATACTCATAGAACAATGTAACAACCCCACCACAAACCATGGGTAAAGTTTTCGATTCCGGCCTCACTTTACCTTCATCTAAGACATAGGTTTCTAATAAACTTTTTTTAGTTTTTAATAATTCCTTCGCTTTTTTTTGTGCGTAATACTCGATTGCACCCCCACCAACAGTACCAATACTCTTGCCATCTTCTAGTACAATCATTTTCTTTCCAACCTCAACAGGACCAGCACCTTCTTTTTTCACCGCTGTCACTGCCATCATCGTTTTGTTTATTTGTTTAAATTCACTTATGAGTTTGAAAATATCCATTCGATCACCTAAAACTTAATCAAGGTAAATACAAGGGCTAAAACAAGTGTTAATGCGGAAACTAAAGGGTGAATATTGATACGGTCAATTTTTCTAAAAGATTTTATCTTATTTAAACCAATTACTAAAACAATGGCTAATAATCCAGAAACAAGCCCTTCAATTGCCGTGAATGTAAAAATAGTTTCAAATGATTCTAAGCGGAATGAGAAGAAACCAGTCATATAATAATTAACTATAAAATATCCGATAACTCCTAAACGCCACCCAATACTTGCGACCATAACAGCTGAAACTTTGGCAATGTTATTGTCAGATTCCAACATAGGAATAATTGCAAAGACCAATAAAGTCTGTAAAAACATAGCAATCATAGGATTGATTGTTTTAACTGCCGGTAACATTGGTAACAATAAGTTTGTTGATTTAATTGCAATCGCAATCATTCCAACAAAGAAAATTGCTTTTCTCGTTCCCATACTCTTATATGCATGATATAAAATAAAAATTACAATTGGGAACATGATTGTTCCTGAAATTAGCATTGGTAAAAAATGCAATACATAACCTAGACTTGCTTCTACAACACCCCAAAGTGCCCCAAAGAATACAATTTTAACGATTAATTCTAATTTATTATTTTTCATTTTCTATCTCCCATTTCTTTTCTAATATTTTTTCTGCTGTAATTGGTAATGATTTAATTCTTATGCCAAAGGCATTATCAACTGCATTTGCAAGTGCTGCTGGTGGTGTGTCAATACCAATTTCACCAACTGATTTTGCACCAAATGGTCCGCTTTCTTCATAAGAATCTACAAATTCAGTCGTTAATTTTTTAATATCCAATCTTGTTGGTATTTTATAATTTAATAAATCTCCTGAAATCATTTTTCCTTTTTTTGTGTATTTAACATCTTCGAACATTGCCATACCAAGTCCTTGTACAATGGCGCCATCGACTTGGCCCTTGGCCAGCATTGGGTTAATCGTGGTCCCACAATCAACAACACTTACATAATTCAAAATGTCTATTTCAGCAGTTTCTTTATCAATTTCAATTTCAATAAATCCAGCCATAAATGGTGGTGGTGATTTTGGACCAACATAACTTGATGTTACTTGTAATTGTTTTTGTGCCTCTGAATAAGTGATTTCATTGGAAAAATCTACCAAAGACAACTCAATTTCACCATATTTAAAAGTTTCACCATCAAAGTCAAGGTCTTCTTTGTTGGCTTTAAAAATTCTGGCTGCTTCATCCAGCATCTTATCTTTTAATTCAGTGGCGGCTCTAAAAACTGCATTACCTGAGACAAATGTTGTACTTGAAGCATAAGCCCCAACATCGAAAGGGGTCAAATCAGTATCTGAAGAATATATAATGACTTTATCCACACTTGTCATTAAGACTTCTGCAGCAATCTGAGTGAGGACAGTGTCACTACCTTGGCCAATCTCTGTGGCCCCCACCATTAGATTATAAAATCCATCGTCATTTAACTTAATGCTTGCACTTCCCATATCAATTAATGGGATACCACTGCCTTGCATGGCTATGGCCATACCAACTGAACGAATCTTATTTTCTTCTTCAACAAAAGGATATGTTTTATCCCAACCGATCAATTCTTTACCTCGAGAAACACATTCTTCTAACTTACATGTTTCCATATTCATGGCAGTACCTTCAGTACCTTCACCCATAATCGCAAATATAGGTGACGTTTCATTTTCTTTCATCATATTCATTTGTCTAAATGCTAGAGGGTCCATATTCATTTTTTTACATAAGATATCAACCGCAGACTCTAAAGCAAAATTACCTTGGATTGCGCCATAACCCCTAAATGCACCTGCAGAGACATGGTTTGTGTAAACAACATCTCCATAAAATCTAACAGCATCTACTTTATTATATAATGGCAAAACCTTAGAACCGGCAACCATATAAACCGTTAAGGCATGTTCTCCATAAGCGCCTGTGTCAGATAAAACATGAGCATCGATTGCTTTTAAAACCCCATTCTTATCTGCACCTAAAGAGATTTGTAATTTCATAGGATGCCTTGTATATGTAGACTCAAAGACTTCTTTTCTTGTATAGGTCATTTTAGCGGGTTTTCCAGTCTTATAGGTTACATAAGCAACCAACATTTCTCCGTGAATGGCTTGTTTACCGCCAAAGCCACCACCAACCCTTGGCTTTATCACCCTTATTTTTGACAGAGGAATTTCTAGGGTTTGAGAAAGAATACGTCTGATATGAAATGGTGTTTGAGTTGCACTATAGATAATCAGTCGTTCTTGATAATCCATTCTTGCATTGACTGTATGAGGCTCTAACATGACATGTGCTTGTGCTTGGGTATAAAATGTTTCTTTAATGGTGTATTCACATTCATTTAAAACTTGTTCAACATCACCAATTTCCATATGGTAACTGGCAGCGATGTTTCTTTTAGGTTCAAATCCGATTGGAAACATTTCATAAATATCTTCTTCTGGGTGAACCAAGACTTCATTGTCCATGGCTTTTTCAAAATCTAAAACTGGTTCTAAGATTTCATATTCAACCTTGATCAAGTCTAATGCTTTTTGGCAGATTGATTCATTGATTCCAACAACCGCCAAAACTTCATCGCCAACATACCTTACATATTCATCCAAAACAAACTTATCATGGGGAGAAGGTTCTGGATATCCTTGTCCAGCTCTTGTAAAGGCATTGCGCTTAAAATCTTTATGGGTTAAAACCATTTCTATACCGTCTAGTGCTTTTGCGGCTTGATCATCAATTTTTTTTATTTTCGCAAATGCATGAGGTGACCTTAAGACTTTCACAATTAATGAGTCTTGTTCAGCAAAATCATCAGTGTAAGCTTTTCTACCCTTCATGATACCCAATCCATCAACAGATGGTGTTTTATGATTAACTATCTTCATGATTGATCACCCAAATATTTCTTAATGGCATCATGTTGAGCCACATAGCCTGTACACCTGCATAAATTACCGACCAAATACTGATTAATTTCATCATCACTTGCTTTTGGATTTTCCATTTTTAATGAATATACAGTTAAGGCCATTGAAGGATTACAAAAACCACATTGATCAGCGCCTTCATCGCCAAAATATCTTCCTAATTTATCTGCTTCTTCTTGAATACCTTCGACGGTTATTATTTGATGACCATTGGCTTTTACAGCCAGCAAAGAACAAGAAGGAACTGGTTTTTTATCCAATAAGACAGTACAAACACCACAAGAGGTGTTGTCGCAACCTCTTCTGACACTTGTATAGTGATAGCGCCTTAATACATCTAATAAGTATTCATTGGGTTCAACATCAAATACTTTATCCTCTTGATTAATGTTAATTTTTATCTTCATTTTATCACCTGTCTAATTCCCCGTCTTAGATAAGCTTTTACCAAGACTTGTCTATAGGTTTTACTTGCTCTTAAATTACTTGATAAATTTAGTTCATTAGATGCTATACCCAATGCTTCTTCAATGACTTCTTCTGTAAATTTTTCAACTTTGTTTAAAAAAGACATCGTTTCTTTACAAAGCATGGCCATACCTGGTTGAGAACCCACTGAAATTGTAAAGTTTTTATCATAAACAATGGCCATATTAATCATTGAAAAATCTAAAGCTGTATGAGCAACTCTTTTAAAAAAAGATTTTCGTCTTTGTTTTTTGATTTTTATATGGGTTAAAACATCTCTTTCATGGCCTCTTGTACTGACGAATTCTTCAATGCCCATTTCACCTTTATGATGAAAATACAGGGTACAATCCATCACCAATAAAACTGGTAATATATCCGAAAAAGAAAATTTACCCATCACACTACCACCTATGGTTGCTAGATTTCTAATGTTTACACCCATTATTTTGGAGATAGCTTCAGAAAGTATTCCATGATCCAAATCTTTGATTAATGGATTCATCTCTATGTCTCTTAAAGTTGTAAGAGCGCCAATTTCTATAAAATCTTTCTTTTCATTGATATAGTTTAAAGATAAATGATCAAGTGAAATAAGTTTGTTTACCTCTTTCACTGATAATTTTAACCAAGCACCACCAGCTATAATCTGGTTTTTCTTGTCTTGGTTTAGTAATTGATAGGCTTCTTCGACACCATCAACAACCACATATTCATTCACGTTCAAAATATCACTCCTTTTCCCTTAATTTGTCCACATCTTCTGAAGTATCTATATCAAATAAAATCCCAGAATTGTTTACATTTATAATTTCGAAATCATATTGATTTCTAAATGTCTTTAAATCAGTTAGGTTTGTATTTAAAATCTTCTCTTTGAATCCATAATCAAAGTATATAGGGTGGCCTAATTTAAAAGAAAAGCTAGGCACACGTATCGCTTTAGTGCCTAGCTTTAATTGATTATATATTTCACCATTAACCAATGGATAATCTCCAGGAATAATGAAAAAATTGTTTTGAACATATTGAACACCATGCTTAATTGATGAAAACATACCTTGAGCATAGTTTGGGTTATAGGTTACATGCAGGTCATCAAGATCTTTAACAAGTCTTGTGATTTCGTCATGATAAAAGCCCGTCACTAAATACACATTTTCACACGCGGCTTTCATTTGATTGATTGTGTGAATAATGACTGGTTTGTTTTTAAATAAAACATTCATTTTGTTTTTACCTAAACGAGATGAATACCCGCCAGCAAGAATGATTCCGTCCGTCATATAAACCCCTTTAATAATAAAAAAATTAAGTGGTCATCAAATTCTTTAAATAATATTATATCATAATAAAAAAAACCATTCTATTCATTTTTTAAAAAAAGCATCTTAAGCGTAAAAAAAAACCAATAAGATTTATCTTATTGGTTAAATTCTTATCTTGAAACAAGGTCGTATGCGTTTTTAACGATTTTATATATAATTTCTTTAGGTAAGTCACCGTAATTATTAGCTTTAAACCATAACTCTTCACGTGTAGATTTATTTTTGGATATGGTTGGATATTTAATAATCAATCGAATACCTTCTTCTAATTCGTAGCGGAAGGCCATACGATAATAATCACCATAGTTCATTAAAACTAAGAAAGGTGTTCTTGAAACATAAAAAGTGATTTTTTCTTCATCCATTTTGGTAATCACGTCAGGAAACTCTTTGACATGTTGTACAAGCTTATCAAATGTCGGATTCAAAGGTTTGAACATTTTAGGTTTTTCTATATAGTACTCAATTGAGTTGGGTTTGTTTCTTTGCTTATTTTGTTTAGAAAATTCAGGATCAACATTAACTGCTTGATATAAATTTTCGTTTGGTTCTATTCTGTTTGCTTGTGATGCGATGTCCTTGTTACTTGATAATACGCTTTGATCAAAATCATCTTGTTCATCATAAGAATCGAACTGATGTTTTTCTTTATGTTTTAAATTAACAATAACACAAATAATATAAACAACAAGTACCAAAGGTATAATCAATGCCATGTATTTAGCACTCATACCAAAATAGTCTTCAGCTCTATAAGTCTTAAATGCGTATGCTAGTAAAGCAAATAGACCAGCAAAGAATGAGAACATGAAGAAATAAAACGTTTTAACACCAACTCTCACTTTTCTAAATGATTTAATAAAGATTGGAGAGAGAATTAAACTTAATAGTATTAAGCCTAGGCCCGCCAATAAATAAATAGAATTCATATTGCTGACGCCAATGCCTAAAGCAAGGTTGGTGTCCGTATAAATCATATAAGTTAAATGAGACAAAAACGCCACACAATATCCAATAATAGGAACGGTTGTGGCATAAGCGCTTAATCGTGTAACTTCATTATTTTTTTTATGTTCTTTATTAGAAATAATTAGGAAAATAAGACTTATAATGAATAGGAAAATGAAAATTCCAAGCTTAATTTTAAATTCATTATTCCTTAATGTAGTCAAAAAATTATACTGTAAACCCCATACATTAAAGTTATTCCAAGGAATAGCAACTAATGATACGAGCAACAGCGATATAAAGATATAGAGATTACCAAAAAACTTCTTCATACATTCACCCCTCAATATATTAAAATTATATAACTTAAATTCATGTGTGTCAATAATACACACTCTTTTTGTGGTATTTATGATTGATTTTATTCTATCACTCATCTATAAAGTAAATCAATTGCATATACTTGTATATTTTTGTATAATAAACTTAAGAACAAGATATGATGTTTTTAATTAAACATGATAAAGGAGGTTTGTCATGCAAGTCTTAAAAGAAAGCGTTAGAGAAGCCATAGTACAAAGTGCTGTGTCTGAGTTTTTCCAGAAAGATTATCAAAGTGCAAATATGAGAGACATCGCTCACAATGCCAACATTACTGTCGGTAATATTTATAGATACTATAAGAATAAAAAAGAATTATTTGATGCTGTATTGGCCCCTGCTGAACAAGCAATAGATATGCTATCGGATTTTGATCAACATACATCAAACAAAGTAATTAAATCTAAAGAGGATTTAGATCAACTCATTCGCTATGTCATGAAAGTAATTGGACCTTACACCAAGGAAATATTTATTATGATTTTTAATTCTTCTGGTACACATCACCAAAGATTAAGAAGTCAAATAGAGAATTTAATTATTCTTAAAGTCAGCAAATACTATCCGGGAAAATTCACAAGAAGTTTCTTAGAAGTTATTTCCAAAAGTTTTGTTGAAGCAGTATTCTTCATCTTTAAGAACAACATCATGAATGAACAAAAAATTCAGACATTGTTATCTGAATTGGTCGTATTCTACTTTAAAAATTTAGACAATAGAATGTTCGATCAAACTTACTAAATATTATTAAATTTAAGACCAAAATCACTGATTTTGGTCTTTTTTTTACATTTTTTCCAAAGCAAGGATATTAATCTTTCCAATAGGTGTTTTAGGTAATTCTTCTAAGCTAACGATGTATTTTGGCATGGCGTATATACTGATATTCTCTTTAATGATTGTCCTAATTTCTTGATCAGATATTGGATTTGACTTGTCTTTCCATACAATAAATAATTTCACAACATTGCCCTTTTCATCGTCCGGTAGAGAAACAGCAGCAACTTCGCTTATTTGATCGTAATCCATCAACAAATTCTCTATTTCTGCTGGCAAGACAGGAATGCCAAGAACCTTTATAATTCTCTTAAGCCTTTGTTTGAAATGTATAAAGCCTTCTTTATCCATGAAACCCAAATCGCCTGTTTTCACCCAAGTTTTTCCGTCATAGTCAAAAAAAGTTTCTTTGGTTGCTTGTGAATCATTTAAGTAACCATTCATGACTGTTGGACCTGTGACAATAATTTCGCCATTTGCATTCACCGGTAAAATCTCATCAGTTTCTAAATCTTTTATTAAAATAGAAATTCCAGGCAAAGCCTTACCTACAGATTGAGGATTATGGTCATCCAATGTATTCACGCAACACACCGTTACAACTTCTGTGAGCCCATAGCCTTCCAAAAGTCTTGCTGGTGAGCCATTATCAATCATTTGTTGGTCAAAACGTTTTTTTAAATCTGTACTGACATAATCTCCACCAACAAAAGCTTGATCGATATACTTCATTTTTAAAGAATTAAAACCAGTTTGTTTCAACAAACTTTCGAACAAAGATGGAACACCTATCAAATAGTTAATTCGATTTTTTGCAATCAATTTAACAGCTTCAGAAGCATCAAATTTAGGCATTAGAGTATTAACGCCTCCATTAATTAACATGCCATGTATACCCATACATAGGCCAAACCCATGAAACATTGGCAGTACTGCCAACATATGTTTGTTTTCAAAATCATTGACGCCCATGATATAACTGGCTTGTGAAGCCAAATAATTAATCGATTGATGTGATAATTCAATTGTTTTTGGTTCTCCAGAAGTGCCACCACTGTGTAAGTAAACAGCACTTGATTGAGGATTAATATTGGTAACATTAAGAACAAGTTTGCTATATAAAGATGAAAATTTACGAAGACCTTGGTTGAATTTAATGTTTTTTAATTTTTTTCGATTGATGACTTTGTAGATCGTTTTGAGTAAAAAACCAAATTCTTCCACAGGATTGACTAAAAACATGGTGATTTTATTGTCTTCTAATAGTTCTTTATAGTGGTCATAAAAGGTATCCATCACCACAATAGTTTGACTCTTAGTTTCTTCCATATGTTTTTTCATTTGCTTAACTGGTGTGATTGGATGTACCATGTGACATTTTAAACCAAGTTTTGAACCTGCATAAAAACCAAAAACCGCTTCAAAAACATTTGGCAAGGCAAAGGTGATAACATCACCTTTTTTTAAACCAAATTCGGTTAAACCACCAGCAAGGTAATCAATTTTTGTCATGACTTGCTCATAAGTTAAATACTTACCTCTAAATAACAATGCATTTCTTGTACTATAATTTGAAGCTGTTTTAGCCAAAGCTTGATAAAGAGTTAAATCTACTTTCATAATGAATGCCTCCTATTTATTAAAATCGGTAACCAAAGATATATGCAAATATTGAAACAAATAGTAAAACCACTGGTTGATGAACCACATAAATATATAGGGAATAACGCCCAGCAAGCAAAAAGACATTCTTTTGAGATAGGTTCACTTGTGGCATCAATGATAATCTGTTTTTATAGAAAGTTTGTCCCACAACTGTACCAATCAAAATAATTCCTAAATAAGGAAAAACACCAAAATGATCAGCGCCAAATCGTCCGAATCCCAAAATGATTTTAGGTAGGTTTTCAAAGGATAAACTCACAAAGGGTGGTGTGAATAATCCATAAATAAATGAAAATGTAAGAATTAACATTCCTAACAACAAGATAAAAATCTCATTTTTTATTAGTTTACGTATAAGAACAGTTAATAAGGTGTTTACTGCAAACATATGGATAACGCCAAATACAATCAATACCCCAAAATTCAAAAATTGATCCACAAGATAAGTGACCAAAGTAATGACGATGGCGACAATTAAAAGTTTTAAACCTCTTTTTAAGTTATCTTTACTAAAAGTAAAACTGATGCCAGATATTAAAAGGAATAATAAAACAAAAAATTCTCGACCGATGAATCTAAGGGTTGAATTCCAATACATAATGCCTAAATCATTAAGCCAATTAAACATTGAATTATTGACTTCATAAAAGTTTGAAAAATAACCTTTTAAATAAGCGAAATCAAACATCAAATGGTCAAAAACCATCATTAAAATCGCAAGTCCACGTAAAAAATCAAGTTCCCATATTCTTTTTTTTATTTTTTTATTTTCCATATACTAGTCTCTCTCAATCAAGTAAGATATGATGATTAATCCAAATGCCAACCATGAATATGCCCATAAATCAAAGAAGTATCCTAAGGAAAAGAAAATAATTATCGAGACAAAAGGCATTATATAATAAAATTTAAAATGATCTGGGGATTGTTTAATGATTTCATATATAGGAATAACCAATAAAACCATCCAACCATAAGCCCAAGCATCAAATAAAATACCAAAAATCAAATATAGTGTACCCAAAAACAAAACCATTAGCCAATCAAAAACTGTTTCTTTAGAGAACTTTATGATACTATCTTCTCCAAAACTAATAAAAACGATTGATGGTATTAAAAGGCCAAAGAAAGCATATCCCCAAGAATTGGTTATATAAGGGACAATGATTCCTATGGCCATAGAAATCAATAAGGATATTTCGAATATGAGGAGTCTTTTCTTGTTTTTTTCATGAAGGGTGGCAATCATTGGGACCAATAAAAAAACAACCCATGCCCTAGACCACAAGTGGAAATAACTACCCAGTATGATATACAATATAACTGTAAGAAAAGGACTTAAAGCAAATAAAAATGATATCATTCCTTTCTTACGATAATGGGTAAAAACGCCAATAACCGGCAACAACATAAAGATTAACCAGGTTGGATGCCAAATATGGTAATTAAATCCCACAAAAAAGTAACTAAAGATAATAGCAAAAGGAATTAAAGCTAAGATGCCAGCCAATAAATCGTCATGAAAGACAGAAAACACCAATAATAAGAGTGGGACGATAATAAATACCAACCAACCAGGATGCCAAAAATCAAAACCAAAGCCTAAAATCAAATAGGTCATTAAACTTACAAAGGGTGCCAAAGCAATCGTAGTAGAAATTTCTTTATCTTCATATTCTTTTAGTTTTAAATCATATTTTTTGATGATGTCTTCAACTTCTTCTTCAACAGGTTTTAAATCATCAGTCTGATTATTTGTAACTTCTTTTTCGTAATCTTTTAAAATTTGATGATATAAGTCTTCACTTATATCATGGTCTAAAAGACGTTCTTTAAGTTTTTTTATATAAGTATGCATTTTTACCTCCTAATGATGATGTTGATGTTTTTTTCTCGCTTCAATATCATCACAATCGTCTGCTAAACAATCAAGACCAGAAAATTCAATTTGAACAGTCATGTGATCGATGCCTAAATCTTTTAAAGATTCATGAATCTCATTTTGAATATTATGAATTTCTTTGGGTGTTTTATCTTTTGAAACGACTGCATGAAAGGTAATGATAGGAATAGAACCTTCAAGGGTCCAGTAATGTACATGGTGAATATCTAAGACTGCTTCATTTTTTAATAGTTTTTCTTTAATTTCACTAATTTTAGGACTACTTGGTGCTTTTTCTAAAAAGATTTCCAATATATCCTTTAAATTTCTTATGACATGATAAATGATGTACAAACTAAACAATAATGATAATAAGACATCTAAAATATGAACATCGAAAATATTGATTATTAAGGCGGTAATTAATAAGGCAACCCAACCAAATACATCTTCTAATAAATGAAGAGAAATCACTCTCTCGTTGGCTGAAGTGCCTTTTGAAGCATTATAAGCCGCCAAGCCATTAACCACAACACCAACCACAGCAAAAATAACAAGTAATTGAGGGTCTAATAATGGTTCTGGATTGATTAATCTTTCTATGGCCCTATAAATGATTATGGTCGAACCCATAATTAAAACAAATGAAGAAATTAAACCACCAAGCAAAGAAAATCTATAGTAACCATAGGTGTATTTGTAATTAGGTTTCTTCTTTGATTTCTTTTCTAAAAATATGGCGACGCCAATCGATATAGAATCACCAAAATCATGAACACTATCACTCATTAAGGCAATTGAACCCGTTAATAGTCCACCTATAAATTCAAAAATAGTAAAAATAAAGTTTAAAATAAAAGATAAGAGCATTCTCTTTTCAGAACTCATTTTTTTATCTTTTGACATTTTCTGGCCTCCATATTCTTGGTTTCATGGTTTGGCTTTCATTGTGAATTTCAATCGCTGCAACAATCACAAAGAAAATAATCATGTACTGGGGCATGAAATAAACATTATCAATCATGCCGTGTATATTGGCACCAACTAAAGCAATGAATAATATGCCTTTCTCTAAATTTAATTTGGTGAAAATGACTTTAACCACCCCATAGGCTTGCCATAACAAGGAAATCAACCCAATCACACCTAAAGTTGCGAGGGTATGCAAAATGGTATTATGATAAAAGCCAAAGTAATCGCCCTCGACCCTAGCAAATAATCCGGCACCTAAAATTGGATGTTCTTTAAACTTTTCAAGGGCTTGTTTCCATAATTCAACACGCCCAGAGCCATCATAAAGATCTAGGGTTTTAAACCTTTCAAATAAAGGTATAAAATAATCGGTCCGAATCACAAAAACAGTGACCAAAAGCACTAAGATCATAAATAAATATAAGGTCAGTTCAATCTTATTTTTTTGACCGTGATAAAGGTAATATAATAAGAGTGGCAGGATGGCAATAAAAGATAAAACACCACCTCTTGAAAGGGTAAATATTAACATAAGTATTTCAAATGCCACAATGATGACTGTGATAAGTCTATACTTTTTTGTTTTAATATAAAAAATCGTTGCGGTAATAAACATAATTAAATAAGTCGCAATAAAATTAGATATGCCCCAACCCAAATCAACCCTACTGGTCGTAAGTGCCTCAGCAATATCGCCTGTGCTTAAATAATAATAAAGAACTTGTGTCGAAATTAAAAGTCCAAGAACAATGAATAGTTTTATTAAATAATCTAAATTCTCACCCTTGATTGTATTCACAAAGAATAAATAAATCAACAAGTAAAAGGCCCCAATACCAATGTAAAATATATAATTTAAATCAAAAATTTCTGTATTAATGATTGATAAAACAATAGCAAGGAACATTAATAATAAAGGTTTAACCAGTATACTTTGTTTTTCTCTCTTTTCCTTAAACCTAATATAGTGAACAATAAATCCAAGGGTTAGAATGATTGGTAAGACATATAAATAAACCGGAATCGATTCCAAACTCCATTCTGTTTGACTAATCATAAAGAGCATGTTAAAAATAAAAGGAACAACATGAATTGTATTCTTAACAAAAATTAAAACGAAAAAACTGGCAAGGACAAATATAGTCATGCCAAGAAAATCTAGTTGATTTAACCAGATAAAAAATGTAAATCCACTAAGGATGGAAAAGTATGCTAATTCATTAATATGTCGTCTGTTTTTCATATTAAATATATTATCATATTTATAAGCAATTGTCATAAAAAAAACATTTTCACTATCATAAAGTGAAAATGTTTTAATTTAGATATTAATGATTATTCTTCATTTTGAAAAATCATTCGATTATATACATGTTTAAATCCCATTTTTTCATATAATTTCTTAGCCCCATAATTATCTAAATCAACATGCAATGAAATATTACCATCTGCTAAATCAACTGCAAACTCAATAAGTTCGGTTCCCAAGCCTCTTCCCTTACTTTGAGGATTGGTACCGATATAAGCAAGATGATAGGTTGGAATAAATTTATCAAAGCCCATGTTAACAATGACGCATACTCCATCGACGGTTTCTTCCCTGGTTGCGACTAAGATAAAACCCTTTTCAATTGCATTTTCCAATGCATCATCAGCATCTTCTAAAGGGTCAGAATATCTGTCTAAGTAATGGTCAACATAATCCAATAACTGTTCTTTTGATATTTCATCAAAAGTCTCTAATCTTCGGATATCAACTCTAGTTTTAGCAGTATCCAAAACAATCACATGGTGGCCTTTTTCTATTTCACCACCATGATATTTCTCTAAAAATCCAGCAAAAGGAATTGCAGCCTTTTTTTTCATTTTTAGATGTTCTAATTTGGTTAATAGTGAATATGCTTCAGCAATCAATTCTTCATTAACAAGGATATCTTGATTATTATCATCAGAATTTTTTTCTGATTTCACCGAAACTAATGTTGGCATGGGATGGCTTGTTTTCATATAGTCTTGTAAGTAGGCGTTATAAATACTATCTTGATAGTCATCACTATTGGCATAAAAAACTGTATCCGCAGGTTTTTTCATCTTATCAATCATCTCTTCACCAATACTTTTAAAGGCTATTGATGTTAACTCCTGATGATTCATACCTTCTATGGCTAAATAATCTTCCTTATCTAGGTTAACTTTATGATAGAATTTATTGGTTTTTGGCTTAGACCTACTTGTATAATCGATTGATGAAACATGGTCACCCAAACTTAATTTCCATTTTTGGTTTTTAAACTGAACAACCTCTACACTCAAGTGATAAATGTTGGCATAAT
The DNA here is from genome assembly GCA_046542225.1 of Candidatus Izemoplasmatales bacterium. Lineage (GTDB taxonomy): Bacteria > Bacillota_I > Bacilli_A > Izemoplasmatales > Hujiaoplasmataceae > Hujiaoplasma. Next base: position 110,653 of record JBKHBS010000001.1, on the reverse strand, counting down.
GAGCCAAAGCTTTTAAGTATTGTTTGGACCCATCTGCGATAATATTTGTTTTTTCTTGCGACATGGCAGAAAAAACAATACGCCAAGCCAAACGGTCAAATTTTGACCCCGTTGGGTTTGCCCCTTCTAATTTAATATATAGTCTTTTAATCCCTAATTTTTTTTCAATATTTCTCGCTCTTAAAAGCGGAGTTTTACCACTTGTTTTCATTTATTTACCCTCCATAAAATAAAAATGATGACAAAAAGTCATCATTATATTATAACATAAAAATCTATATAATAAAATTATCCGACTTGGTTTTCACATTTAAATTAAACTATAGTTCATCAGATTTTTTTATTGAAATAATTACTTAATCTTTTATTAACCTTATTTATAATAATCTTTTTTCCCCTTCTAAAGTTCGGATTTTTGTCACGTCTTGAGAGACTTCCAAAACACCCTCATAATGTTTGTCTTTATCTCTAATCGCATAATAAGTTATATATAAGAATGTTTGATTCATTTCAATCCAGAACTCAGCCACATCACGTTTGTTTTCTTTAAACTCAGTCACTATTTTCTCTACGATATGAACTGATTTTGGTGGATGACAGTGTTTGACCAATCTACCTATGACAGAAGGATTTCTTGGAAAATGTCTTTCTTTCCGATCATTAAAGTATTTAACCTTATCCTCTTTATCAACAAAGGTAATATCAATTGGTATATGGTTTAAGATTAAAGATAATTGTTTAAAATTGAGCGACCCAGTTTTTGTTTCAAACCACTCACGACTTCTTTTTTGTTCAACTTCATATTCTAAGGGTTGAGGAGATTCCATGAATACATATCCATATTCTAAGCATTCGTTATACATTGCATTTAATTTTTCTTCTGGTAATAATTCTTCAAGCAAGGGCATAATGATTAACCTTTCTTTTTGATTGATACCAAAGATTAAGTAATAATACTTTCCAATACCTTCAATTATCGCCTGTGTATCTAAAGTTTCTTTTTTTAAGAGAGAAATTAATGTTTTAATTAGTTGTCTAGCATCATCATGAAGCGACCATAAGACTTCAAAAGGTTTTGTAGAAGGAAGTTTATCTTCTAAATTTGGAAAGATGATATTTTCAAATTTAATGAATTTCAGTTCAAATTCTAAACACTTTTTAAAACCATCTAATAATTCTTTTTGATATTTAATAACATCGCCACTTTTATAGTATGCTTTCAAGACATTCAAATGTTTTTCTATTTTTTCATTTTCCTTGTTTAAAAGTTTTAATAAAGGATGGTTAAACTGAGCGCTATACCGTTCTAAACCCTTGTGAAAAACATTGATAAACTTATTTGCGCTTTCTTTAATTTCTTCAATAGACAAATCTGCATTACCACTATAATTATGCAAGTAAAACATATCTAAAGGCGTTATATTGGCAATATCTTCTTCATATTTCCTAAATATTTTCACCTTTTCTTCTGTTGACTCTGCATTTAGTAATCCTTGCATAAATGCATTGATTTTATTAATCCTTTTTTCATTATATTTAAACAATTCCATGCCTATCTCTCTTTCTTTCCATAAGTATTTAAATTTAAGTAGTAAATGATATTTTTTTTAACCTTTTTAATGAATAATGCATTTATTTAAGAATCTTCTTGATGATTTTCATCTTTTTATTGGTTAATGGTTGATATCTTAAAGGTATGTCTATTAAGGTTGATTTTTTGATGATGCTACGATAGTGAGAAAAAGTTTCAAAACTTGCTTTACCATGATAAGCACCTATGCCACTGTCGCCTACTCCACCAAAAGGTAAATAATGGCTAGCGACTTGCATGATGGTGTCATTAATACATCCACCGCCAAATTGACATTGTTCTAAAACTTGATCAATGATTTTTCTCGATTGGGTGAATAAATACAAAGCCAAAGGATGAGGTCTTGATTGAATAAAACTAATGGCTTCATTAAGATCCTTATAGGTCATAAGTGGTAAAATAGGTCCGAATATCTCTTCTTGCATAATTGGCGATTCTGAAGAAACATTTCTTAAAAGTGTTGGTTCGATTTTGTTTTGCTTTTTATCACTTTTACCACCAACAGCAATTTCTTGGTCTTCCATGAGCCCAACCAGTCTGTCATAATGTTTTTTATTGATTATTTTTCCATAGTTTTCATTTTCAAGCGGGTTCTTTCCAAAAAATTCATTAATATATTGCAAAGATCTTCCAATAAATTCCTCTTCAACTCTTTCATCAATCAGTATATAGTCTGGCGCTACACATGTTTGTCCAGTATTAATTAATTTACCAAAAATAATCCGTTTAGCTGCTAAATCAATGTTTGCATCTTTTGTAACAATTGTTGGACTTTTACCGCCAAGTTCTAATGATATTGGGGTCAAGTTCTTCGATGCTTTTTCCATAACGACTTTTCCAACCGTCGTACTACCTGTAAAGAAAATGTAATCAAATTTTTGGTTTAATAAGTCTTGGTTTTCTTCTCTCCCACCTTTTACAACGCTTATATAATCGTTTTCGAAAGTATCCTTGATGAGTTTTTCAATCACATCAGATGTATTTGAACTATAATCACTTGGCTTAAGGATGGCTGTATTACCAGCTGAGATAGCACCAGCTAAGGGTGCAAGTGTTAAATAAATTGGGTAATTCCATGGGCTCATGATTAAAGTCACACCATAAGGGTGTGGCGATATAAAACTTTTAGCAGGAAAGTTAGATATTTCAGTTTTTCTTTTTTTTCTTTTCATCAGTTTTTTTAAATGTTTTGATAAATATTTGATTTCTTTAAGAGTTACACCAATCTCAGTTAAATAAGACTCAGCACCACTTTTATTTAAGTCTTTATATAAGGCGTCTTTAATTTCGCTTTCATAGGTTTTTATAGCCTCATATAGTTTATGAAGTGCTTCTTTTCTAAACTTATAACTTTTTGTCGACCCAGTATTATAATAGTCTCTTTGTTTCTTTACCAAATCTTTAATAGCCATATCAATCACTCCTTTATCATTATTATATCACTTAAAAAAAATCTTCACAAATGAAGTAAAAAAAGAAAGGAATATTTCATCCTTTCTACAACTTTACATTTCAGTTTTTTTTGATTTGATGGATATTCTTGGATCTAAGAAGGCCATTGTCATATCAGTAATCAGTGAGAATACCATGATAATACCAACCAATAATACACCCACTGGTACAGCGATTGATGTATTCACAATAATTGCATTATTCATGCCGCCAAAACTAATTAAAGATTTAAAGAATAAAAGTGCAATACCGTTAATATTATAAGTATACTCAATCACAAATGACATATTGATTACAAAAACAAATAAAGGAATAAGTTCTGGAACCATTACAACCAAACTATCTTTAAGTCCATGTCTTAAAAAAGCTTGTTTTTTTGTTAAACCTTTTGCTCTTAATAATAAATATTGTGGTGTTTGCATTGATTCAATAATTTCACCACGAATGGTTTGAGCTATTTTTCCCATCGGGCCTACAGACAAGGCAACGACAGGAATAAAATAACCTTTAATTGTTCTAAGTAAAGTTGCATTGGCATAAGGTTCTTGAGGTGGAAACCAGTTCAGGCCATATCCAAATACTAAAATTAAGAAAAATATGAAAACAAATCCTGGTATTGAATTAAATAACATTGAGAAGAATGAGATAAGGTAATCTAAAAATTTATTTTTATAATAAGCAGCGATAACACCAAAAGCAACACCACCTATAAAATAAATGATTAAAGCCACAACATTATACCGGAGTGTCACCATCATTTTATCAAAAACATATGCCCAAATTGGTACACCCTGACGTGTTTGTCCCCAATCCCAATCTGTTACAATTTTTTCTAAATAAACTAAATATTCAGCCCAAGCAATCCTAAAATCTTCTATGATAGGATGTGGCATTGCCCATATACTTAACATAGAGACCCTGGTCAATATAAACATTAGGCTCATAATAATGAAAAGTGATATGGCAAAGAAAATTAATCTTTTAAGTAAGTATTTAAGCATGCAATCACCTCAATTTATAATGTTTTACTTAAATCTGAAATGGCAATTGCACCATCACTGACCGCTGTCGCGACTTGTCTTAAAAGCGTATCCCTAATATCACCCACTGCATAGACACCACTTATATTTGTTTCACAATAATTGTTTGTTTTTATCCAACCGTTTTCAGTTTTATCTAAATCCTTGCCTAAAAATTCAATGTTTGGATTATATCCAACTGCTATAAATATGCCATCAACTAAAATATTTGATGCTTCATTTGTTTTATTATTATAAATGGTCGCAGACTCTACAAAGTCTTTGCCTTTAATTTCTTTTAATTCACTATTCCAAAGGATCTTGACATTGTCAATTTTAAAGACACGTTCCTGGAGAGATTTAACTGCTCGTAATTGTTCTCTTCTATGAACTAAAGTTACATCTTTTGCTATTCTAGATAAATATATAGCGTCTTCTACAGCAACGTCTCCACCACCAACAACTAAAACGGATTTATTCTTATAAATAAAGCCATCACAAGTTGCACAATTAGACACACCACGTCCAAGCAATCTTTCTTCACCAAGACAACCTAGTTTTTTTGGAGATGCACCAGAAGCTATCACTACATTTTTAGTTTTATAGGTAGTCTTATCTGTTTTTATTGTTTTAATTGTTTGAGCAAAAGACACTTGTCTTACTTCTTCAGTTTTTATATCAATGCCTAAGTCATTAACATGCTTGACCATTAAATCAGCCATTTCTAAACCAGTGACCTTGCCTAAGCCAAGGTAGTTTTCTAATTCAAAGGTATTAGCAATACCGCCTCCTGGAAGAAACTTCTCTAAAACAACGAAATTAAGCATAGCTCTTTTCGCATAAATGGCAGCACTTAAGCCTGCAGGCCCTGCCCCAATAATCACAACATCCAATATATTTTCCACAAAACACCTCACCAATTCTCACTATATATATTGTAACATACTTAAGAAAAACTTCAATGTCAAAGAAAAAAACCATAGAAACTATGGTTTAAACGGTTTTAACATACTTATAAAAATAATAATGCTTAATTAAAAATAATGCAACAATTAATATTTTGGCCGGGATATAATCAACCATAATAAATGAAATGACTAATATTGTATCCACAAAAATCATGAGTTGCCATTTACTTTTTCTTGTCATTGATCTTGTTTTAATAAAATCTTCTAGATATCGTTTATAGATTTTCGTATGGATAAACCAATTATAGAACTTGTCGGAAGATTTAGAATAAAAATATGCTGTCAACAATAAAAAGGGTACTGTAGGGAGAATTGGTAGAACAACACCCAAGGCCCCAAGCCCAAGGGATACGCTGCCCAATAAAAGATATATGAACTTCATTATTGACTAATCAGTCTCTTTTCGCCCTCTAAGGCCCTGATTGGTTTTATATCTTGTGTGATTTCTAAGGTTCCTAAATATTGATTGTCCTTGTCCCTAACAGCGAAGTAACGAATGTAAACAAACATTTCTTTGAGTTGTATATAGAAGTCTTCATAATCTTTTGAACCATTTTTAAAACTTTCAATAATTTCTTCCACAACATGGACTGATTTTGGTGGATGACATAATGATACATGCCTACCAATGATGGTGATTGGTCGATTGAATATTCTTTCTTTTCCTTGTGTGAAATATTTCACATGACCATCCTTATCAACAAAAGTCATATCTAAAGGTAGGGTATTAAGAATTGAATTTAATTCAACTTGTGATAAAGATCCTGCATCAAACTTCATTTCACCTTTGACATCTGATTCGCTTTCTTTGGCTTGGTCCTCTTCTTTAACCGCCCAAGATTCTTTAGGCGCTTCCAAGAAATAACCGATTTCATCACTGGCTTTATCCGCTAAAATCCAGTCATAGAAAGACATGACATCAGATAACTTTGGTAATAGAATATTTTCTTCTTTCATCACCATATCTTTAACTCTTTCAAGCACAGCCAATGTTCTTTTTTGAATCACTTTATAATCAGATTCTTTATCATCAAGCAATTGTTTTAGTGATTTTAAATCTTGTCTAATTTCATCATCAACACCCCACATTACTTTAGGTATTGAAGTAATCCCTTTTTTTTCTAAACTAGGAAAGAATAAGTTTTCTTTTCTAGCATAATGTTTTGAAACTTCCATGAGTCTTTCAATGCCAATTCTCAACATTAAAAATGAATTGGGATCCGTTTTCCCGATATAGGGTTCTATTTCACTTTCTATCAAGACTAAGATTTTCTTGTTTTCGTCTGAGAAAACTTTGGCCGGATGGCCCGGTATATCCATCATTGATTTTGTTTTATGAATATCAGAAATTGATCCTTCAAAAACAGCCGCATGAACATCACAAAGGCTTTGTACTTCATCCATAGACATACCTTCATCCATTAGTCCTTGTTCTAGTTTAACAATTTCATCAGTAGAAATTTCTTGAAAATCTTTTTTAAATAAGGCTTTTGCTTGGTCTATAGGCATACCATTATGGATTTTTTTAATCAAATCTTTTAATTTTTTTTGTCTTTCTTTTGAATTGTTATCAATAAATTCACTCATACTATCCCTCTTTTCAAACCTATTATAACAAATCTCAAAAAACTTTATGTGATTCAAATCACATAATTTAAGGTATAAGTATTTTTTTCGACTTTAATGATTTCATCTTTTTGCAATGCACTGAGATGTCTTGATAGTGTTTCTCTACGAATATTAAGGATGTTTGCTAAGACTGTTTTAGAAAAAGGCAATTCAATGACATACTTTTTCTGATACTCATAACCAAATTTATAGGATAAATTCTTTAAAATCATAATAATCTTTTCTTTAATATCAGCTTCTGCTGATAATTGTAACTGTGTATGGAATAAATTCGACCGTGTCACAGCACATTTTAAGCAATTTTCTTTAAATGCTGCATTTGAACCATATGCGTCTAAAACATCTTGCTTGTCCATAACCCTTAATTTTACCTTTGATAGACAACTGGCACTGGCGATGTAATTTTCTTTATCCTGTAATAAAGCTAAAAGAGCGATATAATCGCCTGGCCCTAATACTCCAATGATAAACTCATCTCCATTTTCTAAAAACTTGCTCATTTTAACATAGCCTTCTTGTATAGAGTATATATTTTCTAATGGTTGACCTTCAAGAAAGATGATTGATTTATCATGGTATTCAAGAAAATCACTTTTTATACTGCCATAAATGCAGTTCTCACAAATTTTATCCATACATCCATTATATATGATTGAACTGAATATTTAAAATATCTTTTCTTAAACCTTACAAAATGATAAACTATAAGAAAAGGAGGTGTCGCTTTGAAAGTATTAATCATACAAAACAAAGTGCTAGAAACTGTCAAGGATAATATGAAGCATATCGAAAATCTATTAAAGTCTAAACAACAAGAAAACTACGATTTCATTGTCTTCCCTGAGATGTTTATGACACCTTATGAATTGAAATATTTTAAAGAAAACCAACAAAATAAAGACAGTGAAGTACTTATGTTACTGAGTCAAATTGCCATCAAATTTAACTCTTATGTTATTGGTGGGTCTATTCCCGAAACTGAAAATGGTAAAATTTATAATACTTCTTTTATTTTTAATAGAAAAGGTGAGATTATAAACAAGTATCAAAAAATACATTTATTTTCTGTCACCTATCCTGATGGTAGCAAATTTTCTGAGGCTGATTGTTTATCAGCTGGAAATAAAATTGTAACCTTTAATACAGAATTTGGCCAAATGGGTCTCATGATTTGTTTTGATATTCGATTCCCCTATCTGGCTAAAAAGATTAGAGATTTAGATACATCCCTTATTTTTGTGCCTGCTGCTTTTAATACATTTACTGGTCCACTACATTGGCATACCACTTTTAGAGCAAGAGCAATAGACAATCAAATGTATTTTATATCTTCAAGCCCAGCTAGGGACTCCTTTGGTCCTTATGAACCTTACGGCCATTCTTTGGTTGTAAATCCCTATGGTGAAATCATTAAGGAATTGGATGAGTCTGAAGCTTTAATGAGTGTTGATATAGATTTAGATCTCATTAAAGAAGCAAGGGAAAGGATTCCCATCATAAAAAACGAGATTGAAATCACTCATTTTAAAGTCCTAAAATAGCGAGGCATTTATGAAACATATAAAAAAGACTTATTTGCTTATTTCTATTTTTACAGTCGTTATTTTCGCATTAATTATTGGAACTTTTATCTTTACAACCAATCTGATTGAAAATAAGCAAAAAGAAAATTTAATCTATCAAAGAAACAATACCAAATTAGAAATCCAATATTATTTTCAAGAAATTGAAAACACAATTTCTAACTTAGAACTCTATATTCAAGAAGAAAAATATAATGATAGTGAACTTTTGGATTATATGATTTCTATTGCCGATGGAAATGACTTATTTTATTCCATTTATCTTGGCAAACCTGATCGCACTATGATTAATTCAAGTGGTTTTGTCCCTGGACCTGATTTTGATTTAACCACAAGGCCATGGTATGAACTTGCCATTGAAAATGAAGGCATTATTTATACACCAGGTTATTTAAATGCAACTGAAGACAAAATCATCATCAATGTTGCAAAAGCGATTTACCTAAATGATGACTTATATGGCGTTTTATCAACTGATATCGACATTAGTGCAATATCATCTGTCATTACAAATACTGAAGTTGGTGAAGATGGTTTTGCTTTTTTAATTGATAATGCCAATCATCTTATTGCTTATCATGAATTAGAATCTAATAACTTATCTCTCAGTGAATTAACCATTGGTAATTTTCAATATGATTCTTTTTCTGAACCTGGATTTGCGGATTCTGTTGAAATTGACGACACAATAGGTGTTTTAGCCCACAATCGAATTGCAGATGATCAATATATACTTGGTGTTTTCCTACCTATGAATGAATACAGTTCACCTCTTGTCATGGTTCGAGAAGTTTTCATGGTTGTATTTCTCATTGTCTTTATCAGTTTAATCGCTGTTTTTATCTTGTATTATAGACATATTGATGAACCTTTCAGAAATCTTGTCAGCTCAATTTTAAAGATTGATGTCAATTTAAATCCTTCTTATCGAATTAAGGCACATGATATCGAAGATTATCATCCAATCATTTCTGCCATAAACCAAGCACTAGATTCAACAGAATTTTATATTTCTAAAAACTTAGAAGCTCAACACCAATTAACAATAGAAAACCAAAGAGTCCGTTTATTGATGGAATCAACAGCGGATATCATCTTTGAGATTGACGCCAGCAAAAGATTTGTATCCATTTTTGGAAAAGGTGTTGAAAAACTAAATTTAAAAAGTCAAGATTTTATCGGAAGAACCATCAAAGAAGTTTTTGGAAACGATGGCGATGAAAGAGATGAAATTTATTCACAAGCTTTGAAAGGCCAACATCATGTCTATGATTGGCAATACCAAATTGATGATAAAACTTTATATTTTGAATCTTCTATTTCGCCGATTTACAATGAAGAAAATAAGATTGTTGGTGCAGTTGGTATTTCTAGAGACATCACTGAAGCAATGGAAAGACAAAGAGAAATTGAATATATCTCAAATCACGATTTCTTAACTGGTTTATACAATCGTCGATATTTTGTCAAAACCTTTTCAAATTTAAACAATAAACACACCTGTCCACTAGGACTCATGATGATGGATTTAAACGGCCTTAAGTTACTAAATGATGCTTATGGTCATAAAATCGGAGACTTGGCCTTAAAACAAACCGCTGAAATCATCAAATCACATGCACCGGACAATGCAACTGTTGCTAGAATTGGTGGCGATGAGTTTGGAGTAATCATCCCTAAATCCACAACAGAAATTCTTGAATCTTTTAAAAAGAAAGTTCAATCTGCCTTATCCATCATTAAAATCCACAATATACCACTGTCCATTGCCGTAGGCTATGAAACCTGTCAAGAAAATAACCACGACTTAGAAGAACTCATTAAAAACGCAGAAAATTTAATGTATAGGAATAAAATCACCGAAGGAAAAAGCACAAGGAATACGGCCATCCAAGCCATTTATGAAACCCTTATCGAAAGAAATCCAAGAGAGAAAATACATTCAGAAGTGGTTGCTGAACTCAGCAAAAAAATTGGCAAAGCCATGGGCATAAAATCCGATGACTTAAAGGAATTAGAACTTGCAAGTTTGTATCATGACATCGGAAAAATTTCTACACCTGATGCCATATTAAACAAAGCAAAAGAGTTGAATAAAGAAGAACGACTTTTAATGAAAAAGCATACAGAGAATGGTTATAATATTTTAAGGGCCGCAGATCATTATTCAAACTTGGCAACTTATGCTTTATCACACCATGAAAGGTGGGATGGTACAGGCTATCCACAAGGACTCAAAGGTCAAGAAATTCCTTTATTTTCTAGAATTATAAGCATTGCAGATTCTTATGAGGCCATGACAGCCGACAGGCCTTATAGGGCTGGTATATCTAAAGAAGAAGCCATCAAAGAGATGAAAAAACATGCTGGTGACCAATTCGACCCAAAAATAGTTAAAATATTTATAGAAAAAGTTTTAAATTAAGAAAAAAAGCCTTTTAGATAAATCTAAGAGGCTTTTTATTTTGTTTTTAATAATTATTATTATTGCTATAAAAAAGGCTCCCTTCATTAGAGTGTATGGTTTTCTATACCATATCTCCAACTTTTGGAAGCCACTTCATATTATTTTGGTACCGGTAGTCGGACTCGAACCGACACGCTTTTAAGGGCAATGGATTTTGAGTCCATCGTGTCTACCAATTCCACCATACCGGCACGTCAAATAACATTATACAATAATTGTTTTAAATATAAAAGTATTATTTCCTTATTTTAATGAAAAAACTTCTTCACCATCAATAACCGTTTTCACAACCAAGGCATCTCGGATAGATTCGGGATCATTTGGGTTTAAATCTCTATCAATGATGATGTAATCATCGTCCTTGAGCGTATCTTCATATACATAAGGTAAATTGTTGACTGTATAAGCCTTTAAGCTTTCCTGAAGAGTGAAACACTCCTTTGGATTAAAACTGTCTAAAAACGGATATTTAATGCTTCTGTTTGTCATTGCTGTATAAATATTATAGAAAGGATTTACTGGTTCAATGGGTGCATCTGTAGAAAATCCTAAATTAATTTTTTCATACATGGTTTTATACAAATAAATATCATCGATTCTATCACCCAAACGACTTTCAATAATCTTAATGTCTGTGTTCATAAATATTGGTTGAACAATGGCACCAATGTTAAGTTCTTCCATCATTTCTATTTGATTTTTTGGTGTTAATTGAGCATGAATAATAGCGTGATGGTGGTTCTTTCTCTTTGATTGGTCAATGACCTTTTTTAATATTTGAATGACTTGCAAGCTGGTCGCATCACCAATGGCATGTACCACTGAATCCATACCATATTGATCGGCTAAACTCATTAATTCAAATAATTCTTCATCTGTAAATGTCTTAATTCCATAATTACTTGGATCATCTGAATAAGGCTCTATCATGGCCGCTGTTCTTCCACCCAAAGACCCATCAGCTAATATTTTTAATGGACCCATTTTAAACTTGGGATGGATGACTTTATTGGCATAACCTTTTTCAAGAAAGTCTTTTAATGTTTTATAAGGCAAATTCACTTGTTGGGTAATTTTTACTTGGATTTCATTTTCTTCATACATTTCTTTAATGGTTTCTATGACCATTTCATAATCAACATTAAAAGAAGAAAAATCATCACTTGCTACAGAAGTGATTCCATTTTTAATCAAGGTGTCATTGGCTAACTTAAGAAAATTACGAATATCTTTTTTGGTTAATGCTGGCATTTTATTATGTATCAATGACATGGCTTTTTCGCTAAATAAGCCGGTTGAAAAATCAAAACTTCCGCCCAAGACTTGTGATGTTGTTTCAGTAATGCCAGCCATGGAAAGCATCTTATCATTGGCGACTAAGACATGACCACAAACCCTTGTAACTACGATTGGTATAGTGGTTGAAACTTGATTTAAATCAGTTTTTGTGATTAACCTATTTTCAGCAAATTGGTCTTGATTCCAACCGCGGCCAATAATAATTTTATCGTCTTTTTTTGACTTTAAGATATTAATCACTTCTTCAATTGATTGTGCATTGGATAAATCTACAATGGTTTGAAAATATCCAACACCTAAGACATGTAAATGCCCATCGATAAAACCTGGTAATTTCATAAAAACCTCCTAAAAGACAAGCCTATAAACTAGTTATAGGTTATAGGCTTATTTTTGTTGATGACTAAACATATCCTCAGAATATTGGTTGGTATATAATTTGTAATAATAACCCTTGGCCTCTATCAATGCTTGATGAGAACCTTGTTCAATAATCTGACCATTTTCTAGTACTAATATTTTATCACTTTGCACAATTGTTGACAATCTATGTGCAACAATAAATGATGTTCTGCCTTCAAGTAATTTATGAATTGCAATTTGAATGGCTTGTTCTGTTTCAGTATCAACAGATGAAGTTGCTTCATCTAAAATTAAAATTTTTGGATCTGATAATATGGCTCTAGCAAAAGATACTAGTTGTTTTTGTCCAACCGATAGCCTTGAACCACCTTCACCACATTCTGTTTGATAACCTTTTTCAAATTTCATGATAAATTCATGTGCTTCTACTGCTTTAGCAGCATCAATCACTTCTTCATCTGTCGCATCTAATTTTCCATAACGGATATTTTCCATCACCGAACCACTAAATAAATGTGGGGTTTGTAAAACATATCCTAAATTAGAATGTAACCAACCCATACTCCTCGCTTTATAGTCCTTACCATCAATCAATATTTGACCTGCGGTTGGTTCATAAAATCTCGAAATAAGATTAATTATGGTTGTCTTTCCAGCACCTGTGTGGCCTACAAGCGCAATGGTTTGTCCTGCTTTAACTTTTAAATTAAAGTCAGAAAGAATTTTCTCTCCTACTTTATATTTAAAATCAACATTTTTAAATTCCACATCACCCTTAAGGGGTTCAAAATTCTCTAATTTGTAATCAAATAATGTTCCATACTTTTCAACAACTTCATCAGAATCTTTAATTTCCATTTCAGTTTCAATTAAAGACACAATTCTTTCGGCTGACGCTTGGGCTTGTTGGAATCTAGCATAAATATTTGCCACATTATTAACCGGTTCAAAGAACTGCCAAACATAGTTTGTAAATAAATATAAGGTACCAATTTGCAAGGCGGCAACCGGGTCTAAAACCATACGACCACCAACCAAATATACCAGTGATACCCCAATCGAAATAATAAATAACATCGATGGGAAGTATAAACCTTGTAACATATGTGCTCTAATTGATTGTTGTCGCATATCTGCGGTCAATCCATCAAACTCATCAAAGTTTTCATCTTCTAAAACCAAAGTCTTTGTCGTTATGGCACCAGTAATACCTTCATTATAGGCACCGGTGATTTTTGAATTTACTTTCCTAATTGAACGATAAGCTTTTAAAATATATTTTCTAAAAATAATTGATATTATCACTAAAATCGGCACAACCGCAAGTACTGTTAGGGCTAATTTAAAATTAATCACAAACATAAAACCTGTTAAAATGATGATTAAAAACATCCCCCATGCCAAATCAATGAATCCCCAAGATAAAATTTCACTTAAATTTCTAGTGTCTGAAGTCATCCTCGCCATAATCCATCCAACCCTGGTCCTATCATAATAGGAAAAAGGAAGTTGTTGTAAATGATGGAAGGCTCTTTCTCTAATATTAAAGGCCAGTTCAGTTTGGATTTTTCCTGCGAATAAAATAAATAAGTAGACAGAAAATGCTTGTAAAAGCATAAATCCAACAAACAAACCAATCAAAACATTTAATTTAGAAAAATCGGCTTGACCCCCAGCCTCGACAATGGAGATATTGGGTTTAATAATATCATCTATGGCAAATTTAACAATATAGGGATAAACCACATCTGCTACAGCAAGTAAGCCAACAGTTAGTAATCCTAGAATTATAAATTTCTTTAATGGCTTCATAAAAGAAAAGATTTTTTTCCATACTTGCCAATCTATCTTTTTTGAGGAGAAATGTTCTTCATCTCGTAAATGATCACTCATTCGTCTTCACCTCTATTTCAAACGGAAATCAATCTTAGATTGAATTTCCCATATTCTCTTGTATGAACCTTCTCTTTTGATCAGTTCCTCATGTGTTCCTGATTCAACAATACGCCCATCATCAATCACAAGAATTTTATCAGCTTCAGAAGCTGTTGTAATTCTATGAGTGATAATCATCACGGTTGAATCTTTCCATTCTTTCTTTAAAGCTCTTCTAATTTGAATATCTGTCACAGTATCAACGGCTGATAAACTGTCATCAAAAACCAATATTGGTTTTGGTTGTACCAGCATTCTAGCAATGGCAACACGTTGTTTTTGACCCCCTGATAGGGTTACACCGCGTTCACCAACAAGGGTATTATAGCCCTCTTCAAAATTGACAATATCATCATGAACTTGGGCAATTTTAGCCACTGTTTTAATCCTATCTTCCGGAATATTTTTATCAGCAATTTTAATGTTCTCTTCAACAGAACGTGAGAAAAGGAATGGCTCTTGTAAAATGAAACCAATATGCTTTCTCAAATGATGTTTTTCAATGTCTTTTACTTCAACACCATCAATTAAAATCCGCCCTTTTTGATAATCAAGCAATCTCACCAATAAATTAATAAGGGTTGATTTACCTGATCCTGTTTTACCAATAATGGCAACTGTTTCGCCTTTGTTAATATTAAAGTCAATGTCAATAATTTGATCACTTTGTCCGTCATCAAATTTAAATGAGACATGCTCAAATTTAATGCTACCTTTGATTTCTGGTTTTTCTTTATTTTCTTCGTCTTTATATTCGCCTGGGTTTGAAATAATTTTATCCAAACGAGACACACTGACAATCGCTTTTGAAAAATCCCCAACAAGACGGCCTAACTGTCTCATTGGCCAGATAATATTTCCAGCATAGGCTAAAAAAGCTGTATACATACCCAAAGTGATGATACCCCTTGAAGCGTATATAATACCGAAAATAGCAATCACAAAAAATTGAATAAAAGACAGTAAATCTGTTGCAGACCAAAATAAAGACATCTTTTTTACCAATTGGTAGTCTGAATCTGTATATGTTCTACTTAAATTATCAAATTTTTTAACTTCATATGCTTCATTTGCAAAAGCTTTGACAACACGTGCACCGGAAACATTTTCCTGAACATGTGTTGTCATTTTAGCTTCATTATCTTCGATGACATGAAACATCTTTTCTACTTTTCTAAAATAAAAAATAGCTGTAATAAATAGTATTGGCGCAATAATCAATGAGATAAAAGTCATATTTAAATTTAAACGTGACATTTGCCAAATTGACAATCCAACAAGAAATATGAGTCTTCCGACTTCTACAACCTGTTCAGAAACAAAACGCTTATACATTTCAACGTCGGTTGTACACCTTTGAATTAAATCTCCAGTTTCAGAATGAGAATGAAAGCCATAATCAGCATCTTGGAGATGACGATATAGATTATTTCTTAATCTATAGGCAGTTCTTTCTGCATAAATACCATTTATATATCTTCTTGTAAATATAAAAATACTTCTGACAAGCGCTGTTGCTACAATCAACGCTGCCGCTAATAATAGTTGATGCCAAACTGATTCAACAATCAATAAATTCGCAAGAATTTCGGGTAGTTTGGAAGGCTTGTCACCTTCTAAAATAACATCAATAATATGTTGTCCAAACAATGGGACAATTGTTCGTAAATATGATTCCGCAAATAAAATTATAAAAACGGGAATCAATAAAAATCCATACTTACCTGTCCATTTGGCCATTAATCTTAAGTTTTTACCGATATGTCGTTTAGGCTTCTTTTCTGCTTTGACCATTTGTAAATCCTCCTAAACAAAATAAATTACATTTTTTTGATCACTTGCATTCCTAATAATCTCATACCATCATCAAGGATATCCCTAACAATAGAAATTAAGAATAGTTTTGTGTTTCTTTCTATTAAGTCTTCCACCATCACTTTTTCTTGTGCATAATAAGTGTTGAAATAACTTGCTAGTGTCAACAAATATTTTGCAAGCACTGATGGTGAATATTCTTCTTTTGCTTTGACCAATATCTCTGGATATTCATCAATGGTTTTGATTAACTCAAAACTCGCTTCACTTGTATAAAGCGAATAATCTATATTTTTTTTCTCAATAACATTTTCTTCAATAATTGAAGAAATTCTAACTGAAGTATATTGTAAATATGGGCCTGTTTGTCCCACAAAATTAACCATATCACTTAAGTTAAATTCGATATCGTTTGCACGATAATTTTTTAAATCATTAAATATAATGGCACTAACGCCAACTTTTTCAGCAATCTCTTCTTTGTTCTCTAAACCTGGATTTTTTTCATTAATATAATTTAAAGAGAGTTTTTTTGCTTCCTGAAGTACATCCATTAATTTAACAATTTTACCTTTTCGAGTCGCCATTTTCTTGCCGCCTTGCAAAACAAGACCAAAATTAATATGGTGAATATCTTCATAAAAATCATATCCCATTTTCTTAACGACTTCCCTTAATTGTGTAAAGTGAAGTTTTTGTTCGTTTCCAACAACATACAATACTTCATCGAAATCATAGGTGTTTTTACGATAGAATAAAGCGGCTAAATCCCTTGTAATATATAAGGTTGACCCATCACTTTTTTGAATTAATGCCGGTGGTAAATCTTCTCCTAAAGGCACAATCATTGCACCTTCATCTTTAACCAATAGTTTCTTTTCTTTTAATTCATCCACAACAGCTTTCATCTTATCATTATAAAAGGCTTCTCCATTGTAAGAATCAAATTTCACACCCAAGACTTCATAGACTTTCATGTATTCTTCTAAAGAAACCGCTCTAAAATGTTCCCATAATTTAACATACTTAGGGTTTCCTTGTTCTAATTCCTTGAATATTTTACGTGCTTCGTCTTCCATGCTTGGATTTTCTTTAGCACGTTCATGGAATTCAACATAAAGTTTCATTAATTCTTCAATAGGATTTTCATCGACTTTTTCTTTGTCTCCAAAATTCAAATAAGCATAGATAATCTTACCAAATTGGGTCCCAAAGTCACCTAAGTGATTAATTCTAACCACTTTGTAGCTTAACTTTTCCAAAATATTTCCAATGGCATGTCCAATGACTGTTGAACGTAAATGGCCAACAGAAAAAGGTTTGGCAATGTTGGGTGAAGAGTAATCCATAACAATGGTTTTTCCTTGACCCAAATCGCTTTGTCCATAATTTTCTGATTGGTCTACTTCATTAACAACCTCTTTAGCAAATAATGCTTTGTTTAATGAAATATTAATGAAACCAGACACAGTATGAATTTCATCAAAGTAATTAGAAAATTCCGCTTTTTTAACTTGTTCTCCAATGATTTCAACCACTTGAGGCAAGGGCTTTTTCAATACCTTAACCGCAGAAAACACAGGAATAGAAATATCTCCCATTTTTTGGTTTTTTGGTTTTTCTACTGTGACATCAATCTTTTCATTGTAAGTATTATATAGAAAAAGTTCTAGTTCTTTTTTGATTGAATTTTTAATAATATTAATCATTTTTACCACCCCATAACATAATAATTCTATCATAAATAATATAGTTTTAATATTCTTTTTTCATTAACACTTCTAATTCATGATATCTTTTATTCAATTCTTTTTCTAATTCTATTAAAATACGATTTTCTTCATCATATCTTAATCTATCAGTATATACTTCTTCTTCAAATAAAACTTGTTTTTGTTGGTCTATTTTTGCTTCAATTTCAGAAATAAAGCCTTCAATTTTATTCATCTCTACATCTAAAGAGATTTTCTTTTTAGGTTTTTTTCTAACTTCTTTTTTTACTTTATTTTCTGCTTGTTCACCAATATAATCTGTATAGTTTCCATGATACACACGAAGTTTATCATCAATAGAAATAATCTTATCTGCCACTTTATTTATAAAATATCGGTCATGAGAAATAAACAACATGGGTCCTTCATAAGCTTCAAACACATCTTCAATAACATTTTTTGTGTCAATGTCTAAGTGGTTGGTCGGTTCATCCAGTATCAATAAATCTGGTTCTTCTAACATCAAAAATAATAAATGTAGTTTAACCAATTCTCCACCACTTAATATGGAAATGTATTTATATGCATCTTCTTGAGTGAACATGACTTTTGCCAAGTCAGAACGAACCTCAGTTAAGGTTTTGGTCGGATATATTGAATGAATGGTCTCAAGCAGTGTTTTGCTTTTGTCAAAATGTTGTAGGTTTTGATCAAAGTAACCAATTTTCATATGTTTATTGAACTTAACCTCACCAGCTATAGGGTCAATATGAGACATGATGGTTTTAATTAAAGTAGTTTTTCCTGAACCGTTTGGTCCAATAATACCTACTTTTTCAAAACCTCTCATTTTAAAATTGATTGATTTTAATAATGGTTGATCATAACCAATGGTTAAATCATTTAATTCTAAAATATTTATGTTTGTCGGTCTTTTGCTTTTAAAGCCAATATGGACTTTGGATTTTGACTGGGTTGGTTTATCAATTTTGTCCATTCTGTCTATTTTTTTAATTCTGTCTTGCGCTGATTTTGCTTTTTTAGCTTTATATCTAAACCTATCTACAAAACTTTGTAAATGGCTGATTTCTTTTTGTTGTTTTTCATAAAGTTTCATCATTCTTTCATAACGATTCACTTTTTCAACTTCATAGTCATCATAATTACCATGGTAGGTTTCTAGAGATTGATGGTCAATCTCAAAGATTTTTTTGCAAACTTTGTTTATGAAATATTTATCATGGGTAATAACAAAGACAGCCTTTTCATAAGATTTAAGGTAGTCTTCTAACCATTCAATAATCTCGATGTCCATGTGGTTGGTTGGCTCATCAAGTAATAAAATATCTGGTTCCACCATAAGCAGTTTTGCAAAAGCAATTCTTGTTTTTTCGCCACCTGAAAAAGTTTTTATTTTTCTATCATAAACATCTCTCGCGAATCCAAAATGACTTAATAAAGTATCAATTTTTACCAAGTAACTATAGCCACCCAAATGATTAAATTTTTCTTCCATTCTAGAATATCTGGCCAAGAGTTGGTCTGAAAAATCATCTTTCATTTGATTTTGTAATTCTATCATTTTATGCTCAATATTAATAACTTCTTCAAAGACTCTTAAAACTTCTTCGTATAAAGTGTGTTCTTCATTTTCGATAATGTTTTGTGATAAATAACCTATCTTTGTTTGTCCATGGATAAAAACATCGCCTTGATCGGGTGACAATTCTTTTAAAATGATTTTGAATAATGTTGATTTACCAGTTCCATTCTTACCAATCAATGCTATTTTATCTTTATGATTAATGTCAAGACTGACATTATCAAACAATAAATCTGCACCAAAGGATTTTGAAACTTGACTTAATCTTAAAATGCTCATAATATAACCTCATTAGAAAATAAAAAGAAACAGAATCATCTGTTTCTTTAGCTTACTAAAATATTGATGCCAACACCAATAAAATATATACCAACTATAATAAGTATTACCCCGAAGATTCTAGTAATAATAATGGCTTTATTAGCCGGAGTACTAGAACTTTTGTATTTCATATGTTGTAAACCTCTGATTGTTTTCTCAGGTTTGAATAGAAACTTATAGCCTATTAAACCAAAAAACATTCCAAAAATTATTGTAAATATTGCTGGAACAATCATAATTACGCCTCATCCTTAACGACATTTGTGTTTTTTTCATCAAGTATATCTGGATTGGACAAAATACGATTTAATTCTTTCAAAGACAAACTATTATACAATCCATCACAGATTCGTTCGTCAATTACGATACCTAACTCCATAATTTTTTTTACAGAAAATTCATTTTTATTTGGGTTTGTCACAACAGGCTCGTATGTTTCTTTACCCATTGAAACAAATGTACCAGTTGTCCCAAAATTATAAATATGATGATACACCGGACTCATTTTAATTGATCTTGAATTAACTAAAAATACAGATGTATGAAATGGAGAAGCTTCGAGGATGGATTTTGGTAACATACCATGTTTGTCTAACCACATGAAAAATCGAACGGTCCATTTAATGATGAAATTAGGACCTTTTGTGAATAATTTCGCCAATTTATCAACGATGTTTTTCTTTGAAACACCTTTATTCTGTTTCAAAAGCTCATGTATTTGAGCTTGAACATCATAAATAGATTCACTGCCATCAAAGGACAGTTTTAATGCGGTTTCCTCTGCGCTATCAACCAATCTTTTTTTAATTGAAAATGATAATTGAATTTTATTTCTTTTGTAAATACGTCCATTTACAATAAAGCGATTTAATTTTGGCCGGAGTGAAATCACCCTAACAAAAGCAGTAATAACGACATCCATATAATCCACCTTGACGCCTTCTTCACGCCTTTTTCTTAGAATATACTCGTCAATTTTAGAGCAATCTAATTTCTCGGTTTTCATGACCATAGCATCATTCCTATGAAACATTATGTGTGGAACGATTTTCATGAAAGGATCTATATTCTTAACTTTTTTTCCATCGCTTCTAAATCCGAACATAATTACCTCACTTTTCGTACTTATTAATTCTATCACAAATCGCATTCTTTGGCAATATAAAACAAATCTATAATGTATCTATATTTATTATTTCTTTTGTGTTATAATTTTAAAAGTACTGATATTGAGGAGGTTTATATGGACAAAAAAAGAATAAAAAGGACGATCATTCCTTTAACAATTGTCTTATTATTTTTAATCGTAAATTATTTTGGTAATCAATGGTATGCGGAAACCTTTGGAAACCCTGGTATTGACTATAGTTACATTTTCAAAGATTTCAATGAAAGCGTTCCTTTCATTACTTGGCATATCTACCCATACATTATTGCTTATCCTTTTTGGTTTTTTTCATTCCTTTACATTGGATATCGTTCACAAAGAAACATGTACATCATTTCAACGGTTGCGATTATTGCTTTCACTATTTGTGGTATTTGGTACTTCTTCTGGCAATCTGACGTTGAAGCGTGGCGAACCACTTCTGGACTATTTATAGATGGTAATTATCTTACACCGAGAACCGATTTAACCTTTACAGAAAGCATCATCATGTGGATTTATCAATCTGCAGGACCAAGAAACGCTTTGCCTTCTATGCACACCATCTCTAGTTGGATCGCGATTATTGGTGTTAGACTTGATAAAAATATGCCTAAGTTACCAAAAGCAATTATCTACACTATCGCCATCATGATTATTGTTGCAACCCAAACACTGAAACAACATTATATCATTGACTTAATTGTGGGTATCCTTTTAACAGAAGCTATCTTTTGGATTGTTATTAAATTCAAATGGTATGAATATGTTGGAAAGATTTTCAAAAAGATAAATATTAAATTTAATTTAGAAAAAAATGAAGACCGCTAAAGTCTTCATTTTATTTTTTTTGATTTATTCTTCGATATCAATAATTCTCATGGTATTGGTATAACCATGTTTTTGTCCCCAACCAGAAGTGATGACTAAAGTATCGCCAACTTCAAAACCAAAATCCTTTGCAACTTTGGTAGCAACTTTATCATGCAATTCCAAATCTGTCACATTCTCTCCAAGTGAAGCGAAAACGCCACAATAATATGATAATTTTTGACATGTTTCAAGATTATCAGTAATGGCAATGATTGGAACAGCAGGTCTGAATTTTGCCATCCTTTTAGCAGTACCACCGGTTTCTGTGAAAGCGATGATGACTTCTGCATGCGGTAAGGCAAGGACCGTTTGACTAACAGCAATTCCAATCGCATCATTGGTTGTTTGATGAGAAGACTTAATGGCTTTTGAAAGTTTAACCTCATAATCTATTGTTTCTTCAATAGCTTTAGCAATGGTGTCCATGGTCAATACCGATTCAATTGGGTATTCACCAGCAGCCGTTTCTCCTGATAGCATGATTGCATCAGACCCATCCAATATTGCATTGGCAACATCATTGGCTTCGGCTCTTGTAGGCCTTGGTGATTTCATCATCGACTCTAACATATGAGTCGCTGTGATCACTGGCTTACCAACTTCATTGGCTTTAGCAATAATTTTCTTTTGATAAATTGGTACCAATTGAGTGGACACCTCAACACCTAAATCGCCTCTTGCAACCATAATTCCATCGGTTACCTCTAGGATTTCATCTAGGTTATCAACACCCTCTTGATTTTCTATCTTAGCAATAATCTCAATATTTTCACCGCCGACTTCTTTCAAAATATCTTTAACAGCTAAAATATCGCTCTTTCTTCTAACAAAGGATAAGGCAATCATATCTACTTTTTGCTCAACAGCAAAACGAATATCTGCATCATCTTTATCTGAGATAAATGGCATGGTTAATTTCGCATTGGGCACATTAACGCCTTTTTTACTTTTAATGACACCTGAGTTCCAAACAATGCATTCCAAGGAATCTTTCTCTACTTTTTGGATATCTAAACGCATTTTTCCATCATCAATCAATAGGAAGTCTCCGACATTGACATCATCAAACAATTCATCAGCTGTGATATAAAAAGATTCTTTCGTCCCTATAACTGGCTTTCTTACGACTTTTACAGTATCACCCTTGGTAAATTCTTGACCACCGTCTTTAAAATCACCAGTTCTAATTTCCGGGCCTTTTGTATCTGCCATAATACCGATATAACGGTTTAATTTTTTAGAAATAGACCGAATCATTTCAACTCTATTCTTATGTTCTTCATGATCCCCGTGTGAAAAATTCAATCGACCAACATTCATGCCAGCCTGTATCATTTTTTCGATCATTTCTGGTGTGTCTATGGCTGGTCCAATGGTACAAACTATTTTTGTTTTTCTTTTCATCATTTCCTCCTCTATTGATTCCACTCTAATCTTGCGCTATTTCTTTTGATTTTAATTGCGCCTATATATTGTAGGTACTTAATATCATACTCTAATCTTCTAATTTCTTTTGGTAATAAAGAATCGACAGTAAAATTATGGTGATTGTACCTTAAGCCACTTAACCTATAGGTCATGAATAAGTAAACAAAACCTATCATTCCATAATCTATACCGTGCTTATTGATGAGCAATGATTCTTTATTTATAGAAAGATGATTCATAAAATATGTATAATCCTTATCTTTTATTATATCATTTGACACCAAATTTAAAAGTATTTGATTTATTTTTGATTGATCTGCATATTCCGAGAAATAATTAATATTATCACTGATGACCTTAGAAGAAAAATCTTGATTGAATAAGATGAATAAATATAATTGGTCAAAAAACACTGTTAAAGAATCATCACTTTTTTCTAAACGATCTTTTTCCTGATCAAGTAAAAAGTTTTGATAGGGGTAAATCAAATTCTTATTTGCTGGCTTTAATATAAAGATTTTCCGGTAAAGATTACTTATTGCTTTACTAAAATCATTTAAATCTGTTTCACTATAGCTTTTTATAATCTTGGATTTCTTATTTGACTTTATCCAGTCCTTTGTTAACTTCACACCGTGACGTATCAGATAGTTTGTAAGTGTATGGTTGTTGATGTGATTTAAAGATTGATTCAAGTTTGAAACATTATTAAAATCAATATGTTTTTTATTAGAATTATACACACCATAATCCAAGTAGAACTTTGTTATCTCAATGCTTATTTCTAATCCACCTTCTTCAATTAATGACTTATCACCAGTCATCTCTTGGTATAAATCAATCAGATAAATCAATAAAGCACCTTCGTAGATTTTTCGGTTTCCTTCCAAAAAATCATTGAGGTCATCTACAAGAAGGGCACCTTGAAAACCCAAAATTTTTGCGTTTTTTATATATTCTTTAAGGTTATTAATTTGATTTAGTAAGACGTTCTTTGCCATCTCAGGATGATTCAACAAATAAAAATATATTTGTGTAAAATTTTCTAAGCCGGTTTGATTCAAAGATAATGACCTTGGAAAACGATTTAAATGTTGGCGATAAACGTATTTCATTAGATTATCAATTTTCTTATTATTGACAACTGTCATACGGTTTAGTGTTTTCATCTGGTATTTTTTAAAATTAATATGTTTATTTCTAACTTTTTTATAACTTTGATTCATCTTGTATTTTAATAATTTTTTTAAGCGTCTAACACGGGGCCCATAGCCAATCATTTTGCTTATGGTATAGGTCCTATTTGGTTGACTTTCAATCATGTAATGCTCGGTTGCTTGATTTGGTTCATTTCGATTGATATGCCTAAAATTTTTATGATATTGTAAAACCAAATATTCATCGTCACTGGTTTTTAATGTAATTTCATGCAACTTAGATTTTATGGATTTGACGCCGTGATTCGCATGAAGTTTCGTGTCATCAAAGCCATGATAAAAATCAAGGTTTATTGGCTTATTGGTTTTAAACCTATATTGCATGTAAATAAGAGCGTCATCTCTGTCTATAAAACGCTCACTTTCAATAGTGATTTTAACACCATCAATTAAATAAACCGAAGACCGATAAAGAATGTCTTCTTCAAGTTGATAAGTTTGTAAATGTGAAATCGGTGTATGAAACTTTGGGCTTAATAATTGGTCATTTGCCTTAATCAATGTAAATAATGGATTAAATAGCACCTTGTCAACACTTTCATCATGAGCCATAAAAACAGGTTCATCTTTTAGAGCATCTTCTTCTAATATTCCAAGTAAAAATAAGTTTCCATTTGTTAAGGAAAAACGTTGGTTATTGAACTTAAGTTTAGTAATATCTTTGGTCTTTAGCTCCATAAAGTTGCAGTCTCCTTATACTTTATTGTCTATATTATATCGTTTTTTTTTGATTAAACCAAGACCTAGATAATATTAAAAGATTTAATTGTCCTTTTCAACTTTTAATTGTTGCTTTTTTCGAGTTTATTTGATAAAATAATAACGCTATACGTATGGAGGTGAAATCATGGCTAATAACAAACAACAAAAGAAACGTAATATTCAAAATCAAAAAAGACGTCTTGCAAATGCATCTTTTAAATCTTCTTTAAAAACAGCAATTAAAAAAGTTGAAAACGCTGTAAAAAATGGTGAAAAAGACAATGCAGTTGACTATTTAAATTACGCATTCAAAAAAATCGATAAAAGTGTTGCTAAAGGTATCCATCACAAGAATTATGCCAGCAGACAAAAAGCTCGTTTATCTAAAAAAGTAAACACACTTTAAGCAATTGAGATAAAATAAATAATGAATAGCGTTCGTATTGCGAACGTTTTTATTTATATAGAAAAAGACACTTTTCAGTGTCTTTTATGCTTTTAATAGGAAGAGTTCTAAGCCATTGGCTTTATCAATTTTACCACTTTTGATTCTATAGTCTAAATCGGCCAAATCAGTGATATGCTTTTCTAATTGACTGTAACTAATTTCTTCGGCATTTTTTTTCATATAATAAGCACGCCCACTTGAAACTCTAAAATAGGACATAATATCGCTTTGTGAATAGCCTAAGTTTAATAGTGATTTGGTATGTAACATTTCCATAAATTTATTAGATAGGGTCGCTAGCATCCAAATTTCACTGGTGTTTATCTCCTTAAGGTCTTTATAAATATCCATTAATTTAACCTTATTCTTGTCAATTAAAGCATTGACTAAATTAAAAATGTTCTCATCAATATCCTTACTTGTGATTTGCATGACCATCTCTGTATTAATGATTTCTCTTCCCTTGCTATAGGAAATTAATTTAGAAACTTCGTTGTTAACACTATCTAAATCATGGTTGATTCTATTGACGAATTGCGTTAAAGCAAAGGGCTCTATTTTAATTTCGCTTTCACGGAGTTTTTCTTTAACGAAATCATAGACATTAAATTTTTTATCTTGGTTATAGACCTCTGTAAGGATATGTTTTTTTAAAAACTTAACAATTTTCTTCTGACCATCTAATTTATCATAAGGCGCTTGTATCACCATGATGGTTTCAGGCACATTCATGGTACAAAAACGAATTAAGTCCTCGATCTCATCATCGGTTGCTTTTCCTTTTTTTGTTAAAAAACTAGAATTACGGATTACAACACCTTTCTTATCCACCAAAAATGGTAAAGTTAAGGCATTTGATAAGGCTATATGCAAACCGGTTTCTTCAAAATCATATACTTCAATCGCATCTTCAGGAACATCAAATTGTTCAAAGATGCGATTCGTTTTTTCTTTAATGGAAAAATGATTATCACCATATAATAAATAACAATGCTTGTTCATAAAAACCTCTCTTTTTTACAATGAATATTATATCATAAAAGATAGTGATTTTATATATTCAAATCGATTTCATATTCTTTTCTACCGTTCAAGAAAAAATACCTGTATTGATAAAATCTTCCATATACATTGACAATACTACCTTGATTTTTTGTGATGTATAATCTTTTTACTTCTTCAGACAAATTAACCAACACTTCCTTAGATGGTAAACCATAACTATTTTTACCAACAGAGACATAAGCATGTTTGGGTTCAAAGTGTTCGATAAATGCCTTTATAGAAGAAGTCGAAGACCCATGATGAGCGACCTTTAAATGATCAATTTTAAAATTATAATCCCGGATGAGATTATTTTCTATTTCTGATTCAATATCACCGGTAAATAGCCAACTTTCTCCACCAACTAAAGTATACAAGACCAGTGAATTATTATTTTCATTGGCATGACCTTGATCACCGTTTAACACATAAATCGGTGTTTGCCCACATTGAATGACATCCCCCTTAGTAAGAACTTTTTGAATAGAATCATCAATGTCCTCATATTTTTTAGACACATAAACATTTTCAACTTTTATCTCAGAAATAATGTCTGTAATTTCTCCATAATGATCTTGGTGATGGTGGGTTAAAATAATTGCATCTAAGGCATAAATATTTTCACCCCTAAAATAATGAATGAGACTATCATAATCATCTGCATTTCCAGTATCAATCAATATTCTACAATCCCTTGTCTGTATATAACTGGCATCGGCTTGGTTCACATCAAAAATAACAACTTTTGACGGATAAAACTTCGTAATGCTTAGATAAGACAAAAGAATAAATGCACACCATAGATATATAATCTTTTTTTTATATTGGTGATAAAAGACCAAGCTTATTGATAATAAAAGCCAGTATAAGAGTTTTGAAACACTATTGGAGAAATTAAAATGTAAAAATACATTCAAATTCATTGCGTGAGTCATTAATTTTTCAAAAGCACGAATAGTATATAAATAATAATGGCTAAGCATAGGAAAAAAAATCAGTAAAAAGGCACCTGGCAATAAGATAAAACTAACATAAATAATAAAAATAGGATTGATAAAACCATTAAACAGACCAAGGGTTTTATCTAAATTTAAAACAATTGGTAGACTGAATAAGAAAGCAATCATTGAGATGGTCAAAATTTTCTTGATACCCTTTTGATGATTGTATAAAGGCCTATAAAATATTAAGATAAATGCCATTAAAAATGATAACTGAAAGCCTAAAGCAAAGAGGTAATAGGGATTATAAAGAAGAAAACCAATAAAAATAATAGATAAATAATCACTGGCATTCAATCGATATTTTTTTTCCTTTGATAATAAGAGAATCCATAAAAATATTGATGCCCTCACAATTGATATAGAAAAACCAGTGATTATATTATACAACATTAGAAAAACAGATAATATGTAATGATAAGTTTGTTTTTTAAAGTAGAACAAATGTAAGAATTTATTGAAAAAATATACAATAAAACCTAAATGCATCCCTGATATTGCAAAAAGGTGTGATATACCCAAATAAGCGGATTGGTTTCCAACCTCGTCATCCAAATTTTCTTTATCGCCCAATATAAACAACTTCATATAAGTGGATGCATCCTTAGGATAATGTTGGTTAAAATATTTTTTTATTTGATATGGTATGACATATACACTCCATTTATCTTTGATATGGACTATGTCACTAGGAAGAATCCGTCCAATGATAGACTTAGTTTTTAGATATTCATAGTCATTAAAGTTATGTTCAATATGCTTTGAATCATGATCAAGATAAATCCCTTCTATATAGACAATCATTCCAGGTTTATAAGTTAAAGCATTTTCGTCATAAACAATATACTTGTATCTTGATTTAACAATGAAATAATCTTGATAAACTTCTATTACTTCAGCTTGAATGGGTAAAGCCTTCGGTTTAATATGTTGGACTTGATAATACCTGATACCAATAACCACCATAAAAATAAGGGTTAAGAGACTGAGTGATTTTGATTTTTTATAAATATAAACCCAATAAATAAAACAAAGAATGATTAAGTAATGGTGTTTGCTTGCAAGTAAAAATAAAGTTATGACAAAAGCACTGTGGGCATACTTTGATCCATTAAACAGTAATATCGTCTTTAATTTTTTCATAGATGTAATCTTTTATGCCTGATACTTGCATAATTTCTTCTTTGCTTTTAAAACCATCATTCATTTCTCTATACTCAATAATTCTTTCAGCCAAAATAATACCTATACCAGATAGTGTCTGCAAAGTTTCCACATTGGCTGTATTGATATTAACCAAATCAAGAGGCTCATTGGGTAGTTGTGGTGTCTGATCATTGATTCTCGGAATATGGATTGTTGAAGCGTCAGATATCACTTGATAAAAATCAATGTTTTCTAAATCTGCATTGACTGTTAAACCACCAGCCTTATGAATTAAATCAAGTAAGTCAATATCTTTGTTCACATAATAGGTTCCAGGATTAAAGACTTCCCCAGTAATATTGATATAAATTTTCTCATCATTGATACTTGGGATGATTATAATGTCTTCATCATTTATAGTTCTAGTTAGATTTACCTCGTCTTGGTCCGCATGACCAGTAAAGCCGCCAGCTCTATTCACCAGCATCAAAAGTCTATCTCCCGGTCGCATGGTGTAGATACCTGGAAAGTATACTTCACCTTTAATTTCAACAAAAATATTGTCTTGGGTATTGATGACTTTTTCAACAAAAATTAAGTCTTCATCATACAATATTTGTGATAAGTTCAAATTATTTGTATCCGCATCCGGTCGAAACCCACCAGCCAACCTAATCAAGTCCATGACTCTTGAACCTTCTTTTAAATAATAGACGCCTGGGTATTTTACCTCTCCCTTTAAATCAACTGCCATAAGGGTTTGGGTTTTTGTTGATGGTATGGTGATTAATTGCTCATCTTGAACAAACTCTGAAAGATTGATGGTCTCATAATCAGCATCTTCATTAAAACCTCCTGCCAGGTTTATAATGTCTAAAATTCGATCACCCATATTAAAATAATAAACACCTGGATTTTTAACCGCACCCTTTATATCAACAGCAAAACGGCTATTTTGATTTTCTTTAGATTGAATATTTATGACTTGATTATTATTCAATACTTCTACCAAATTAATCTCATCAGTATCTGCATTTTCTAACAAACCACCAGCTTCGTTAATTGCATCAATGACTAGGTCACCTTCTTGCATGTCATAAACGCCTGGATATTTCACTTGTCCCTTTATTTGAACATAAATATTTAAATCCCCCAAACCATCAACAAGTATTGAATCTCCCTCATTAATTTTCTCTGCTAAATTTAATGTTAAGGTATTTGCATTTATGGTCAATCCACCAGCCTCCTCAATCAAATCATTAATGATTGCATTTTCTTTGAGTTTATAAACACCCGGTTCCATCACCTCACCTTTCACTTCTACATTAATAAAACGTTCAATCATAGGATTATCATTTATATTTGAAGTTTTTCTAGGAATGACAATGATCATTTCATCCTCTAGTTTTTGTGAGCGATTAATACCATCAACGTCAGCATATTCGGTAAGTCCACCTGCTTGATTGATTATGTCCAATACCCTTTCATCTTGATTACATTCATAGATGCCTGGAAGGTGGACTTCACCTTTGATTTCAACAAATAGCTTGTCTTGTGTATGATCTTCTTCTATAGAAGTCGCTTGTTCTATGCCATCGGTCTGTGTATGTTTAACCAAACCATTTACAAGGATAAAGCCAATAATTCCTACTAGAATTAAAACCACACCGATATTATTTTTTATCCAATTCATTTTATCACCTCAATTAAATAATACGTTTTAGAAGTGAAATCTCTTTAAAAAAAAACACTCATTGAATGAGTGCTTTATTTTGATTTTTGTACAACATATATCTTTCTTTCTGGTAGTGTTTTTGAATCTATTAACTTAAATCCGACTTTTTTAATAATTTTCTCATATTCAGCATATTCATGGGTTTGTTCATGGATATGTATTTCTTGCGGATTATCTTCGTTTTCAATTTTAATGGTATGGACAATGCTATGGGGTTTATCGCCCTTTTTGCTTTGCCAATGAAAATTGAATTCTTCATCAATTTCCTCATAGCCATCAAAAGCATCAATAAATTCAACGGATAAAATATCAAATATAAATATACCATTATCTTTTAAACTGTTATAAATATTGATGAAACCAAATTCAACATCTTCTAAATCAGACAGATGATTGATGACATCCATAGAAGCAACAATCAAATCAAAATCATAATCAATAGGATCTAAAAGATCATAGACACCAACCTCTATATCCAATCCTTCGTTTTCAGCCCGCTGTGATACAATATATAGCATATTTTCACTTAAATCTGTAGCAACCACTTCATAACCTAATCTAGCCAACTGAATGGATAGATTGCCTGTCCCACAACCAATGTCTAAGACAGAACCTATCGTGGTGTATTTAGAAATATAATCTAAATATTGCTCATAAACATCTTCATCAATAAAGGCATCGTAAAAATTTGCGAGCGAATCATATTCCATCATTAAGATCCTCAATATCAATTTTTTTTCGGTCATAAAATAATTTTTCAATTTGATAATCATTTCTTGTGTCTTTGTGCATAACATGAATGATGATGTTGTTTAAATCTATTAAAACCCATCGATTGTTTGTGTCACTCTCGACATGGAAAGAATCTTTTTCATCCAATATTTTTTTGATAAATTCTATCGATGATCTAGCTTGTCTCTCATTCGATGCAGATGCAATGATTTGGTAATCAAAAAATGGAGATTGGTCTCTAAAATCATATATTGATATATCAAATAGTTTTAAATCCGATAATGTGTTGTATACCTTTGTTAAACTAACGCTCATTAATTACCTCAACTTTCTTTTTATAATAAGCCAGTGCATCTTCTGAAAATTTAGATACACTTTGATTTTTCTTTTTCAAGTATTTAATTGAAAAATTAAAAATATGGTATGTGGCTAAATCAAGATTCTTTTTCGCCATATCTCTTAGTGATTCATCCACAAAAACTCTTGATTCTTCTATATAGTCACTGATGAAGACAACTTGTTCAACTTTAGACTTAAAGATTCTTCCACTACAATGATAGTTAATGGCGTCTAAAATTTCCTGGTCTTTAATTGCAAAAACAAGTTCAGCTTTTACAGTGGCTGAATAAGCATGCAAGCAGCCATCGGCAACGCCATCCAAATCCCTTTCGGTAAATTTTCTTCTTGCCATCTTTAAAGTGTCTTCTAAGGGATCGTTTTTAGTAAAATCATGTAGGAGACAAGCAACTTCAAGTTTGAATAAGTCAACTCCATGAATCTTACCCAATTTTAAGGCCATATCTTTTACATGATGGGTATGTGTCAGCCGTTTTTGATCAGATTTAAAAACATTGACAAGATAATCTTTAATATCTTCTATTAATTTATCTTTCATCAAATAATGGCCATTCTAGTGTATACACCGACCACAAAAGGCGCATAAGCCTTAATATGAAAAGGTGCCCTTAAAGTCACAAAACCCAAGCCGGAAAATACAATGTCATATTTTTGATTGTCTCTGATTCTAAACTCGTGATAGACCCATCTTGGCAATTCTTCCTCATTGGAAGTTGGTGGCGACAATAAACTGTATAACTTTTCCTTATATAATTTATTGGCTTTTTCTGTTTTAGTACGATGAATATTTAACTTATTAGAGAAATACGTAACAACATTAATAACATCACAGGTTTCCCCGGATATAATGTCCATTCTTGCCAATCCTCCAAAGAATAATGTTTGTTCTTCATTAAGTTGAAAAACCAAAGGTTTAACTTCTTTTTGAGGATAAGTTAATTTATATGACTTTCTGGAAAGATAATGCATGTATTGGTGTTTATTGATGACACCTGGAGTGTCATAAATGATAGAACCATCAATTAGGTTGAAACCAATCATTCCCAAAGTTGTATGTGGTGACAAAGATTCAGTTACAATACTTGAAGCGGCACCTAAATATCTCTTTAAAATTTGATTGATGATCTTTGATTTTCCAACATTGGTTGAACCGACTATATAGACATTTCTATTGCCCTTATGCTTATAAATAAGTTTCATTAATTCATCAAAATTATCACCATATTTAGCTGAAACCAATATACTATCTAAGACAGAAAAGCCTTGGTTTTTTAGCATGACTTTTAACCAATTTGATATTTTCTTTAATTTGACATTTTTTGGTAGTAAGTCAACTTTATTCCCAACTAAAATAACATCTTTTTTCTCTGTCAAAGTTTTAATGGCAGGCACAAAAGAACCAGAAAAATCAAAAATATCAACAATTTTTACAATTAAGGCGTCTTCTTCTTTGATTTTTTCAACAACTTCTAGAAAATCATCATTAGAGACTTCATAAGGAAAAGTTTCAGAATAATTTTTTATTCTAAAACATCTTTGGCAAACCACTTCATCTTCAGATCTATTTTTTAAAAGTTCTTCGCTTACATAGCCGGGCTTTTGGTTGTCTTCGCTTTGAATCTTTGCGCCACAGCCACTACAATATGCATCATCAAACATCGCTTACCTCTTTTCCCTTAAATGTAACTTATCATAATATTCTAAATCTGTTCTTTTAAGCCTTTCTAATACTCTTTTCTCAAGATATCGGTTTAACTTTGTATACCATTTTTCTGATTTTCTTTTTATGGCATCCACAACAATTGTGTAAAAACCCATTCTATTTCCGCCAAAGACATCAGTCATGAATTGGTCTCCAATTAAAGCGACCTGATCTCTAGGTGGATGATTCAGTTTTTTTAGTGCTTTTTTAAAGCCATATTTAAAAGGTTTTCTTGCGCTATATATATAAGCAATATCTAGACTGTCACAAAATGCTTTTACCCTTGCTTGTTTATTGTTGGAAATAATCATAACTTCAAATTGAAGTTCTTCCAACTTTTTCATTAAAACGATGATTTTTGCATTGGCAATTGTTTCATCATATGGAATCAGTGTATTGTCTAAATCTATCAAAATATATGAAATATCTTTTTCTTTCAATGATTTAAAATCAATATCAAAGATTGTTTGATGATATTCATTGGGATAAAAATATTTTTTTCTTAAAAAGATTTCAATCATCTTAACCTCCGACACTAATCATATTATACATAAAAGTATCTGAAATGTCTATCTTTCAATGCCGACCGAGTCTTTTAGTATACAAAACTCCTAATTTTCTTTTTTAATTCTTTGTTTAAGTATTTATGGTCTGGATGAACTTTTTCCAGTAAGGCATGAAATTCGCTTGAATGATTAGAAACTTTTAAATGAACCAGTTCATGAAACAAAACTAATTTCAAATACTTTTTATCCAAGCGCGCTAACAAGGTATTGACCTTTACAATTCGCTTGCTGGCGATGCAACTTCCCAACCTTGACTTCATTAATTGGGCTTTATAAGTGACTTTTTTTATGGGAATATATTTTCCAATGGCATGTTGGTGGTTGTCTATAATGTCATTGACTTCTTTTAAAATCAATTCTTTATAAAATTTTTCGATCTTTTTTGGATCAAAATGATTGTCTTTAATAAGAATATGTTGGTCTTCTAAAAGAAAATCATCGAAAATATTCTCATCATAAACAAGTGGGTATTTCTGACCCCATATATACATATAATCTTCATTATATAAATCTATCTTTTCAAGTAAATGATGTTTTAGTATCCAAGACTTATGTTTGATGATAAAGTTTTCAATGGCCTGTTGAGAGACAGCTTTGTTACAGGTAATCTTGATTGTGTTATCATCATAACGCAAGTACATATGCTTAATTTTTTTGAAAAAAACTTGATAATTAATTGAATAATTATCAAGATTAATATGATTCATTGAGCGCCTCTAAAAACCCAATGACGAAATTAGAACTTTTTCTTGCCACTTCTTTAGAGATTTTTTGATAGGAAACTGTTTGAGAGTTCTCCTCAATCATATCAGAAATTCCTCTAACAGAGACAAAGGGAATGTTAAACTTATGGGCAGTCATAGCGATGGCCATGCCTTCCATTTCACAGGCTAAAATATTAGGTACGTTTTTACTGATTTTATCTAAATAACGTAACTTGGTCACAAACTTATCCCCAGAAACAATATTTCCGACACGATAATCATAGCCAAGTTCATCAAAAATTTGTCTTGCCATGGTTAAATATTTTTTATCGCTACTAACGATTAATGGATCATCACCCATTTTTCCGTAAGGTAAATCATCAATTGCGGTTAAGGATGCATCAAAATAAGCGATACCTTCTCCAAGTATTATATCGCCTAACTCAGCGGGCTTCAAGCCCCCGGCAACACCAGTGTTAATAATCATTTTAACATGAAAGTGGCTCGCTAAAACAGTTGCAGTGATGGCTGCATTGACTTTACCAATGTCCGATTTAACAATAACAACTTCGTGTTTATTAATTTTTCCTAAATAAAAAGTTTTATCCCCAATCAATTCAGTTTTGGCAATAATCATCTTTTCAAAAAAGAAATTTAATTCTATATCAAGTGCACCGATAATTCCAATCACGATTTCAACCTCACAATAACTATTTTACTTCGACAATTTCGACGGTTATATCTTTACCTGTTTCTGCTTTATAGTTAACGGTTTGTCCTTTTTTGTTTCCAATAAGCGCCTTGCCTAAAGGTGATTCGTCAGAAATTTGATTACTTAATGGATTCGCTTCGACTGAACCAACAATCTTGAATTGTCTTTCAAGATTTTGTTTAACAAATTTTACAGTGACTTGTTTCCCAACTGAAATAAGTCTTGAACGACTATTTTCATTAATGATCACACTGTTTTTCAAAATATTTTCAATTTCTTTAATGCGAGCCTCAATGCGGGCTTGTTCATCTCTAGCTGCATCATAATCTGCATTTTCAGACAAGTCCCCTTGAGCTCTAGCTTCTTTTAAATCTTGTAGGTTTTTTTCTCTAATTGGACCCTTTAATTCTTCTAATTCTTTTTTATGTTGGTCGTAACCAGATTGTGTTAATTTAAATTTGTTTTCCATAATATGTCCCCTTTATATTTTAATATTATAACATATATTAATTATATTCTTAAAAGATTTTTTATAAAATTTTTCTAACCATACTATTATCCATAATCGCTATAGGACAAGCAATTCTTACAATTTGTAAGGGATGTCTTGCGGCATCTAACTCTATTTTATCTTCATCTAAGATTTGTTTGACTTGGAATTGAACGATGGTTTTATCTGGGTTCAATATCTCCAAATAGTCACCAGGTTTAAAATAATTTCTTTGTTGGATAATCAATTCCTTTTTTTCTTGATCATAAGATTTCACCAAACCAACAAATTCTTTGGTTGGCACTTCGCTTCGGCTGTTGTACAACTGCTGTTCTACACCAGTATCACCTTCAAAAAAACCATGGGAAGTTAACCTGTTTTCCGCTTTCTTAATTTCAATTTGATATTGTTCAACAGGTCTCATACAGCCTTTTTGATAATCATCAATCATCATTCTATATGTGTTAATGACTGTGGCTATATAATGAATAGATTTCATCCGACCTTCTACTTTTAAAGAAGATATGTTTAAATCCAATAGGTCTTTTATGTAATTGGTTGCTTCTAAGTCCTTTGATGACATTTGGAAATCATAATCATCAGAAATCATTTTATCGCCTTCATAAAGTTTATACAACCAACGACAAGTATGTGCACACCCACCCCTATTTGCATCTCTTAAGACCGTGTAATTTGATAGGGTACAACGACCTGAATATGAAACACACATGCCCCCATGGATAAAGACTTCTAAATCAGCTTTTGATGCTGATTGAATGGTTTTGATTTCTTCTAAAGAAGCTTCTCTAGATAATACAACTCTTTTCACACCCAATTCATAGAAATAATTTGCTAACCTTGAATTGGTCAAAGAGAATTGAGTTGATAAATGTATTTCTAAGTCAGTTATTGCTTTGGCTCTTTCAATGACAATCATATTGGAACAGATGATGGCATCAACTTTAATTCTATCTAGTTGAATTAAGTAATCATCAAGACCATCTACATCTTCATCATGAAAGACCATATTCATCGTTACATAAACCTTTTTATTTAAGCGGTGGGCAAAATCGACCAACTCTTCAATCATTGACAAATCAAAGTTTGAAGCCCTTGCTCTTAATGAAAATTGCTTACCACCTATATAAACGGCATCTGCCCCATATTCAAGGGCAATCTTTGCTTTATATAAATTACCTGCAGGTGCCAATAACTCAGTCAACATGGCGTTCACCCTTTGTCTTTTCTGTTGGCAAGTAATAGAAACCACTGTTAAAATTTCCCTTATATTTGTTGATGAATTTATGGTGTTCATCTTTGTCTTGATAAGCTTTTATCGTATCATAATATTCTTCATCATCGATAAAAAGTCTTTCAATAAAAAAATCAGTTAAATAACTCTCTAATTCACGGACTTCCTTAAAGGACTCTAATTTTTTATCTCTAAAAATATGGGTCCCAATTTCATCTTCAAGAATTGGATAATAAATCCCGTCTCTTGTTTTTTCTTCAATCACAAAATGAGGGTTATTTTTAATTTTATGAAAGTGTCTACCTTTATGGATAAAATAATTGGTGATTAATTTTCTTTTGGAAAAAAACATATCTAGGTAACCATGACCCACCAAAGAATATTCTATCTTAGCAGGTGATTTTACAATGGTTAAAATTTCTTCAAGTGTAATTTCTTTTGAAAGGCTTATACCTTTAATTTTTTCTTCTAGGAAAAGAGCATCATAGGTATTGGTGTTCATTGTTCCAGGCTGATAAATCACCTTATTTTCTAAGCCGTGTGCCTTGGCGACAACAAATACCGTGAAATCATTAATGACAATACCATCTATTTCAATCGTTTTTAAAAAAGCCATCCAATTGTTTAGATTACTTAAATCCGTTTCATGAATCATCTTGTTGATGTTGACATATACTAATTTATGATATTTTTTAATCACTTGAAAAATTTCTATAAATTTATTTAAATCAAGAGGATAAATAGATTTTGCGGTAAATTCTTTTGTATCTAACATGAAAACATCAATGCCTAAATTGACTAAATTTTCAATTTCATCCTTTGATTTTAACCTAACGACTATATTCAAAAAAACCACCTATTTCTTAATCGATATTGATAATCCATCTCCGATGTTGTAAATATAAGTATCAAAATCAGGATGATTGACAATAAACTCGTTATAACGGTCTATTTTTTTTACCAATTGTTTCTTATGACGACTATCAATGTCTTCTGGATGGGCCACCATGCCCTTAAACAATAAATTGTCAGATATAACAAGGCCACCCGTTTTTAGGTTCTTAGAAAACTTTTCAAAAAACCTAATGTATGAAGCTTTCGCAGCATCTATGAAAATCAAATCAAAATCTTCTTCTTCCATGGAGATATCATTTGCATCTCCAAAAATTAATGATATCTTATCTGATAATTTTGCAAATTTAATATTATTTTCGGCTTGCTTAAATAGAGCTTCATTTCTTTCAATACTTGTTATCTTTGCATTGGTAAAAAGCGCCATAAGAATAGAACTATAACCGATAGCTGTCCCAATCTCTAGCACTTTTTTTGCATTGAGAATTTTAATGATTTGAATCAAGAAATGAATACCTTCATCACTTATGATGGGTATATGATCCGACTTTGCTTGTTGTTTAAGGTCATCAATAATTTTTTTGTCGAAAGCTTTGTTTACATTTCTTAGATATTCTTGATTCATCTTATTTTTCTTCGTTTTCTTCTGCTTCATCTAAGAAGTTTTCTAAAACTTCTTCAACTAAATCCCATTCAGCATCTGTTTCAATTTGCCCTAATGAACCTTCGTCACCGTCTTCAGGATCAAAACTTGCTGCATGGTATTCATCATTATCATCATCGTCTAATTTATAAACAACATATGATTTATTAAACTCTTCTGATTCAAATGTTAAAATAATTCTCGCAGTTAATTCATTACCTAACTCATCTGTTAAGATGATAGTGTCTTGTAAATCTGTCATAATTTTCCTCACTTTCTGCTATCTAAATAGCTTTGCAATATGATTGTAGCTGCTACGTAGTCTACTTTCTTTTTTCTTTTTTTACGGCTCATATCTGCCGTTATCATAATGGCATTGGCCATTTTAGATGTTAATCTTTCGTCCCATAAAACAACCTCTAAATTGGTTAACCCTTCAAGTTTCCTTTTGAAAACCAATGTGTCTTCAGCTTGTGTTCCTAAACTACCATCCATGTTTTTTGGCAGTCCCAAAACTATTTTCTCATATTGGGAGAAATCTATCAATTCATTTAATTGTCGAATTGCAGATTTAAAACTCTTGGGTTCAAAAGTGATGGTTGTTATTTTTGAAGCAATGGTCTGAGACATATCAGAACTGGCGACACCCAATGTCTTAGAACCCAAATCAAGTCCTAATATTTTCATAATACAAGGGCCTTAACTTTCTCTAAAGCTTCTTCCACTTTTGATGGATCTTTACCGCCGGCTTGGGCAAAATCTTTTCTGCCCCCACCTGAGCCATCACATATCTTAGCGGCTTCTCTGACAATTTTACCCGCATCGATTGAATCATCATTGCTTTTTGCAACAAAAATAACTTTTCCATTTTGAACTGTTGCTAAAAAGACAAAACCTTTGACTAAAGGCTCAATCAAATCGTCAGCCAATTGTTTAAGTACCGAACCGCTGACGCCATCAACGACTGATATGATTTTATTACCATAGGTATCATCTGTAAAATCTCCAACCTTATTCAAAGATTGTGATTCTTTTAATCTGTTAAATTCTTTTTCTAATGACTTTACAGATTGTTGTAATTCTTTTAATCGTTCTCTTTGATGAAGCACATCTTTGTATGATCCAATGGGTTTGTAATCATCTTTAAGATTGATGGATAAATCTATTTTAGCTTTTTGAGCTTGGTCTAATATTTTATTGGCTTTTCTTTTTAAATTATCAATGTCTTCATTAAGACCTGTGAGTTCATCCAATAAGTCATCCACTTTGTCATTTGCAAGAGCTTCAATCCTATATATACCAGAACCAATTGAATAAACTGCTTTAATAGCAAATCTTTCAATATCGGCTATATTTCTAACATGGGTACCACCGCATAAATCCAAGGTAAACTTTAAATCAACAGTTCTAACTTTATCAGAATATTTTTCTCCAAATTCGGCAATAGCACCTTTTTCTCTCGCTTCATCAACAGAGAGAATAGAAGTCGATGTTGAATATTCATCTTGAATCATCTTATTTACAGATTCTTCTATTTCTAAAATTTCTTCATCGCTTAAGTTTTCAAAATGATTAAAGTCAAATCTTAAACCTGTACTTGAGACTTGTGAACCTTGTTGAGAAACATGATTTCCCAAGCTATCTCGTAAAACCTTAAATAATAAATGGGTCGCTGAATGATGATATTCAGTAAATTGTCTGTTTTCTTGGTCAACACTTGCCCTAAGGGTCTTTCCTTCTAGGTCTTCAGGTATGTCTTCTTTTATTGTGTGTAAGAATTGACCATTTGGTAACTTATTAACGTCCGTCACATGCAATTGGATGTCATCATTGTAAATGATGCCTTTGTCAGCAAGTTGTCCACCAGATGTTGCATAAAAAGGTGTTTTCTTTAAAACGATGCCTTCAGGGAAAACTTTAATGACTTCTGTCATTACATCCAATCTGTCATAACCAACAAATTCTGAAGGTGTTTTAAATTCTAAGTATTCTATATTTTGTGATGTTAAAGATGATGACTCAGTACGAGCACTTCTTGCACGTTCTTTTTGTTTTTCCATTTCTCTTTTAAAGCCTTTAACATCAACTTTAAAGCCTTTTTCTTCAGCGTATTCTTCAGTTAGTTCTAGTGGGAATCCATAAGTATCATATAATAAGAATGCATGCTCACCACTAATTTCTTGGTTGTCGCTACGTTCAATGATGTCTAAAAGTTTTTCTTCACCAGCATTTAGGGTTTCCAAAAACTTAACTTCCTCATTATCAATAATCTTTTTAATAATTGAAGCTTTTTCTTCTAAACCAGGGTAAAATACTTTCATTAAATCAATAACGACAGTAACCAATTCAGATAAGAATGGTTTATCAATCCCATTTTGTTTGCCATGTTTAACAGCCCGTCTTAACAATCTGCGAATGACATAACCTCTACCTTCATTTGAAATCATTGCCCCATCATTTAAAGCCATGGTAATGGTTCTAATATGATCAGCAACAATCTTAAATGATTTTTGTCCATGATATTCTATTTGAGCAATTTCAGCGAATCGATGAATAATTGGTAAGAATAAATCAGTTTCAAAATTGGTTTTAGCATTTTGAAAAACTGAAGCAAATCTTTCTAATCCGCCTCCAGTATCTATGTTTTTACTCGGTAATTCTGGATAATCTTCTCTAGATAAGTCATCTTTAGCATTATACTGTGACAAAACAATATTCCATAATTCAACATATCGATCATTTTCAATATCTTTTTTGATTGATTCTGTGGTATGGTCACCAAAATCAGGTCCTCTATCAAAGAAGACTTCTGTACATGGCCCACAAGGACCAGTACCAATCTCCCAGAAATTATTTTCAGATGAAATTAAATGATCAGCTTTAATACCTTTTTCAATCCATTTATCATAAGTTTCTTTATCGGTTGGATAATAAGTAAAATAGAGTTTTTCTATTGGCATGTCAAAATAATCTGGACTAGTTAAAATCTCATAAGCATAGTCAATGGCTTCATCTCTAAAATAATCGCCAATAGAGAAATTACCAAGCATTTCAAAAAACGTATGGTGTCTGGCAGTATTACCAACATTT
Organism: Candidatus Izemoplasmatales bacterium; assembly: GCA_046542225.1. Classification (GTDB taxonomy): domain Bacteria; phylum Bacillota_I; class Bacilli_A; order Izemoplasmatales; family Hujiaoplasmataceae; genus Hujiaoplasma. The sequence goes on along the minus strand of JBKHBS010000001.1, from coordinate 69,055 downwards.
TCAATATCATTGGTTCTAATACATTTTTGAACATTGACTATTCTTGGATTCTTTGGCACAACTCGTCCATCAAAGTACTGTTTCAAAGCAGCCACACCAGAGTTCATCCATAATAAAGTTGGATCGTTATTTGGTATTAAAGATGCACTTTCTTCAACTCTGTGTCCTTTATCTTTAAAAAAGTTTAACCAAATTTCTCTAATTTCATGTCCTTTTAAGTTTTTCATCATATTCACCTCATTAAATAAGAAAATCGTCCCTCTATATAAAGGACGATTAAATCGCGGTACCACCTTAATTCTAGTTACCTAGCACTCAAACTCTTAACGCGAGAAACGGGTGTGATTAACACCTCTCAGAAGGAGCTTCGCAATCAATCTTTGTTTAGTTTTCACCACCACTAAACTCTCTTTTTTTTAAAGATTCATATACTACTTATCTTCATCATAGATTTCAAAATTATTATACAATATTTACCATTGATTTGCAAACATTATTGGTCATCATCGAGAAAATCTTCTATTTTAACTTGATTATCATTATTTGATTCAGTTTCCTTGACCAAAAAATCCTGTAAATGCGTATTTCTCTTTCTATCTTTACCCAGTACGCCGCGTTTAAAAGCTTCAGGGTTTCCAACCATTACAAGCATTTCTTTGGCTCTTGTGATTGCTGTATAAAGTAATTTTCTTTTCAGCATAATTGTATATGACAATGTTAAGGGCAATATAACAACCTTGTATTCAGACCCTTGTGATTTATGGATGGATGTGGCATAAGCCAAGGTTAATTGATCTAAATCTTTTCGATTGTATTTCACAATATTACCAGAAAAATCAACCAAAATTTCCTTTTCATCATCCACACCAACAACCACGCCTTGGTCACCATTCATGACATTTTTATCAAGTTGGTTGACCAATTGCATGACCTTGTCTTGTAAGTAAAACTTCTTATTTCCAAAGCTAATCGATTGGTTTTTGGATTCACCATTAAAGGTTTCTTGAATTAAATCGTTCATTCGGTCAATGCCATTCATACCCTTATACATGGGAATCAATACTTGGATGTCATCAATTAAACTGTAACCCTTGATGATGAGCCTATCAATTAATTTAAGGACATTTGAAGCAATGTATGTGTCTTTGGCATGGACAAATACCCGATCGTCTTGATTTTGATTAATGTCTTCGCTAATTTGTTTTTCAAGCACGTCATAAGCCAAGGAAATAATATGTGAATCTTTGGCTTGACGATGGATGATGTTCAAACGTTGGACGGGAAAGATGTCTGAGATAATCAAATCATTTAAAACGTCTCCTGGTCCAACTGAAGGCAATTGGTTGGCGTCTCCAACCAAGACTAGGATTGTTCCAACTTTAATTGCCCCTAAAAGTTTTCTCATCAATAAACAATCAATCATTGACGCTTCATCAATAATCAAAACTTTTGCTTCGATTGGATGATGTTCATCGTATTTAAACTGACCTTCAAAATCATAACCCAATAGTTTATGAATGGTTGTTGCTGGTAATAAAGTTGATTCTGATAATCGTTTGGCTGCCTTGCCTGTCGGTGCAGCCAAGCGTATGTCCATTTCATCAATACTTTGATTTCTCGACATCTTATAAACATCAATGATGCCTTTAATAACAGTGGTTTTTCCTGTTCCTGGTCCACCAGTTATGATGGTCATAGTATGAGATAATGCCAAGTGAATGGCTTTTCTTTGAGCATCTGTATAAACAATATCATTGATATTTTCAAAAGCTTCAATATGGTTTGAGATTTCACTATAATCTTCTAACTCACTTGTTAAAGACATCATTTTTTTCGCAATAAAGCTTTCGGCATAATACAGGTAACTTAATGAGATTTTATCTTCGCTTTCAATGATTTTACCTCTTTCAAGTAAAGCATTTATTTGCGTTAAAACTTTTTCTTCTTCAACTTCCTCTGATTGTTGGTTGTTAAGAAATCTTAATGTAAATCTTATTAAGTCATCCTTAAGCAAGTAAGTATCACCATACTTATTCATATATTCACTAAGCAGGTAATAGATGACTGCAGAAATTCTTATATCAGCATCATGAGAAAAACCTATTTTCAGTCCGATTTCATCGGCTCTTTTAAAACCAATGCCTTCCACTTCTTCCATTAAAATATAAGGATTCTCTTTAATTATTTGTTTGGTTTCTATGCCATATTGTGAATATATTTTCATGGCCATGTTAGGTGATATAGAAAAGCCATATAGCCAAACAAGAGTATTTTCCATCTCTCTATTCTTAATGATTCCCTCATGGATGACAGATTTAAGTTTATCATTTAATTTTGGTACATCATCAAGAACTTGGTCGTCTTCCGCTATTTTATCCAAACAATCAAGCCCAATAGAATCCACGATTCTTTCCGCGGTTTTTATTCCAACCCCAGGAAAAATATCACTGGATAAATAATCGATAATCCCATCATAAGTATGGTCGATAACCCGTTCAAAAGTTTTGGCATTAAATTGTAAACCATATTTGTCGTGGTGTGTCACTTGACCATTAAACTTATAATTTGAATGACTGTCTAACTTAGGAAAAAACCCACAAACTATAATTGTGGGTTCATAACGAATCAATTCAGGATCATTTGTGTCAGCAATTTCAAGCTTAATCACTGAATAAGAATTGTCTTCACTATAAAATAAATATCTTTTTATAGTACCTTCAACATACGTCATATTATGCCTTCTTGTTAAAATATCCTTCTATATCTTTAATTTCTTTTATAATATCTTTACTCAGATTTTCATAGCCATCTTCAGTGACAAGAATATCGTCTTCAATCCGAATGCCTATTTTTTCTTCTTCGATATATATGCCTGGTTCAACGGTTAAAACAACACCTGGTTCAAGCTTCTTGGTATAAGTACCAACATCATGGACATCTAAGCCCATATAATGACTTACATTGTGATAATAATATTCAGAGATTTCATCTTTGTTTTTAATATAACCTAATTTTATCATACCTTCTGCTAAAGCATCCTTGGCAAACTCATTAAGTTCTTTAACATAAATACCAGGTTTAATCTTCTCAATAGTCTTTTTATTAACATCTAAAACCATATTATATAAGTCTGCTTGTTTATCAGTAAATTTCCCATTGATTGGGAAGGTTCTAGATATATCAGCAGCATATTCATTATGGAAAGCACCTAAATCTAATAAGACCAAATGCTCGTCATTGATAACTTGATTGTTTTCAACATAATGCAATACGGTAGCGTTGCCGCCACCAGCGACAATGGTATCAAATGACATACCAGATGAACCTGACAATTTAATGTTATATTCAAAAGTTGCTTCTAATTCTCTTTCATTAACGCCTGGTTTAGCATAATCGAAGATTGAATATATCCCTTTTTTCGTGTGTTCTATAGCGGTTTTAATTTCATTTACTTCAGCAGAAGATTTTAATCTTCTCATTTCAAAGATCATGTCATTCAAATTCTTAATTCTAAGTTCAGGATAATTTTTAATGATTTTTTCAAAACTTAAAAAGCTAATAGGCTTTTGCATGCTTTGAGCTCTGAACATGTCTAAATAAACACTGTCAGGAACACGATCAAGGATTAAATGTCTTGAATCAAGCAACAATTTCTTACCAATGAAGTCTTCGAACTCATGAATATAATATATTCTTTGAATATCGATACCTGAAACTTCACTGACTTCTTCCTTGGTCATTCTTCTCCCAAGCCATTTGGTTGCAAAATCACTCGGTTCTTCAATAAAAATAAAGTCAAGATTTGCTTTTTTGTTTTTAGCCAATAAAAGAATGAAATTTTCTCTTTTAAGGCCAGTTAAATAATAAAAACTTCTTTCCGGAAAATATTTATACATCTGATCAAGCGATTTATGCTTAGATTGACCGGCAGCCAATAAAGCAAAACTTTGATCATCTAATTTTTCACATAGAGTTTTTCTTCTTTTAATAAATTCGTTTTTGTTCATTGTCTATCACCTCAAAATTTATTATAACATGAAACTTGAAAAATGAACATTTAAATACTATTCCTTGTCTTCAAAAAAAGAACCTTTTTTCTTCTTCAAAAAATTCAAATATAAGAGCCATAGACCTAATATCACAAAGTATACAGACATCATCCAAACCACATTCATTGGATTTTCTTGCAAACTAAAAACAGAACCTAAAAAGACCATAAATATTATGATGAATAATCGAGAAAGGCCAGTTAATAAGATGTATTTTTTTAGTGAGATTTTTGTCAAAGATAATCCGTAGTTTAATACTGAAGATGGTAAGAAAGGATTGGATAATAAGGCTAGTACAAACCATTTGCTTTTGCCTTCGACTGCATTTAAAAAGGTCACCCCGTATTTATATTTCCTGACTTTCCTTACAAAATAATCAGCCAGTGTGATTCTAATTAAAAAGAAGATTAAAAACATGCCTAAAAACGAGCCTATTGTCGATAAAAGAATAGTGAGAATAGTTCCCTCTATAACACCAAAGGCTAAACCTAAAACACTTAAATTAAAAGATATGATAATGGCTAAGGGTAAGGAAGGAAAAATCGCTTCGATAAAAGGTAAAAGGATTCCGATTACAGGCGCCAGCCAATAATTGTTTTGAACCAATACTTTTAAATCTTCTAGCCATTGATAAAAAAAGTCCATTGTATCACCTTAGTTAATAAAAAAGCATCCGCAGATGCTTTTTTAGTTAAATTATTGTGCTAGTTTTTTTAATACTCTAATCATTTGGGCAGTGAATGAATATTCATTGTCATACCAAGTGATTACTTTAACTAATTGCTTTCCATCTACTTCCATAACTTTAGTTGATAAAGCATCAAATAAAGTTCCATAAGCAATACCGATAACATCCGATGAAACAATTGGATCTTCAGTATAACCAACTGTATCTGATTGAGCATCTTTAACAGCTTTGTTTACGTCGGCAGCTGTTACATTTTTATTTAATTCAACAACTAAATCAACAACTGAACCAGTGATGACTGGCACACGTAAAGCCATACCATCTAACTTACCGTTTAATTCAGGTAAAACTTTACCTACAGCAGCAGCTGCACCTGTAGATGTTGGAACGATATTAGCAGCAGCAGCTCTTCCTCTTCTTGCTTTAATACCTTTTGAATGAGGTATATCAAGTGTGGCTTGGTCATTTGTGTAAGCATGTACTGTGGTCATAAATCCTTTTACAATGCCAAATTTATCGTTTAAGATTTTTGCGATTGGTGCTAAACAGTTTGTTGTACAAGAGGCGGCTGAAACAAGTGTTTCTTTACCTGTTAATGTTTCATCGTTCACACCATAAACAACGGTTGGAACATTACCTTTCGCAGGTGCTGAAATTAAAACTTTTTTTGCACCAGCTGTAATGTGTTTTTTTGAACCTTCTTCAGAAGTGAAGAAACCGGTACATTCTAAAACAACATCAACATCTTTTTCTTTCCATGGTAATTGTTCTGGATCACGTTGAGAAAAAATTGTAATTCTTTCTCCATCAACAATCAACTCGTTACCTTCAAACGAAACGTCTTTGTCATATCTACCTTGTGAACTATCGTATTTCAATAGATAAGCCAATTGTTCTGCATCCGTTAAATCATTAATTGCAACGATATCAAAATCTTTGTTTCCAAACATAATTCTGAAAGCTAATCTTCCGATTCTCCCAAAACCATTAATTGCTACTTTTACTGACATAATATGTCCTCCTTTATTTAAATTACACTTATATTCTAACGTATATAAGACCTTTTTTCAATTAAGATAGTAATAGTAAAAACGTTTTCATTGATTTTCTCGATAAAAATGTCCATAAATAAGAAATAAAGACCAATTTGGTCTTTATTGTTTTAAATATTCTGATTTCTTTCTCTTGCTACTGCTCGTTCTATTGATTCTTTGTATTCACAATCCCCGCAATCATCACCACATTGAGATAAATTTCTTAATTCAGGTGGGATAAATGCTCTAATCTCATCCTTATTATAACCTGTTTGCATAATTTGATCATTAATAATTATAGGTCGCTTTAGAATGGTTGGGTTATCAATAATGAAATTAGCCAATTCTGAAAATTTCATTGAATCTGGTTCAATATCGCTTTCCTTAAAAACTTTTGAACGTGTAGAGATAATATCCTCGAATCCATTTTCTGAGTATTTTAACATATTGATAATATCATTCCTAGTAAGTTTAATACCAATTATATTTTTCTCTCTATATGGAATTCTATTGGTATCTAACCACTTCTTAGCTTTACGGCACGATGAACAACTTGAACTTGTATATAAAGTTATCATATAAACACCTCGCTTCTATAATATTATACCATATTTACAATTAAATTAAAGGTTTATTTTTCATTTTTAACCATGTCTATGTTATAATGTGATTAATAGAAATTTAGGAGGAATGATTATATGAAATGGGATTTAACCTATCTATTTAAGGACCTTGGTGAGTTTGAAAAAGCTTATAATAAAACAATGGAAACCATTGATAAATTAGCGACTTATAAGGGCCAATTAGGTGATGAAGAAAAGTTTAAAGAATTCTTTAATCTCCAGAAAGAAATTGAAAGCACTGGGCTTAGAACTTATCAATATGCTTCTTTATTAAGTGATTTAAACAAAAAAGATTCTGAGAATGCTGCACGTTTGCAAAAAGTACAATTAGCCTTTGCTAAATTGCAACAAGCTGTATCTTTTGAAGAACCAGAATTAATCGCTTTAGGCAAAGAAAAAGTGATGTCTTTTATTGAAAACAATGAATCTTTAAAAGAATACAAATTTGCTATGGAAAAACTATTTAGAAGACAAGAGCATATTTTAGATGATCAATCTGAAGCTTTGCTAGCAAATTACTCTCAATTAGCAGCTTCTGGTAAAAGTTTATACAGTTCTTTAACCGTTGCTGATATTGAAGGTACAGATGTCATGTTAGACAGTGGTGAAATTGTCACGATTACCAACAGCAATTATCGCGCTTTTATTCAAAAAAGTGAATCCGCTGAAGATAGAAAAAATATTTTCCAAGCTGTCTTTGATTACTATGCTGACCACAAGAATACATATGCAAATATTTATAAAACTGTCTTAGATGCTGATTACGCCCGTATGAAATCTAGAAAATATAAGTCTTCTTTAGAAAGTTATTTATTTAACAACAACATCCCTACAGACGTTTATATGACACTTACTAAGGTTGCTAGAGAAAATACCAAAGCAGTAAAAAAATACCTTAAACTAAGAAAAGAACACTTAGGTTTAGAAAAACATCATACATATGATCGTTTCTTAGAACTTGCTAAATCTGATAAGGAATATGAATATGAAGAAGCCAAAGAATTATTCTTTGAATCTATCAAAGATTTCCCTAAAGATTTTCAAGATAAGGCTAAAGAAGTTTTAAGAGAAGGTTTTGTTGATGTCTTAGAACAACCAGGTAAAAGAACAGGCGCATATTCAAGCTCGATGCCAAACTTACATCCATTTATCTTATTGAACTACGATAAGACATTATCAAATGTTTTTACCGTCGCTCATGAAGCTGGACATTCTATGCATTCAATGTATGCTGCTGAATCACAACCATCAAGCCTACAAAACTATACAATTTTTGTTGCAGAAGTGGCTTCAACTTTTAATGAACATAATTTGCTAGATTATATTATGAAAGAATCAAAGGCATCAAAAAATGAAAAAATCGCTTTATTACAACGTTCAATTGATGATATTATGGGTACATTTTACCGACAAACTTTATTTGCAATTTATGAGTTAGAAGCTCATAAATTAGTGGAGAATAATGAGCCTATTACAGCTGATAAACTATCAAATATCATGATAGACTTATACAAAGAGTTTTATGATATTGACATCACTGAGGAAGAAGTAAAAGAATTTGTTTGGGCATACATTCCACATTTATATTACACACCTTTCTATGTTTATCAATATGCAACAAGTTTTGCAGCATCATTAAAAATTTATGAAAATGTTAAGAATAATGAAGAAAATGCTTTTGACAACTATTTAAACCTACTTAAATCAGGTGGTTCAAATTATCCAGTTAAACAAGTTTTAGATGCAGGCGTTGATTTAACTAAAGAAGACTCATTTAAAGCTGTCGTCCATAGACTTGAAGAGTTGGTTGATGAATTAGAAGTTGTATTAAAATCATAGATTTGCTATAATATAATAAATTAATGATATGGAAGAGTAATAATTGACTTTATGCTTAGAGACAAGGTGGCTGGTGGAAACCTTGATAAAGAAATTATGAATGGGCCATGGAGAGATGCTAATCACATCCGTATGCTTTGCGTTAAAAAGCTAGAGTGCTAGTTTATCTAGAACTAAGGTGGTACCACGATCATTCGTCCTTATTTATTTAAGGACGAATTTTTTTTAAGAAAGAGAGTGATTTAGATGAAAAGAATTGTATCTGGCATTAAGCCTACAGGTAGTTTGACTTTAGGAAACTACTTAGGTGCTATCAAACAATTTGTAAAACTACAAAAGGAAAGAAAAGATGATGAATTTTATTTATTCATCGCTGATTTACATGCCATCACCACAAGGCAAACACCCCATGAACTAAGAAAAAGAACATTGGATATTGCTGCTATGTATATGGCCAGTGGCTTGGACAAAGAACGTACGACAATGTTTATCCAATCAGAGATTCCACAACATGCTGAACTTGGCTACATATTACAATCAAATGTCTATATGGGTGAATTAGAAAGAATGACTCAATATAAGGACAAGGTTAGTAAAGGTGAAGAATCAATTGCGTCTTCATTGTTTACTTATCCAGCTTTAATGGCAGCGGATATCTTGCTTTATGATGCAGATTATGTTCCAGTTGGAGATGATCAAAAACAACATTTAGAGTTAACTCGAGATATCGCCAGTCGTTTTAATCATTACTATAATGACTTTTTTAAAGTTCCAGAACCACTGATTCCAGAAGTTGGTGCTAGAATCATGGATTTACAAGATCCTAATAAAAAAATGTCAAAATCATCCGACAACCCAAAAGGATACATCACCATGTTTGAAGAAGAAAATATCATCAAAAAGAAAATCAGGTCTGCCAAAACTGATTCTTTAGGCGTCATCAAATACGATCCAATCAAGCAAACTGGTTTGGCAAATTTACTTAACATTTATGCAAGTGCAACAGATAGTCCTGTAGAAGATATCGTCAACAAATACAAGGATTCAGATTACAAGACATTTAAAGAAGATTTAGGCCAAGTCTTAGTTAATTTATTGATTCCCATTCAAGAAAAATATAAGGCATTGATTAAGTCTGATAGCTTAGAAGAAATGCTCAATCGAGGAAGAGACAAGGCTTCAGATTATGCTTTCAAAAAGATGCGTAAGTGTAAAAGAAAAGTTGGCCTTGGCCGCAAATAATAAATAAAGAACTATCATTCATTGGGATGATAGTTCTATTTTTATATCCATGTATTATGAAGTTTTTTGATGTATTATGAAGTTTTTTGATTCATTTGCCTTCTTGAAATAACATCAATGATATATATAAATATCATAACAATACCAACAACAAGGAACAATAATTGCAAACTGTAATCTGCAAGTAAGCCAATAAGTGGTGCGAAAATCACCAACAAGAGCGATGTTAATTGTGCTTGTATACTTAATGCACTGGCTCTTCTACCTTCTTCGGTAACGTCGCCTATTTCTTGAACCATGATTGGTTTTCTTAAATTTAAAATGACATACATTAAAATGAAGGTGATAAAAATGACAAGGATGCTTTCTGTAAAAAAGCCAAGTATCAGAGAAATACCTCCCATAAATAACCAAGCTAAATTAATGACTTGAATTTTATCGACTTTATTTTCTAATTTGTAGGCGTTCCTTGTGGCTATAGAACTAATGATATAAATAACGGCGTAAATCACGCCAATATAAACTTTCTCATTTTCTTCAGTATCTAGTTGGCTAAATAAAATAAAACCCATTGAAGCAGAAACCACTAAAGGTTGGACATAATCTTTGATGCTCTTAAAGCCTGCTTGAAAGGCGGATGCATCCAAGACGAAACTTCTTACTTTTCTCTTTTGAAAAACGTATTTTAAACTGAGCCAATTCTCAATTAGAAAATGCTTTAATTTAAACTCACTTTCCTTTTTAGTATTCATGTATTTTGGGTAGGTCATAATCATCAATAAATCAATGGCAAATGGAATGATAGAAACTAGAAATAAATAATGGTATTGACCTTTAAGCCATAAAATTAAAACAATTGAAATTAAACTCATAACAGTTGAGCCTATTAATGACATAGATCTTGTTCGCCCATAAACTTCACTTTTAGGTTCTTCTATGTCTTCAACGTCTAAAAATTGCATAATCATGGATTTGTGTGTGCCTGATCTAAAGGCTTCTCCAAAACCATAGAGTGTCATGGCAATGATGAATATCCAAAATGAAGGTGTGATTCCACCCAAGAAAAATATAACAAATGACACAATATAAAATAAGAAACACATGACCAATTGCGTTTTCTTCCCATATGAATCAGCGATTACACCGGAAGGAATTTCAACGATATAGATAATGATTTCGCGGATTGAAATTAAGACACCAACTTGAAAAAGATTTAATCCCCCAACTTCTAAGAAGAAAAGAATTAAAAAAGGCTCAAAAAAACGTAAATTTTTTAAGAACCCATACATACCAAATTTAAGCATTTGTCCCTTGTGTTGATCAATACTAGACATTTCTATACCATTTCATTAATATCAGAGATAACACGAGATATGGCTTTATATGCTTCATCTTCGTCTGAACCAGAAAAAGTAATTTTCACCTTGCTATTGGATGGAACACCTAAAGATAAAACGCCCATAATTGATTTAAGGTTTACTTTTCGGTCATTGTATTCCATATGCATTTCTGCTTGAAAACTATTTGCTTTTGAGACAATTTTTGTTGCTGGTCTTGCTTGAAGACCATGAGAATATGTAATTTTATATTTTTCTTCAATCATCGTTTTCCCCCACCTATATTATCATTAATTTTTTTTACCAACTTATTCGAATCATATGGTAAAACCATTTTTATAGTATTTCCTGAAATAAAAACGCCTGTCGCACCTAGAGACTTAAATCTTTCAATGTCTGCCGCTTTCACTTCAACTAAATTGACTTTTAATCTTTTACCCTCAATATCAGCTTGGGTTATGTTTTCAATACCACCATAACTCCTGATAAATTCATCAATTTTATCATCTTCTAATGGTTTGGGTTTTACTGTGACTGATCTTTTTTGCAATCTAAATAATAAATAAACAGACAACAATAAAACAAAAACAATCAATAACCACCAAAAATTAAATTTAAACCAATCGAGAACATTGTTTATAAAAAGTATATTCATTATGTCATCACCTCTTCTACCGTCTATGTAATATATTTTATCATATCCACCACAAATTAGTAGACTGATTTGAAAAAAAATCAACTATAAATATTGCATTTACCTCGAATTTCCTATATAATCTTTTCAAGAGGTGATAATATGTCAAAAATTACTGAAGCAATTATTGAAATCCCTATGGGCACACAAAACAAATATGAAGTTGATAAACTTAAAAATCGTATTAAACTAAATAGAGTATTATATTCTAAAATGACTTATCCAGCCGAGTATGGTTTTATTGAAAAAACACTGGCTGAAGATGGTGACCCATTAGATATATTGGTTTTAGCAACAACTCAAACTTTCCCAGGCTGTATTGTTGATGCAAGAGTCGTTGGTTACCTTGATATGTATGACTCTGGCGAACGTGATCAAAAAATTATCGCAGTTGTTGATGCTGATCCAAGATTTGATGACATCAATGATATTAGTGATATAAAATCACTTCAGTTAAGAGAGATTAAGTTGTTTTTTGAAAACTATAAAATCCTTGAACCAGGTCATCATGTAAAAGTATTGGATTATTACTCTGAAGAAGATGCTATTGAACTCATCGAAGAGTGTCAAAAAAGATTCACAGAACAACTCACAAAACAACTATAAAAATTCTATTAAAAAGCTTATAAACCAATAAAGGTTTATAAGCTTTTTTTCTATTTAGAATGAATAATCTCTCCGTTAATCATAACTTTTTCAGTTTTAGTCATATAATGTAATGGGTGTCCATCCCAAATAACAATATCTGCATCTTTTCCAACTTCAATGCTGCCAACCCTATCATCGACATTATTAATTTTAGCTGAATTGATTGTTACTGCTTTGAAGGCTTCTAACTCATCTAAGCCTTCTCTTACAAATATACCAAGTTGAGTTAATGTGTTTGATAAATGAATCACAGGGTGATCTGTCATAATGGCAAATTCAACACCAGCATCATGTAAAATCTTCGCCGATTTAAAAGATTTATTACGCAATTCATATTTTGATTTTGAACCTAAAGTTGGCCCAATAATTAATTGAATATTGTGATTTTTAATATATTCTGGAATCAAGTGCGCTTCAGTCGCATGTTCAATGGTCCCATTCAAACCAAACTCTTCAATGATGCGTATTGCTGTTACAATATCGTCTTGTTGATGGGCATGGATTTTAACTTGAAAACCGTCAAATACCCTAGATAAAGAAGCCCATTGCATGTTAAATTCAGGTTTTTTTGCTTCTTTATTTGAATTCTTGTTTTGCTCGTACTCATCCATTTTTTCTTTATAATCTTTTGCCTTTGATAAGGCTTCTCTTATGACTGCTGCAGTTGCCATTCTCGTGGCAGGTTTTTGTGATTTTGAACTATAGACTCTCTTTGGATTTTCACCCAAGGCCATCTTCATGGAAGACTCTTGAACGACAACCATATCATCGATGGTTTGACCATAGGTTTTAATAACCGCAAAAGTCCCTCCGATACAATTGGCACTTCCTGGTCCTGTAACAACAGTTGTTACACCATGTTCTCTTGTTTCAGCAAAAGCGACATCTTGAGGCTTAATTGCATCTATGGCTCTTAATTCAGGGGTTAATGGTGAAGTCATTTCATTGCCATCTGCACCTTCAAAACCAATTGATTCTTCATACATACCGATATGGCTGTGTGGGTCAACAAGCCCAGGTGTTACAAAATTTTCTTTTGCATCAATCACCTTTGCATTTGGATAATCTTTTTCATCGATTTTTCCAATTTTTTTTATCACTTTGCCTTCGACTAAGATATCTGTAATTTCATAATTGATATCTGCCATGCTAATTAGATTAGCGTTCTTAATTAAATACATTACTGACTCCTTCTTTTAATAATCTCTATAAAAATATTTGTGCCTTTTAATAAAGCATCTTCATTCAAGTTAAATTTTGAATGATGAATATTATAGGTTTCTTTATCCTTTTGCTTAACACCCAACCAAGCAAGTGTACCTTTTTTCAAATTGATATATCTTGAAAAATCTTCACTACCGGCCATGGGTAATTCTAATATCATAACATTATCACTTCCAAGTACATTCTTTGCAGAATCAACAAAAATATCCGTGGTATCATTTGAGTTAATTGTCGGGTCATAGCCATATTGATAATCAAAAATATAGTCACCCTGGTGACGATTTGAAATCGTCTTTGCAAGTCGTTTTAGTTCTGCTTTAATGGTTTCTCTTGTCTCATTGTTAAAAGTCCTTATAGACCCTGTTAAAGAGGCCTTTTCAGGGATGATGTTATGAGTTGTTCCTGCTTGAACTTTGGCAATGGTGATGACAGCTCTTTCCATTGGTGAAATTTTTCTGGTTAATATATTTTGTGCCCCTAAAACATATTCTGCTTGCATGATGATTGGATCAATGCCTTCTTCTGGCATGGCTGCATGACAAGCCTTGCCAATTAAGTCAACATGCAATGTATCCGCTGCTGCCATGGCCGGCCCATAATTGACCGCTACTGTTCCAGTTTCATAATGTGGTGATACATGGAGGGCATAAAACTCTTCACAATCATCCAATAAACCAGTTTCAACAATTTTAATTGCGCCTCCAGGAGTCGGTCCTTCCTCTGCTTCTTGGAAGATAAATTTAATGGTCCCTGACCACACATCCTTATGTTCACTAAGGTATTTGCATGCACCTAATAACATTGACGTATGAGCATCATGTCCACAGGCATGCATTTTACCCTTGTTTTTTGATTGAAATTCTAAGTTGGTTTCCTCGGTAATATTTAAGGCATCAAAATCAGCTCTCAATCCAATGATGGGACCTTGTCCATTTTTTACAATAGCAATCAGAGAGTATTTGCCAACATTTTGAATTTCATCCACCTTTAACTCTTCTAAGGCTTCTTTAATATAAGCGCTGGTTTTAGGACAATTAAATCCTGTTTCTGGATATTGATGCAAATGTCTACGATGTTTAATAATATAATCATTGAGTTTCATCAATCTTTTCACCTACCCCTTCAAATTTAGTTAAATATATACTTGTTATAAAACCACCCACGAAAAATATTAAACCAAATATTAGCGTCCATGGATGACTTCCTAAATAAGCAAATAAATCTTTATATATTGGTCTTTGCATTTCAAAAGTTTCTGCAGTTGCAGGATCTCTTATTTCTAAAAAGACACCAACCATACTGGCTAGAACAAGGCCCAAAATAAGTGAATAAGTATTTTTAGGGAATTTTTCTAATAAATAAGCAATCAATTTTGAAAACAATAATATACCTATAACAATACCAAGCATGAAAAACAAAAGGACTTGAAAATTATAAGAAAATTGACTTAAATCAAAAACATTACCAATCACATTGGAAACAATGGCAGTATAAAATCCTAAAACCATTAGTATTGCTGAACCGCTAATACCAGGTATAATCATGGTTGTTGCTGATATCAAACCTAAAACGATTAACAATAAATAAGTTAATAAGTTTAATTGAAAAAACTCAACACCATTTACAGTAGAAGTCTTATCAATGATGATTATAACCAACAAAAACAGAAATCCTAAAAAAGAAAAAACAATATTAACAATATTCATTTCTCTTATCTGTGTTTTTTTAAGTAAATGACCAATACCACCAGCCAAAAGACCTATAAAGAATAATAAAACGATAAATGAATTCCACTCAATTAGAATTCCAAATATTTTGGCAAGGGCAAAAACTGAAAACAAAGCACCTAAACCAAATGGCACAAGGAAATCTAAACTTTTTTTGGTCTCTTTAAAGAGATTGGCAATAGAATCCAATAATCTTTTATAAATCCCTAAGTAAACAGCCAATGTTCCGCCACTGACACCAGGAATAATAAAAGCAATGCCAACAATAAAGCCTTTAACCATCAATATGAAGAATATCATAAGGCATCTCCTATCAAATCATGTCCAAAAATGGTTGTAATTTTAACATCAACAATGTCACCAATTTCAATAGGCTTTTCAGATTGAAAAACAATCATCCCATCAATGTCGTCTGGTGCAAAGGCATAAGACCTTCCATAATAAAACTTGGTTTCAGGATCATAATTTTCTATTAAAGTTTTATGTATCTTACCCACTTGTTTTTTATTCATCTTTCTAGCAATTTTTTTCTGTAAACGCATGATTTTATCCAAGCGTTCTTCTTTAATTTGGTCTGGTACTTGATCTTTCATCGAGTAAGCCCTTGTGTCTTCTTCTTTAGAGTATGCAAAAACTCCCAATCGATCAAACTCATATTCTTCTGTAAAATCATAGAGCTCTTGAAAATCTTCCTCTGTTTCGCCTGGAAAGCCAACAATATAAGTGGTTCTCATAATGGCTTCTGGAATTTCATGTCTGATTTTATTTAATAAATTTTTGATTAATGCCTGATTACCCCGTCGGTTCATTTTATTCAAAACATGGTCAGATATATGTTGAATAGGAATATCAAAATAAGCCATTGCTTTTGGGTTAGACTTAATTTCATTGATAAGTTCATCTGTGACTTCATCAGGATATAAATACAAAACCCTAATCATTTCAATATCTTCGATTTTAGCTATTTCTTGGATTAATTTATGGAGTTTGGATTTGTGAGATGGGTCAAAATCTGAGCCATATCTTGAGGTATCCTGACTGATTAAGTTGATTTCTTTCGCCCCATTTTCAGCTAATAATTTACTTTCTGATATAACTTCATCAAATGGTTTAGACTTAAATTTGCCTCGTATAAGTGGAATGGCGCAATAGGTACAATTGTTATTGCATCCCTCACCTATCTTTACATAAGGTGAATGATTAGATGTTGTTAATAATCTATTTTCATACCTTAGTGGCGAAAACTTAATATGGTCTTCAGCAAATAAATCGTTTAAGATTAGGTGTATTTTTGGGTAATCCTGCAAACCAATCACCTTATCAATAAACGGCATTTCTTTTTCTAGTTTTTCCTTGTATCTTTTTGCATAACATCCCGTTACGATTAACTTTTTATCATATATTTTCATTTCATTAATGGTGTCTAATGTTTCCTTTTTTGCTGATTCAATGAATCCACATGTATTGATAAATATGGCATCGGCCTCTTCAGGATCGCTGACAATTTCGCATCCTGCTTGTTTTAGTATACCGAGTATCATTTCTGAATCAACTAGGTTTTTTGCGCATCCCAAGCTGATAAATCCGATTTTCATAGTTTTCACTCCTAAATTGGTTTGTTTAAAAATTGTGAATTGTATAAGTCTGCATAGACACCATTCTGGTCTAATAATGACTGATGATCGCCTTGTTCAACTATTTCACCATGATCCATAACCAAAATCATATTGGCATTTTTAATGGTTGATAATCGATGGGCAATCACAAATGAAGTTTTACCTTCCATCATTTTTAACATGGCATTTTGTATATAACTTTCGGTTCTTGTATCCACTGAAGAAGTTGCTTCATCTAAAATTAAAATCTTAGGATCAAAAAGAATGGCTCTAGCAATGGTTAATAATTGCTTTTGACCCTGAGAAATATTGTCAGCGTCTTCTTTTAAAACTGTATCATAAGCTTCTGGTAAGGTTTCTATATAATGGTGGACATGTGCTTTTTTACAGGCTTCGATAATTTCTTCATCTGTAGCATGAGCCTTTCCATAAGCAATATTATCACGAATGGTTCCTGAGAACAACCAAGTGTCTTGTAATACCATACCAAATTGTTTTCTCAGTATGACCCTTGGTATCTCTGTCGTTTTAATCCCATCAACAAATATAGCACCTTTGTCAATGTCATAAAATCTCATTAATAGATTGACAAGGGTTGTTTTTCCAGCCCCGGTATGTCCAACAATGGCAATTTGTTTGCCAGGGTTCACTTCAAGGTTTAAATCTTGGATTAAGCTTGTATCTTCAGAGTAAGAAAAATCAACATCATCAAAAACAACATGGCCTTTGACATTTAAAGTTTCAAAGCCTGCTTCTTCAACCTCATTCAATTCTTCTTCTTCATCTAAAATCTTAAAAATACGTTCAGCACCCGCAATGGTTGATTGTAACTGATTGACAATATTGGCGATATTTAGAATTGGATTTACAAAACTTCTTTGATATTGAACGAAAACCGTAATGTCACCAATGAGTAATGGGCTTGGTAAACCTGCCAAATACCCACCAACAATCACCACTAAAACATAACCAATATTACTGATGAACTCCATAATTGGTCGTATCAATCCACTTAAGAATTGAGCCCCTTTCATTTGACCAGCAAGACGATGATTTATTTTACTAAAATCTTGGTAAGATGCTTCTTGCTTATTGAACAACTTCACTATTTTACTGGCCGTGAAGATTTCTTCTATATGACCATTTAAAACACCCAATTCTTTTTGTTGGGCCTTAAACTTCTTTTGTGATTTCTTTGCAATGGTGGCGGTTGCTAAAACGAAAAGAGGCAGGGCCAACAAAGCGATAATGGTTAATTTCCATGAGATGATAAACATCATCACCAAGATGCCTAGCACAACAAAAGTTGACGAAATAATATTGATTAAACTCTGTTGGATTGAATTTGTTACGATATCAACATCATTGGTGAAAACTGATAAAACATCACCCGTTTGTTTCTCATCGTAATATTTAATTGGTAGTTTTTCTAATTTATCACGCAAGTCATTACGCATTTTCTTACCAATATTAATGCTTACCTTATTACCAACAAGCATCATAATCACTTCGAAAATAAAGCGAATGATATATAAACCAATGACAATAAAGAAATAACGCATGATGTTTTGGATGCCTTCATCATTAGATATTTCGCCATTAATCATTCTTTGCATGTCATTGATAATGTAACGGATAAAATTAGGACCTACAACAGCCACCGCTGATACAATGATGGTTAAAATAGAGATTAATAATAACTGCCACTTATATTTTCCAATATAATCTAAAAGGCGTTTGCTGGTTCCCTTAAAATCTTTGGGTTTTTCAGCGGGTCGGCCCATGGCCATGCCATGACCTGGTCCTCTATTTTGACTTCTATCTTTTTCTCTTTTTTTATCAGTCATCGTATTTCCTCCTCATCCAATTGAGAAAGAGCGATTTCTTTGTAAACATCGCATGTTTCTAATAATTCTTGATGTTTGCCCATGCCAACCATCTTACCTTCTTGTAAAACAATAATTTTGTCAGCGTCCATAATTGTCCCTATACGTTGAGCCACAATGAAAACAGTGGCTTCATGTATCTCTTCTCTTAAAGCTTTTCTTAATGCCGAATCTGTTTTAAAATCTAAGGCAGAAAAACTGTCATCAAAAACTAATATTTTTGGTTTTCTTATAATGGCTCTTGCAATGGATAAACGTTGTTTTTGTCCACCTGAAAAATTTTGTCCGCCCTGGTCTACCCTAGCCTCATAACCATCATCTAACTCATTGATAAATTCATCAGCTTGAGCAACTTCCGCGGCTTTTTTAATCTCTTGCATATCCACGTCATCGACCCCATAAGCAATATTCGATTGAATGGTACCACTAAACAATGACGCGGTTTGAGGGACAAAACCAATCAACGATCTCAGTTTATTGAGTTTGATATCTTTAATTGGAATGCCATCAATTTTTAAAGAGCCACCGGTGATATCAAAGAAACGTGGTAAAAGATTGACAATGGTTGATTTTCCTGAACCAGTAGACCCAATAATGGCAATGGTTTGACCTGGCTCTGCTTCAAAGTTTATATCTGATAAAACATTCTTATCTGCATCTGGAAACTTAAAACTTACATTCTTATATTCTATTTTACCTTTAAAAGAAAAATCGTTATATTCATCATTTGCTGTATCATGAACTGAGCTTTGTAAATCAAGTATTTCTTGGATTCTTTTGCCCGATACTTCGGCCCTAGGATACATGATAAATGTGAAGGTTAACATTAATATACTAAATAACATTTGGAATGCATATTGAATTAAAGCTGATACGTTACCAAGTCCAACATAGTTGGTGATTTGCCCATTTAAAACCATTCTAAATGCAAAGAAAACAAGGGTTAAAATAACCATATTAAAAATCAAATTGATGGTGGGATTTAAAGTCGACATAATCCGACCTGCACGGTAACCAACATCCGCCAACTCATCGTTGGTTTTTTCAAAACGATTGACTTCTCTTTTCCCTTGGCCAAATGCTCTAATGACCCTAACACCATTGATACTTTCTCTTGTGACAAGGGTTAATTGATCTACCCTTTTTTGGAAAAGCTTAAAGAGAGGCATCACTAGTTTAAACATAATAAAAATAATAGCCGCCAAAAAAGGTATGCCTGCCAAAATAATTAAGGTTAGAGTGACATCTTTTTGTAAAGAAAAAATCAAAGCACCGATAAAAATAATCGGTATTCTTAAAACCATTCTTAAAGCCATGATTAAAAAGTTTTGAACCTGCATAACATCATTGGTTGCCCTTGTAATGAGTGTAGATGTCCCATGCAATCCTGTCTCATAAATAGACAGTGAATTAATTTTCTTATAATAGTCACTACGGATGTCTTCACCCACACGACTAGAAACATCACTGGATAAATACATCAATGAAATAAAACTCAGTGTTGAAACAAAGGTCACACCCAGCATGATTGCTCCATAATAAATGATGACATCAAAATTAGATGTCTGTTCAACTCGACATATATCAGGGTTGGCTTCTATATCACATCTTTCAACATTGACCCATTCTCCACCAACCAATTCTTGAAAATTTGCATCCAATCCTTCGCCAATGATTCTCGCCATATAGTTGGGTAATAATAGGGTTCCTAAGGCTGTTAAGGTAACCAAGATCATAATAATAAAGACTTTTAGTTTGTAGGGTTTTAAATACCTAAGCATGCTTTTCATTAATGTCATCCTCCTCAAAGTGCTCTTTGAGTTTGTAATAAACTTTTTCTCTCATGACTTCAAGTTGTTTTCTTTCTTCTTCACTTAAAGCACTATTGATTAGATTTTCCCAATCTTCTAAAATGCTTTCTACTTTTTTAGCCACTTCTTTTCCCTTTTCGGTAATACTAATGATGTAAGAACGTCCATCGTCTGGGTCTTTTTTCTTCGTGACTAAGCCGTCCTCAACCATTTGATTGACAGCCCTTGTTGTGTGAGATTTATGAAAAACCACTTTAGATATTAAAGTGTTCATTTTAATAGGATTTTCGTAATTAATCATTTTAATATAAGGCGCTTCAGCACGACCTACATTCAGTTCTTTTAATTTTTTCTCTAGAAATTGATGATGGTATTTATTGACCATTCTTTCATACTTAGTGTTCATATTAATCAACCCACTTTTCTTCTACTATATTAAGTATAAAATAAATTAGTTGCATTGTCAACGAGTTATTGATGATAAGAAAAAGTTGTCTATCAAATGATAAACAACTTTAGGTATTTATTCAGTATCATCAACTTTTTTATCATATTGTAAACGATAGAGTTGATAATAATGTCCTTTGGCTTTCAGTAATTCTTGATGGTTTCCTTGTTCAATAATTTCACCTTTTTGCATGACAATAATATTATCAGCATGTTGAATGGTCGAAAGCCTATGGGCAACAATAATCATGGTACCAATATCCATAATTTTTTTCAATGATTCTTGAATCAACATTTCAGTTTCAGTATCAATATTGGCCGTTGCCTCATCCAAAATCATAATCTTCGGATTATGGACAATGGTCCTTGCAAAGGATAGTAATTGTCGTTGACCAGATGAGAAGTTATTTCCTCTTTCTCTAACGATTTCATCGTATTTATTAGGTAATTTTTGGATAAAGTAATCTGCATTCACATATTTAGAAGCAGATAAAACATCTCGATCTGTGATATTTTCATCTCTTAAACGGATGTTGGATTCAATGGTTCCCGAGAACAAGAAAACATCTTGAAGCATTTGCCCAACTTTTTCTCTTAGGCTTGCCATTTTGATTTTCTTAATATCCACGTCATCAATTAAAATTTGACCTTTTTGTATGTCATAATTTCTTACAATTAAGGAAATAATGGTTGTTTTACCAGAACCAGTAGCACCAACAAGCGCCATAGTATTATTGGGTTCAACAACAAAAGATACATCTTTTAATACCCATTCGCCTTCATTGTAAGCAAACCAAACATTCTTAAACTCTATCTTACCTTTGACATTTTTTAAGTCAATGGCTTCTTCTTCATCTTGAACTTCAGGTTCAGTATCCATGATTTCAAATATTCTTTCACCCGATGTAAAAGCTGATTGAAGTGTGTTTAGCTGAGCCGCTAAATTTTGGATTGGTTGGAAAAATCTTCTAACATATTGGGTAAAGGCAAAAAGCACACCGGCTGAAATATAGCCTTCAATGACCAAGGCAGTACCTTGCCATAAAACAAGTATTAAACCTAAAATGTATAACATATACATGAAAGGTCTATACAAAGAAAATGTTAAAATTTCTTGATAATATGCTCTTTTCAATACCTTATTTTTGTCTTTAAACTCTTGATATTTTCTTTCTTCCTTATTGAAAATTTGAATAAGTTTCATGCCTGACAAATGTTCTGATAAAAAGGCATTTATGATGGAAACATTTCTTCTCACCTTACGATAAGCTTTTCTAGCAAATCTTCTAAAGATATAAGAAGCAATAAATATAACAGGGACTAAGCCTAATAACCATAAGGTTAATCTAGGTGACATAACAGCCATAAAGACAAAGACACCAAAGACCATTAAAATATCTTTAAAAACATTGACAACAACATCTGTATAAAGCATATTCAAACGATCAATATCAGTGGTTACCCTGGTCACGAGTTTACCAATTGGAACAGCATTAAACTGTGCGACCGATAAAGTCTCCATATGATTAAAGACATCACGTCTAATATTATAAATGATTTTTTGCCCAGTCACTTGGAGCATAATCCTTTGCTTAAAGGTTAAAAAGGCAAGTAGACCTAAAGAAGCTAAATAAGCAATCACAATTAACAATATTCTTAATTTTGGAATATCATCAAGCTTTAAGTCATCCAAGACAAGGGCAATGAAATAGGGACCTAATAGATCCAAAATCACAATCATAACCACAAGGAAGAATGATATAATCACTGGTTTTATAAAGGGTTTAACATAGGTTAATAAACGTTTAATAATTTCCATGTCTTTCATGTCGCGTTCGATTACTTCATCGACATCATACTTTACTCTAGGCATTATTCTTCTCCCTCCAATTCTGATTCTAATTGTTGTCGAAGGACAAGGTCGTGGTAAAGCTTACATGATTTTATAAGTTCATCATGCGTTCCTTTTGCGTATACTTCTCCATCTTCTAAATATATAATTTGATCTGCATCTTTAATGGTTGAAACTCTATGGGCGATGATAAGGGTTGTTTGACCTTTTCTTAATTTTCTTAAATTACCAATCACCGCTTCTTCAGTTTTGGTATCAACTGCAGAAAACGAGTCATCCATGATTAAAATATTAGGTTTTTTCAATAGTGCTCTGGCAATTGATATTCTTTGTTTTTGACCACCTGATAAAGTCACGCCTCGTTCACCCACCATGGTGTCATATTGTTTTGGAAAATCAATAATATTTTCATGAACGTCAGAATATTTAGCCATCTCAGTCACTAAATCAATATCGACTTCATCATCAGCAAAGGAAATATTGTTTTTAATATAATCGGTAAATATAAAGTTATCTTGAGGCACGTACCCAATCGAATCCCTAATGGTTTTAATGGGTAGTTTCATGATGTCATGGTCATCTAATAATAATTCATTCGTTCTTAAATTGTAAAGCCTTAACATTAAATCAACAAGGGTTGTTTTTCCAGAACCCGTTCGACCTATAATACCGACCGTTTGACCTTTTTCTATGGTTAAATCAATATTTTTAAGAACCAGTTCATCAGTTTCAGGATAGGCAAATGATAAGTTATTAAATGTAATTTTCCCTTTAATTTCATCAACCTCTTCCAATACTTCTCGGTCATCCCTTATTTCAATAGGTTCATCTAAGAACTCAGAAATTCTATCTAGAGATGCCTTGGCTTGAGCTCTCATATTAATCAATCGCCCAATGGCCATCATTGGCCAAATCAAAGCACCAAAATAACCGATGTAAGTGGCTAAATTACCAACAGTAAATTCTGCATTGTTGCCGATGGTGTTCATCACCAGTAAAGCACCTAGTCCTAACATGATGACTCTGACGACATTAATAAAGAGTTCAACACTCACATGTAATATGGTAGAGATACGAATGAATGCGACGTTTTTATCTTGATTGTATTTGTTGACTTTTGCAAAGGCTCTAATTTCTCTTAACTCATTTACAAAGGCTTTTATAACAGTGATTCCATAAAAATTTTCTTGTGTAAAGTCACTTAAATCTTCAAAAGCTTTCTGTCTTTCTTTGAATTTTTGCCTTGTGATTTTTGATACGATGGTTGCTAACACAGCAATTAAAAACAGAGGAATCGCAGCCATATAAGTAATAAATGGATCTAACATATACATTTTGTAAAAGGCCAGTGTACCAAGGATTAAAACATCAAACAACATCAACATTCCTGGTCCAAACGCCATTCGGATTGCATTTAAGTCATTGGTGAAAAGCGCCATTAATCCACCAGTTTTTTTCTTACCGTAATAAGATTGACTCAATTTTTCCGCATGAGCAAACATTTTGTTTCTTAAATCATAATCAATTCTTCTTGATGTACCAAAAATAAAGATTCGCCAACCAAATCGTCCAACGACAATTAATAAGGCAATCCATAACAAATCAATGATTACAGGTATAACATCTGCTAAAACATCAATATTAAATGGCGCATCGGGCTCATTATTTAAGGCATCTATGATGTTCCCAATGTACTCAGGTATTAATAATTGATAGTAATCCACGATGATTAAAGCCAATAATCCTAGTAAAAAGAATATTGAGTATTTTAAATAAAATTTATTGACATGTTTTCCAAATAGCATATGTTTTCCTCCGTTAATTTTGTCACAACTTAATATTCTACAATAAAAACCATAAAAAATCAAAAAAAAAATCTGATGGCTAACCATTAGATTTTATTTTAAAATATACAATACCCCGATTGTTCCTTTTCCACAATGACTAGAAATCACACAACCAGCCTGTGTTTCATAAATATTGTTAATCTTGACTTGATCCTGAATTTTATTACGAATATATTTTGCTTCTTCTTCGGCTAAAGAATGCGTGATCATCATAAAATCTGAATCAATCTCATCTTTTTCACTCAGCATATCATTAACCATGATGTTAATGGCATTCTCAACTTTTCCCCGACCTTTTTTTCCAACGCCCATGACGCCATCTCTTACTTTTATGATGGGTTTAAATCGCATCATTGTTCCTAAGAAAGCACTCAATGCATTTAATCTTCCACCCTTATATAAATAATCAAGTGTTCTTATTACAAACTGGCTTCTCACCTTTGGAACTAAGTTTTCTAATTCTTTTTTAATCTCATAAGCAGATTTTCCAGCTTGAATCATTTCACCAGCTTTCAACAATAACAAACCACTTCCTGAAGAAAGATTTAAGGAATCAACCAAGTAAATTTTATCGGTTTCAACCATGTCTTTGGCAATTTTTGCGCTGTTAAAAGATGCGGAAAATTTAGAACCAATACCAGTGTATAAAATATCATAACCTTGATTCACATATTTTTCAAAAACGTCATGAAAGACACCTGGTGCAGGTGCAGCGGTTTTAGGCAATTCATTAGTTTCTTTAACCATTTCATACATTTTTGGAACAACAAGGTCAACCCCGTCTAAATATGATTTATCTTTAAAATTAACATATAAAGGAATGACCTCAATATCATATTTTTTTATCAAGTCTTCACTTAAATCGCATGTACTATCCGTTACTAATTTTATTTTATTCATCATCATCTACCTCACTAAAAATTATACCCAAAAAAGAAGGCTTTGTAAACGCTTTATCTAAACTAAAATTAATTTGTTTTTTTAAGTGTTGAATATTCTGTCACCATGTTATAATGGTTTTGAGGTGATGAAATGTACACAATTGATCGAAAAACTATTGTTGAGACAATCAAAGATATGTTTATAGATTCTGCATATCATCTAGGCGATGATTTTGTAGAAAAGTTAAAATCTTCCAAAGAAAAAGAGACAAGCACCTTGGGAAAAAGTATTTTATCTAAAATCATTGAAAACCAAGATATAGCAAGAGATAAGCAAATACCACTTTGTCAAGATACGGGTGTTTCTGTTATTTTTTTAGAAATTGGCCGAGAATTAATTTTTAATTTCGATTTAGAGGATGCTATTAATGCGGGTGTCAGAATGGGATATCTTGATGGCTATTTGCGAAAATCTATCGTCAAACATCCTATAAACCGCATCAATACCTTGGACAACACACCAGCAATCATACATTACGATTTTATCCCTGGTAACCAACTGATTATTCATGCAGCACCTAAGGGTGGCGGTAGCGAAAATATGTCTCGATTAACCATGCTAACACCAGGTGATGGAGAAGAGGGCATTATTGATTTTGTTTTAGAAACTGTCAAGCTCGCTGGCGGTAAAGCTTGTCCCCCATTGATTGTGGGTGTGGGTATTGGTGGTAACTTTGAAAAAGCTGCGCTTATTGCCAAAAAAGCTATTTTTAGAAAGATTAATGACAAAGCCACCAATGAAGTTGATGAATTACTTGAAGAGAAATTACTAAAGAAAATCAATGAACTCGATATCGGGCCTATGGGATTAGGTGGCCAAACAACAGCACTTGCTGTAAAAGTCAATTCCTACCCTTGTCATATTGCTTCATTACCCGTTGCTGTTAATTTACAATGCCATAGCGCTAGAAAAAGTGAGGTGACTCTCAATGGAAAGAAAATTACAAACACCAATTGATGATTCTACAAGAGAATCATTAAAAGCCGGCGAAGAAGTTTTGATTTCAGGATACATATACACAGGTAGAGATGCTGCCCATAAATTGATGGTTGAAACCATCGATAATCAAGATGACTTACCTTTCCAAGTGAATCAACAAGTTATTTATTATGTTGGCCCTACCCCTGCAAAACCAGACCAAGTCATTGGGGCATGTGGACCAACTTCAAGTTATAGAATGGATGCATATAGCCCAAAACTCATGGAAAAGGGTTTAAAAGTGATGATAGGTAAAGGTCCTAGAAGTGATGAATTCATTGAAGAATTAAAAAAACATAAGGCAGTTTATCTATTGGCCATAGGAGGCTTAGGGGCGAAACTGTCACAAACAGTCAAATCAAACAAAGTCATTGCTTATCCACATTTAGAAAGTGAAGCTGTTAGACAATTAGAAGTTGTTGATTTCCCGGCCATTGTTGCGATTGATTCAAAAGGTAATACTGTATTTTAGTATTTACAAATAAAAAAACACAATCACATTTTGATTGTGTTTTATTGTTATTAATAAGCTTTTGCGTAATAAACAACGTGTTTTGCTTTTTTCTTACATACTGGACATTCTTCACCAATAGGTGTTTGATCAAAAGGCAGGCATCTTGAAGTTGCTTTTGTATCTTCTTTAACTTTCAACTCGCAAGCTTCATCACCACACCACATCATTTTAACATATCCTGAATCTTTATCCATAATTTTTTTGAAGGTATCGTAATCAGTTGCATTCCTTGTGTTTTCTTCAACATACTTCAAAGCATTCTCATACATTGTATCGTGAATGTTTTGTAATAAGGAAGGTACTTCTTTTGCAATATCATCAATATTATAAGTGGCTTTTTCACGGTTATAACGTTTTACAAGAACGGCTTCATTATTCTCTAAATCTCTAGGACCAATTTCAATTCTCAGTGGGGTACCTTTCATTTCTGATTCAGAAAATTTCCAACCTGGTGATTTATCAGTATCATCTAAACGCACTCGAATGTTTAATGATTCTAATTTCTCTTTAATTTCATTGGCTTTTTCTAAAACTCCTTCAACATGTTGCATAATTGGGATGATGTCAACTTGAACAGGCGCTAAATAAGGCGGTAATACCAAACCTGAGTCATCACCATGGACCATGATTACAGCGCCAATCAATCTTGTTGAAACACCCCAAGATGTTTGATACACTGATTTTAATGAACCATCTTTATCTTGAAAATTAATATCAAATGCTTTAGCAAAACCAGTCCCTAAATAATGGGTTGTCCCGCTTTGTAAAGCTTTATTGTCATGCATAAGTGCTTCAATAGTATAAGTATCAACTGCACCAGCAAACTTTTCTTTTTCTGTTTTGATACCGGTAATAAAAGGAATGGCCAGTAAATCTTTGCCAAGGCTTTCATAGATATCAAGGATATCTAGTGCTTCTTTTCTAGCTTCTTCTTCATTGGCATGGGCTGTATGGCCTTCTTGCCATAAGAATTCAGAACCTCTTAAAAATGGTCTTGTCGTTTTTTCCCAACGGACCACTGAACACCATTGATTATATTTTTTTGGTAAATCTCTATGTGATTCAATCACCCTTGAATAGTGATTGCAAAACAAGACTTCTGATGTTGGACGAATGATCAAACGCTCTTGTAGTTCTTCGTTTCCACCAATGGTTATGATGGCGGTTTCTGGCGCAAAACCTTCAACATGTTCGGCTTCTTTCATAAACAATGATTCAGGAATGACAAGTGGCATATACACATTTTCATGTCCGGTCTTTTTAAAAGCATTGTCTAAATAATTTTTCATATTTTCCCATAAAGCATAACCATAAGGCCTATAGATAATAAAACCTTTGGCATCTGAATAATCCATTAATTCAGCCTTACGACAAACGTCTGTATACCATTGAGCAAAGTCTTCATCTCTAGAAGTGATTGCTTTTACGAATTTTTTCTTTCCCATATTGCACCTCATTTTCAAATAATTATATCATAATTCACTTGAATTATGAAGATGATTAAACCGCTTTTTCAACAAAAGCAATGAAATCTTCTTTTTTTCCAAACTTAAATACATTGGTTTCTTTAAGCGTCTTTTCAAATAACTCGCCCAGTTGATTGATTAAGAACAAATTTATATCTTCTGCTTGTTCTTTATCTTTAAGCAAAGTAATCCATTCTTCAAGATACTTAAGTTTTTGATGTTTAGAAATATCAGTTTCGCCCAATAAAATCTTTTTTACCAATTCTAAATCATCATACAATGATTGGTTTATTTCGCAAACTCCAAGGTCTTCAAGCATTCCAAAGTTGTTTAAAATAGATTTTTCGTCTGTTTGAAATAGACCGCGTGGATATCTATCACTTTGATAATTGTTTTTAAAAATCATATATACATTGAATTTAGACCCATCTAGTTTAACCATAACATCAATAATATTGTGGATATTTTCTTCTGTTTGACCTTGAATCTTTAAAGATTCGTTGGAATACTGTATCCAGTTTTGATACAAATCATGCATAATATCAAGTAATCTATTTTCATTATTACCGATTAAACGAACAGCACTCACTGGCCAGTTCAATATTTCTATTCTGACACGGCTATTTTTATATTTACCAATGACTTCAGCGGACTCAATTGGAAAAACATGTTTTCCTGCTTGAAAATAGTGGTAAGGTGGTTTTCCTCTAACCGACAACGCATTAACCATATCACTCATCACAAAATATTGAGGGAATTTATTGACAAAATCAATGAGTTCTTCGAATGTTTTATCATTATTATAGGGTTTTAAAAAATCTTTTCTACTAATAAGACAGTGTTCTTCAAGAACTGGTTGTGGTAAAAATTCCATGGTCCAAGCATTTTTTTCATTATTAACAGAAATAGATGCTTGTCTTTTGTTTATGGGGTCAAACTTTTTATGACCATTTGTAGTGTTGGTTTTAGCTTTATTGATAATCACTTCTAAATCACCAAATTGACTGGTATAGAGAAAACTTAAATTATCTTCAAGGGCCTGACTTTCAATATAGTGACTATTTAAAGAAAATTCATGAAAAAAACGGCTTGCTTGTTGTGGTGATTTTTTGTATTTGGCACGAAACATTTTGTTTAGATCGCTTGGTCGTGGTAATAAACAATCCATCATCCGTGCTTTAAAGTGATCCATTTCTAATGAAGAATCTTCTCGAATGAGATTTTTCTCTTTGGCATGGTGAACTAAGTCATCCAATATTTTTTCTATTGGCATTTCTTCAACATCACTTAAAAATGTATCTTCTACTTCTAATAAATGAGCGAGTTTTTTTAAAACATATTCTTGATCATCTACGGTTAATAAATTTTTAGACAATCCATATTTAATGAGTCTATTAATCGCTTGGTTTATCATTTTTTTCCCCTTTTGCCAACAAGTTAAAACGGCTGAAAATACCATCTGATGGATAGTTCATAAAGATGAGTACTTCTTTACTCACCGGGTGTTTAAAGCTTAATTGGTAACTATACAAACCTAGTTCATAACCTCTAGTCTTAGGGCCATATTTATTATCACCAAAAATAGGGTATCCAATGTGGGCCAGCTGAGCCCTTATTTGATGGAATCTTCCTGTTTCTAATTTAATATCCAGTAGCGTTAATTCCTGACCATTTATATAGCTTGTTTCTAAGGCTTGATAGGTTAATTTTGCGTATTGATCGTTTTTAGATTGAGTTAGAATTGCTGTCTTATTATCCTTATCTTTCTTTAAATAGTTCTCCAATATATGAATGCGATGATCAACTGGCATATGTCCGATGACCACGGCAAAATATTCTTTATTAAAATCATGATTTCTCATTTGTTCGTTTAGACGTTTTGCTGCCTTGGAAGTCTTTGCAAAAACCATAACTCCACCCACATTTAAATCCAAACGATGAATCAAACCTAGATAAACATTACCGGGCTTATTATATTTTTCTTTAAGATAAGCTTTAATTATTGTTAACATATCTTCTATGTCTAAAGGACCAGCCTGAGATAATATGCCTGGAGGTTTAACAGCAACAATAATATGATTATCTTCAAACAATATATTTGGCGTCATCTTTCTTCCTTTTATATATTTTATCATATTATCATCTTTAATGAAAAAATATAAAATTAATTCTTAATGATGATATTTACTATTTGCTTGGTAATACAATCAACTTAAGCCAACAACAATAATGAGATTATTTCATAATGAAATAATCTCAAACTTTTTTATGGATTGACTCTATTTGGTCCTCGATACAAGAAGGTAACATCTCTAATGCTTTCAACTTCAAATAGTCTCATTAAAAATCTGGTTAAACCGAAACCATAACCTCCGTGAGGTGGCATTCCAAATCTAAAGAAATTTAGATAGAAATCTAATGATTCTAATGACATGTTTTTCTCAAGTGCTTGTTTTTTTAAGACATCAATACGATGCTCTCTTTGAGCGCCTGTAGTAATTTCAATGCCTTTGTATAATAAGTCAAAACTTTTAGTCAACTTCGTTCCTTCGTCTAACATGTGATAAAAAGGTCTTGCTTCAAAAGGATAATCGGTTACAAAAACAAACTCAGAATTTAATTTCTTTTTAGCATATAGACAAATCAACTCTTCTTCTCTGCGATCAAAATCATATTCTTTATTTCCAAAGTAATTGTAATTGTCTTGAACAATTTTTTTTGCTTCTGCAAAAGGTATTCTTGGGAACTTTACACCAGGGATGTTGATATCTTTTTTAAAGACTTCTTTAAATCTATCACCTAGGGATTTTTTCAAAGTTTTCATAACATAAATGAGTTTTTCTTCTTCTAAATCCATGACATCGTTATGAGATTTAATCCAAGAAATTTCGCAGTCAACAGAGGTAAACTCAGTTGCATGGTAGGCGGTATGTGATTTTTCAGCTCTAAACACAGGTCCTATTTCAAAAACATTATTAAAGCCAGCACCCATTGCCATTTGTTTATAGAATTGGGGTGATTGTGCTAGATATACTTTTTTTCCAAAATACTCTAGCATAAATACTTCTGCACCAGTCTCTGAAGCTGTGCCTAAAATTTTTGGTGAGTGGATTTCAATAAAATCATGTTCGATCCAATATTCTCTCATGGCCATTTCTGCTAAAGTTTGACCTTTGAATATCAAATAATTTTTATCTAATCTTAAGTCTAAAAATCTATTGTCTAGTCTAAGGTCTTGTTTTGATTTATTTTTGAAATCTAAGATATCAATGGGTAATTCTTCTTCGCTTTTTGAAGTGATTTCGATTGAAGAAGGAATAAACTCCATGCCTCTTAACTTAACTTTTTCTTGTTCAAGGATAAGACCTTTTGTTAAAATTGTACTTTCTTTTGTTAGGCTGGAAACAATTTCATTGAGTTCTTTATTCTCTTCATTTTTCTCAATGGTCATTTGCACCTTGTCAGATGAATCTCTTAGGATTACAAACTGTACATATTGAAGGTCTCTAACCTTATCAACAAAACCTTGTAATTCAATTTCGTTGCCATAATATTCAGGTAAATCTTTAAATAATATTTTTGACATAATATCCCTCTAATCTATGATAGAATTTCTTAACAATTATAGCACGAATTCAAATAATCTTCAATTATAAAAATATAATAATGGCTTATATTCAACATTTTTCCTTTGCTTGTCTGATTCTTGGACCATGTATTTGTTTTAAGCTTAAATAAACCATTAAAAAAAAAGCTCGATTATCATCTAACCAAGCTTTAATTGAACATAAATTATTCTTCCTTATTGGTATCCTCATTGTTTTTTAATTCAACTTTTATTTTATCTTTTGCATAGTGTAAGACTCTTTGTGGGAATGGAATTTCAATACCAGCATTATCTAGAATTTTCTTGATTTCTTTTCTTAAGAATCTTTCTACGCCATAATGAGCTTCGGATTTAGTGACAGCAACAACTCTCATATTTACCGAACTATCAGCCAATGAGATAACACCTACACATACAGGTTCCTCTAACATTTCTGGCATCTGATCCTTTAATTTTGGTAATTCTGTATTTAAAATTTCTAAAGTTTTATCAACATCAGCGTCGTAAGCAATCCCGAATTCAACATTAGCAAGTGATTCTGTCACAGAATAATTTGTGACATTTTGAACACTGGAGTTGTTAAAAATCTTGACATCGCTCGTCCAATTCTTTATCCTGGTTGTTTTTAAACCAATATCAATGACTTCTCCTTTAAAATCACCAACCCTAACCATGTCACCGACATCAAAATGTTTTTCAAAAACAATAAAGAAACCAGCGATGATATCTTTGATTAAATCTTGTGCCCCTAGACCAACAACAAGACCTAAGATTCCTAAGCCAGCTAAAGCCGGTAATACATTGACACCCCAAACTGATAGTATCAAAAGTAAGGCAATAACATACACAACATAATTAACAATACTAGAAGTTATTTTAGTGATCGTGTATTTTCTTTTTTCATTTGCAGTTCGCATATATTTTTGACTTCTCACTACGAAAGCTTTAAATAATTTAATAATAAAGCCCGAGACAACAAAGATTAAAATCGTTGAAACAATAGCCCCTAATTTTTCAATAATACCTGAACCGACTTGATCCCATAAATTGATTAAGTAAGATTGTAAGTTAACACCCCAAATATAAAGACCAAAAGTGACTGCACCAACAATAAAAACAAACAAAAGCAAGAACAAAAACAGTAACAGTAATTTATTAAGTTTTTCTTTTTTACGTTTTACATAGCTATTAATCAATAAATAAAATCCAATAATAAATGCGAATAAACCAACGGTTATTGCAATGTTAATCGGCAAAGTATATATCATTTTGAATTCCCCCTATAATAACAAATCCCTTTGTTACTTTCATTATATTCATTATATCAAATATTAATATAAAACAAAAGCAAATCAGATGATTTGCTTTTGTTCTCGAAAGGCTTGTCAAAACACACCTATGAAGTTATTTGTTTTCTGAAAAATGAGGTGGTATAATTCTTTGCATTCTATAGGCCACCGGCTTAAAATTAAATTTAGGATAGAAATTAGATGCAGCTAGATTTGAAGTTTTCCAATCAGTTAAAATATAATCATAGTTTAATTTTTGTAGCTCCTTAACTGAAAAATTCATTAATAGTTTTCCGATGCCTCTGTTTCTTTTCGAATCAATTATTCCAGCAGTACACAATTCAATACAAGCTTTTGGAGTTAATAAGTCTTCAGTTACAAACTCAAACTCAAAAAAACCAAGTGGTTTCTTTTTCTCTTCTGCTATATATACAAGTACGTCTTCCTCAAATACTAAATTCTCAAATGCTTCCTTAATTTTAAGTAGTATTTCCTTAGATATGGGATTAAAAGTTGGTGATTTGCTCTGGTGTTTAGATATTATACTCGACATTTTACCTAAAGTTGATGCGTCTTCTTTAGTTATCTTTCTAATTACATAATTGTTTTCAAATTTTTGAAAAGGGAAATCTTTTAAATCTAGTAAAGCGTATATTTGCTCAATTGCGAAGCTTAAATGCATAAGTGCTTCAAAATATATTGGGTTACCTAAGGGTATATAAATAGAGTGCTTGTTATATCCTTTTTGGACCCATCTTTCAGCTGCATACTTGTACATGTTTCGGATAATATCCTTAGGATTTGTTTTGTCTACTGCTAGACCTTCATAAGGCACCCAAGCAAATTTTCCACTTAATGAAAACTCTTTTAATTTTGCAACAATATATCCAACAATTTTATTGTTTTCCTTAGCCACAATCCCACAATAGTCTTTGGATAGCAAATCATTAAGACAACTTCTCAAAAATGAATCATTAATGGTATTAGTATTAATAGACTGATTCATCTTATTTTCATATAATTGCCTCTCTTTTAATAAAACAATCATACCATCAATATCTGATGGCATAACTTCTCTAAATGTATACATAGCTATCCCCTTTTCTAAAAATTCATATAAATCAAAGTCATCATATTTTTTATACTTTACCTATTTAATCACATTACAAGCCATATGTAAATATTTTTATTATTATCCAAAAGGTACTAATCATATTAGGATTTAATAAGACATTGAATATGAATTTGTAATTATATTAAGGAATAAAAAAAAGTTTATCTCAATAAGAAATAAACTTTAATAACAAATGGAGCAGGTGAAGGGAATCGAACCCTCATAGTCAGCTTGGAAGGCTGAGGTTCTACCATTGAACTACACCTGCATTAGACGTAAAAATATGATAACATATATACGTCTATTTTGTCAATATATATATACTAGTTTTTTTCAATAACTCTTAGTTTTGCGCTACGGGCCCTATTGTTATCTTCTAATTCAGATTCATCAGCAATAATGACCTTGCGATTAATTAATTTAATGGCTGGTTTTTCAGTAGGAATGATTGCCAAGCCTTTTGGAATATCAATGGTTGATAACTTTCTAAAGAGGTTTTTAACAATCCGATCTTCAAGTGAATGAAAGGTAATCACAGCCAACCTTCCACCTGGTTTTAATATATCAATGGCCTTGCTTATAGATTCTTCTAAAATATGCAATTCATTGTTGACGGCGATCCTCAAAGCTTGAAAAACTTTTTTTGCAGGATGGCCTTTTTTATTTAAAACTTTTTGAGGCAAAGCATCTTTAATTACATCAACCAAATCAAAAGTCGTTACTATCGGTTTTTCTTCTCTTTTAAGGATGATATTTTTGGCAATGATTCTTGCGAATTTTTCTTCCCCATATTCAAAAAATATTTGAACCAACTGATCAAAATTATAATGGTTGACGATATACTCAGCGGATAAATCTTGGGTCTGATCCATCCTCATATCTAGTCGGTTATCAAACCTGTAAGAGAAGCCTCTTTCAGGTAAATCAAATTGAAAAGATGAAACACCTAAATCAAAAACAATACCATCGACTTCTTCTATATCAATATCTGCTAAACGTTCCTTTGCATGAATAAAATTATCATTAATGGCAAAAAAATTAGAATACTGGGACAAACGGGCTGTCGCGCGTTGTATGGCGTATTCATCTTGATCAAAGCCTATTAACTCACCGTCAGTCAAACGTTCTAAGATGGCTTCTGAGTGGCCACCACCACCTAAAGTCATATCAACATAGACACCTGATGGATTAATATTTAAATTTTCTATTGTTTCTTCTAATAAAACAGGTAAGTGTTTTTCCATTTTTATCACCGCAAATATTATATCATATTTTGGGTAAAAGAAAAACGTTGAAATATCAACGTCTCTTTCTTTTATTCAGCTTCTACTTCTTCAACGGTTTGAGAAATTACTTCTTTTCCTTTGTAATGTCCGCAAGCTTTACATACTTGATGAGATAAAGTTACTTCGCCACAGTTTGGACAAACTGTCATTGCTGGTGCATGTAATTTGAAATGAGTTCTTCTTTTTCTTTTTCTTTGTTTACTTATCTTTCTTTTTGGAACAGCCATATCTATACCCCCTTATTTTTTTAATTTAGCAAAAGGACTGTTATCGACAATCTCTTCTTCGTCTAATTCTTCAATTTCTTCTTCGTAATTCTCATATGCATTTTGACTAATCACCTTCATTGGTTTTTCAGTAATAATTTCTGAAAAAATATAAGGTTTAAGGTCAATTGTGATACCCTCTAAAAGATGAATGTCATCATCTTCATTGGTTTCAGAAAAATATATATCTGAATAAAAATCTAGTGGAACCGACACTTCTTCTAAAGTAATTGAACAAAGCATTTTAAGCGTGGTTTTAATATGTAAGTAAAAAGCAAATACATCTTCTTCTTTAATATATTCAAAATATCCGGAAACAGAGGTTGGTAAAATATCTACCAAGTCATTAAAGTCTTCAGTCAAATAAGATCTTAAATCTATTGTTTCATTAATCTCATTATGACTCTGGACTTTTTTCATTAATTCATGAATTGTCCATTTCAATTTAATCACCTCATCACAGCATTACAATTATACTTTTTTTATCTCTTGTTGTCAAGAAAAACATCTATTAAAAGGGCATTAAATATAATCACTTTGGTTTTATAATTTAAGCTTTTGCGTTATAATAGATTAGAATAAAACAAGAAAGTGGGTATATGATGAAAACAGAAGATGTTAAGAAAAAACTACTCAGTGTCGTTGATCCAAGTTCTAATCAAACACTTGGAGAAACTGATTCAATTAAACACGTCGGTATCGATGACAACAATGCGGTTGTTCTAATCATTGAAGTTGGCGAAAAAGATAACGACACCACAAAAAAAATTCAACGTGACATCGCTAAAATCATTAAGTTAGACTTAGGTTTTAGTGGGGTTAAAATTGAATTCCAAAAACGTAAAACTAGGAATAAAGATGCTAAAACCCTGCTCATTGCATCAGGAAAAGGTGGCGTCGGTAAATCAACTGTGACTGCAAACTTAGCTTACGCTTTGAAGCGTATGGGTAAAAAAGTTGCTATCATTGATGCAGATATTTATGGTGCCAACATGCCTAAAATATTAGATGGGGTAGGTCATCAATTGATGGGAGATGCCAACAACAAAGTTTTCCCATTTGAAAAAGATGGCATACAAATGGTTTCTACAGAATATCTTGTTGAAAAGAATCGCGCTTTAATGTTAAGAGGTCCTATGTTGGGTAAAATTTTAAAAATATTTTTTGAAGATACCTTGTGGGATGAAGAAATCGATTATTTCCTCGTTGATTTACCACCAGGTACTGGTGATGTCATGATGGATTTAAAAAACTTTTCAGAAGACTCTAAAATGCTGCTTGTGACAACACCACAAGAAAGCGCTGCTCATATCGCAATCAAAGCAGGTTACGCTGCTAAAGATTTATCCATTGATTTATTAGGCGTCGTTGAAAATATGTCTTATTATGAAGTCAGCGGAGAAGATCATTTCATTTTCGGTCAAGGTGGCGGCCAAAGGGTTGCGGACGAATTAACCGTTGAACTCTTAGAGAAACTACCAATCGTTCCAACAGAAAAACCGATTTATAAAGAATCTGATGTTGCCGGAATGATTTATTTAAATCTTGCAAGAAAAATTATGAAATTATTTTAAAAAAGGCTAAAATTAGCCTTTTTTTTATTGACCATGTTGGATTTCTCTGATTTCTTCTTCAAGTCTTTCCTTATAGTTTAATGCATCTTTATACCTATTTCTACTTTTAAGGATTTTAACAACTTTATCATTGATTTTTTTCATAAAGAATATATTTTCTTTAGATTTGGCACTTTTGAAACATGTATTGACCAAATATTCCTTATAAAAAGATTGGTTGTCTTTAATTTCTAAGTTTAGTAAATTATTATAGTCAATATCAGACCCAGTTTTATAATGCAAAGCTTTCATATCTTCTTGATATTTCTTGCTTAATTCTTTATCATTATTTTTAAGCGCTTTTCTTGAACATAAGTATAAAGCAATTAAATATTTTTCACTTTCTTTGTTTTTCATGTGTTTGATATATTTCTCAGGTTCAGACGTATTATAGGCTTTTAACAATAAAAGTTCATCGACCAAGTCTTCATCAACACCATCGATAAATTCTTCAATATATTCAATTTCATCACCATCATTGTCATATTCTTTAAACAAGGCTTTCCATACCATTGCCTCATGAACTAGTCTTTTATTGTGTGTGTTTATCAACTTAGGTATTAGTTCATTGAATGTCTCTTCTGCCTTTACAAACTTATATCTTTTCCCATAAACAATATATTTTGTATACACGTAAAGGTTAATCAGTTTTTTATAATCTAAATGCAATAAAAATGTTGCGGTAATCAGGTAGTTTGCTAAATTAATCTTACCCAATTTAACATTGATGATAGATGAAAAACATAAATACACATTAAAGGCCAAATCGTCCATAGAGTTTAAATAATCAATGAGTTGGTCACTTATCTTAACAGCTTTCTTTTTTTCATTAATCAAGATGTTATAACCTAACCTTATAATTTCAACGACAACATGAAACTGGTACTTTTCTACTTTCTCAACTAATTTCTTATATTTTTCAATATCTCCGTGATAGAAATATGTGATGATTTGATCTAAGTAATGAACCAATTCTTCTGGCTTTCCAAACTCGTCTCTTGACATATTAAGTTTTTCCATGATGCGAAACAATTGATCATCTCCAATGATTACCCGACTGTTTTCAGCCTTTGATACATAAGTATCTGAACAAATTGCCTTTGCAACAAATTCTTGAGTATAATTCAACTCCAATCTTCTCTTTTTTATCATTTGGCCATAGACCATATAATAAAAATCATACATTCTTTCTTGTCTTTTTCTTAAGTTAATTTCTAATTTAGTTATCATAAATTCTTTCCTCCAGTTTTTTTAAATCATAGAAAATTATATAGTAAAAAATAATATTCTTGCAAGATTTTTTCTTGAAAGTTTTTTTCGAATTTCTCAACCAAATCAGCTTTAAGTCCTATTTTTAGACAAAAAAATGCCAATGATTAAATCATTGGCATTTTGCATATATCTAATAAAGGGCATTCTTTACATTTGGGATTTCTGGACTTACAAAAATATCTTCCAAAGTGTATAAATTTATGATGCAAGCGAATCCATTGGTCTTTGTCATAAATTTTCATTAATTTTTTTTCAACTTGGAGCGGTGAATCACCGATATTAGCCAGTCCAAGTCGAATGGAAACTCTTGAGACATGTGTGTCTACTGCAATTCTAGGAATTTGGTGATACTCAGCTAGAAATACGTTTGCGGTTTTTCTACCAACGCCCGGTAAATCTTCCAAGTCTTTTTGTGTGTCAGGTACTTCACCATCATGTTTCTCAATGATTTTACCTGCCAACTTCTTTAAATTCTTAGCCTTGTTTCTATATAAGCCAATTGACTTAATATAAGATTCTAACTGAGATGTTTCAGCATTGGCGAAAGATGCTAAACTTTCAAAATCTTTGAATAATTTTTCTGTAATTTTATTAACAGCTTTATCTGTTGTTTGTGCACTAAGCATAATTGCGATTAAGAGTTCATGTTTCTTTTCGTAATTCAGTTCAATACTGGCATCTGGATATAATTTAGATATTTCTTCTAAAATCACTTTGGCTTCTTCTTTTTTGGTCATGATTCTAGAAATTCCTTAAGAATATCAGATTTTTTTCTATTTGTCTTAGTGACTTTGTTTTCTTTATTTTGTTTTTTCTTTAAAAGAATCCCATCAATATAAGTAATGGTTGTTTTTCCGGATTTAACAGCCTCTATAATGGCGTCTTTAATGGACGATTTATCATATTTGTAATCTTTTATCCATTTAATGATAACTTCTATCTCCATGGGTTTCAATTGCCTTTGCAATTGGGTTTCAAGAATTTCTGCAATTTCACTTTCATCTGTTTCGCCAACATTATTGGTGTTAATAATATCTTTCTCTATTTCTGACTTATAGTATTCGACAATTTTATCAATTGTTTGATCCAAAGAAAAACTTTCTGTTGTCTTACCATCTTTGTTTTCTTTTATATCAAAAGAAAGGTAATCTCTTTGCATCATACTATCTAAAAGTTCAGTGGCTTCAGTTTCAGAAACTGACAAGTTTTTAGTGAGTTCGACAGGATTAATTTGTGTTTCACCGTTCATTTTTAAGTCATATAATTCCATAAGGAAAAATGCTTCAACTTCTTTTAAACCAATATGTCTATAAGTGTTTTTTAAAAGTTTATCGAAGTCTAATAGT
Organism: Candidatus Izemoplasmatales bacterium; assembly: GCA_046542225.1. Lineage (GTDB taxonomy): Bacteria > Bacillota_I > Bacilli_A > Izemoplasmatales > Hujiaoplasmataceae > Hujiaoplasma. Next base: position 28,798 of record JBKHBS010000001.1, on the reverse strand, counting down.
TTCTTTTCAATGAGTTTTTTTATTAATAATAATTCCATATTTATTCCTTTTCATTATCAGCAAGTTTTTTTAAGGCTGAAAAAGCAGCTTTCTGTTCAGCTTCTTTCTTAGTTTTTCCCTTGCCTTGCCCCATGACAATGGTATCGTCCATATAAACCCTTGAAACAAATTCTCGATTATGTGCCGGTCCTGTCTCAGATATAATATCATATCTTAAAGTTCTTTTATCAGATTGAACCAATTCTTGTAGTTTGCTTTTAAAATCATCGTCTTCTTTATCTAAGTCTGCTTTAACATGTGGAAAGACAACTTTTTTAAAAACTTTATATGTTTCCTCAATGTCTTTATCAATATATATAGCCCCTATAAAAGCTTCAAAAGCATCTGCCAATATACCAGGTTTGTTTCTACCCATAGACAATTCTTCGCCTTTACCAAGCAATAAATAGTCGCCTAAGTTAAAACTTTTTGCATAATCAACCAGGGCATCCTCACATACTTCTTGGGCACGTTTTTTTGTTAATATCCCTTCTGCTTCAGGTATATGGTCATAAAGGAATTTTCCCACAACCAAATCTAAAACAGCATCACCAATAAACTCTAATCTTTCATTACTTAAGGTATTGTTTTCATTTGCAAAAGATGAGTGGGTCATTGCACGAACCAATAAGCCTTTGTTGTTGAAAGAAAGATTAAAAAGTTTTTCTAAATGGCTTAAATCTTTACTCAATCTCACCACCACTTTCACTCATTATGTAATTTTCAACGGTTTCAAACACTTCATTTCTAACAATATTTGCGGCTTGGCGAATACCATTATAAAATCCATAAGATTTTGAGGCACCTTGTGCCTTAATGACGGGTTTATTTAATCCATAAATAACAGCGCCGCCGATTTCTTCTGCAGATAATTGCTTCTTAAAGTTTCTTAAGTTTTTTCTAGCCAATAGTCCAGCTATTTTCCCAGAAAGAGAACTCATCAGGTTTTCTTTTAAAAGTTTGCCCATTGATTTAGCAGTACCTTCAATTGTTTTCATGACAATATTGGCAGTGAAGCCATCACTAATTAAGATGTCACAATCAGGTTCAAGTATGGTTTTTGGCTCGATGTTACCAGCAAACTCAAATAAATCAGTTTGTGAGAAGAGTTCAAAGACTTCTTGATCTAATTCTCTACCCTTGCCTTTTTCAGTCCCAATATTAATGAGTCCAACCCTAGGATTTTCTATGCCTAAGATTTTTTCAGCATATATTTTAGCAAAATATGCTTGTTGGAGCATATGCTCAGGTCGTATTTGTAAGTTTGCACCTGTGTCCAATAATATTGTTTGTTTATGGGTAACCGAAGGAATCACTGGAGCAATGGCGGTTCTTTTAAAACCTTTCATTCTCTTAACGATTAAATGAGCACCGGCTATCAGTGCTTGTGTTGCCCCACTTGAAACAATGGCATCTGTATGGCCTTCTGATACGCTATTTAAAGCCATGACCATTGAAGCATCTTTATGTCTTCTAATAGCTCCAATAGGGTTTTTTTCATTCATCGGAATTGTATAATCAGCTTGGACAATTTTTATACGTTCTTCATTGGTTAAGTATTGTCTAATGGTTTTTTCATCACCAAACAATGTTAATTCTATATCTTTGATTTCTTTAATGGCTTGCATGGCGCCAATAACTTGTTCTTTAGGTGCGTAATCTCCACCCATGGCATCTATTGCAATTTTAATCATTTACACTCACTCTCCCTATAAAAGTATATCATATTTTAATCTAAATGATAAGATTCTAACGTTTTTATCACTTGATTTTTTAGTCGGTTAATTTTTGGATTATTTGCATCCATCATTTGTGATGCATCAAGTAAAGCTTTTTCTAATAAGGCTTGGTCTTCAATGATATTGGCAAAATTAAAACTTGGTATACCTGATTGATTTTTACCGAATATTTCTCCCGGACCTCTTAATTTTAAATCTTGTTCACTAATGGTGAACCCATCATCTGTTTTTTCCAGAATCTTTAATCTTTCTATATCTTCAACACCCTCATCAACGATTAAGCAACAATATGATTGTAAATCACTTCTGCCGATCCTGCCCCTTAATTGATGAAGTTGTGCCAAACCAAAGGCGTTTGCATTCATAATCATCATTGTTGTGGCGTTTTCATTATGGATACCAACTTCAATCACGGTTGTTGAAATGAGGATATCTATTTGTTTGTTTTTAAACAGCTTGATGATGGAAATTTTTTCTTGATCTTTTAACTTGCCATGCAAGATACCAATATTGGCACTTGGAAATCTTTTATTTAATATATCATAAGTTTCATTGACTGAAAAGTAATTTGTTGTCTCACTTTCTTCAATGAGCGGACATATCACATATATTTGATGGTCTAGTTCAAGTTCGTGATTCATTAATTGATAGACTTTATTCATATTCTGAAACTCATAAATATGAGTGATGATATCTTTTCTTCCTTTAGGTTTTTCAGTGATTTGAGAAACATCCGCACTTTCAAAAATAGAAATGGCTAAAGACCTAGGAATTGGTGTTGCGCTCATCAATAAAATATCAGGATAAAATCCTTTTTGTCTGATTATTTTTCTTTGATTGACACCAAACCGGTGTTGCTCATCAATTATAACAAAACCTAAGTTAGAAAAATGTATGTCTTCTTGAATTAATGAATGGGTACCAATAACTATGTCTGCTTGGTGATTGGCAAGTTTTTCTTTAATCATGTTTTTTTCTTTAGCTGGGGTTTCGCTGGTTAATAAAAGGATTTTGATACCTTTATTGGCCAGGTAACTATCAAAGGCTTGAAAATGTTGGTAAGATAAGACGAGAGTTGGTGCCATCACAGCCACTTGATATCCTGCACTTACAGAGGCAAGTGCAGCTAAAATTGCAACGATGGTCTTCCCTGAGCCAACATCACCTTGTAACAAGCGATTCATTTGTTTATTTGATTTTAAATCCTTAAAAATATCGTTTGTTGCTTGTTTTTGTGAATTTGTTAACTCAAAGCCTATCTCTTTAATAAAATCTCTTACAAGGTCAATTTTGTATGTTTTTTTGGCAACATCAATATTGTCTCGATGGTTTTTTATCAATACTATTCTTAAAGCAAACATCAATAACTCTTGATATTTTAATCGGTTCAAGGCTTTATCTAAATCATTCATGGTTTTGGGTTGATGAATATTTTCCACGACTTGATTAATTTCTTGGATCTTTCTTTTATCTAAAATCTCTTTTGGCAAAGGTTCTTGTAAATGGTATGAAGATGCTAAAACATTTTCTATGATTTTTCTCATTCTTCCTTCTTTGATATCTTCCATTTTATATAAGGGAATGATGCCTTCTTGGTAATTCTTCTTGAGAACTATTTCATTGGCAGTGAAGTGTTTAAAATTTCTTTTAAATTGACCAGTCGCTACGATTTCTTGACCCTTAAAAAGCATTTTTGATAAAAAATGACGGTTAAATATATCCACTTTAATCTTAAATTCATTTTTATAACAATCGATGGATAGTTTGGATAAGTTTTTTCTAAAAAAGAAAATATTGGCTTTGTTCAAAACCGTTAAATCAATAGAAACTGTTTGACCAATCTTTACTTGGTCAATATCACTTAATTTTTGGATTTTATAGGATTTGGGAAAACAAAGCAATAAATCTTCAATCGTATTGATTGAAGCCTTATTCAATTTGGATAAAGTTGTCTTTCCCACACCTAAAATATCAATTAATTGATTCATCAGCCTATCCTATTCATCCATAATATATTTGCGATTGCTTAATATTATATCATGGAAGAAGTGTTTTTTTAATCTTAAGTCATTGAATAAATTTTTTCGTAAAAAAAAGAGGCAAAATGCCTCTTATATTTCATTATTCAACTGAAATGATGTAAGAATAGACCTCTTGACCACCTTCGATTAAATCTACTTCTAATTCATAGGTTTCTTCAATGTAGTCAACAATTTCATCAACTTCATCTTGTTCTACATCTTTACCATACATAATGGTAATGATTTCAGAACGGTCTTCAACCATTTCATCAATCAATGCTTTTGTCGTTTCTATCCTTGTTGGTAGACTTAGGACGATTTTTCCATCAAGCAATCCCATAAAGTCATCTTTCTTGATTTCAATGCCATTATTCTTACTGTCACGGATAGCATAAGTAATTTCACCAGTTTTAACTTTATCAAGGTAGTTTGTCATCTCAACAATATTTGCCTCTATATCTTCTGTTGCATCAAACATAGTTAAGGCTGAATACCCTTGAGCAACGGTAGTTGCTTTTAAAACATGGACAGATCTTTCTTTAATCATATCTCTTGCGGCTTCGGCAGATAATAATACATTTTTGTTATTTGGAATGATAATGATGTGGTCTGCATTAATTTTTTCGGTTGCTTGTATAAATTCTTCAACTGAAGGATTCATGGTTTGTCCACCATCAATAATATAATCACAACCCATTTCTATAAATGTTTCTTTTAATCCATCACCATTCACAACGGCAACAATTGCATATTTTTTCTTTAATGCCGGTGCGATTGATTGAGAATGATCATGACCACAAACTGAACCATCTTGATGATCAGATTCTTGATGAATTAAAACTTCAGTATGTTGTAGTGTCATATTTTCAATTTTTATGTTGATGAAATACCCATAATACTGGGCTAAGTTCATTGCGTCACCAGGTGTTTTTGTATGGATGTGAATTTTAAGAATATTATCATCTTGGACAACCACTAAAGAATCTCCAAGCGGACTAATCATTTCAATGAATTTCTTTTGAGAAAATTCACTCATTTTTTCGATTTGCATGATGAACTCTGTACAATATCCAAAATGTTCACCTGATTCAATGCCCGCCATATCCATCTTAGTTGAAGAAGATTTATAGTTTTCATCAACTTCTGAATTGTCAGGATACATATTTCCAAGTAAAGCAGCTTCCATACCTTCAACAACTTCTATAAAACCTGCACCACCAGAATCAATGACACCTACTTCTTTTAAAACAGGTAACAACTCAGGTGTTCTTTCAAGTGATGCTCTTAACTCTTTTAAATAAACTTCAAATAATTCTTCAAAATCTTCTAAATCATCTTCGGCAGAGACAACTCTATCAGCGCCTTCTCTAGATACAGTTAAAATCGTTCCTTCAACTGGATGAATAACAGATGCATAAGCTTGTTCCACACCTTGTCTTAAAGCATGTCCGAATTGTTTCATACTTGCTTCTTCCAAACCTTCAAGGCCTTTTGAAATACCAGAAAATAATTGTGATAAAATGACACCAGAATTTCCTCTAGCACCCATAAGCATTCCACGAGATAATACTTTAGCAACTTTACCTATTTCAGTTTCTTCAGTATCTCTTACAGCGTTGGCTCCAGCAGTCATTGTCGCAGACATATTTGAACCTGTGTCCCCGTCTGGTACTGGAAAGACATTGAGATCATCAATTCGCTTCATGTTAATTTTTAATTTAATACTACCATTAATAATTAATTCTTTAAATTTATTTCCATCTAGTAATAATGTAGACATTTTTAAAATCCCCTTATTTTTTTTATTTTGATTATTCGTGTTTGACATTACTCTAAAAAACATTTGCATTATACCATATGAAAAATTAAAATGCAATATATTTGGTTGTCAGGCGCATTTGAAAAATTTATGAATATAATACTTGCTTTATTTGTTATATGTGGTAAAATATACATGCTGAAATTTATCAGAAACGGAGTGATATTATGCCAAGAGTATGTAGTGTAACAGGCAAAAAAACAATGTCTGGAAACAATCGTTCGCATTCATTGCAAGCAACTAAAAGACAATGGAAAGCGAATTTACAAAAAGTAAAAGTTATCGATGAAAATGGTCAAGTAAAACGCGTTTACGTTTCTGCTAGAGCATTGAAAAGTGGTAAAATCCAAAGAGCGTAACTAAAACTGATAAATGAGATGCGAAAGCATCTTTTTTATTTTACTTTTTTTTTATTAATAAGTTAAAATAGTATATAATATACATAAAGAAAATATCTGTTTTTATGGGGGTATGAAATCTTGATTCAATTACAACCGATTACTTGGGACAATTTTTGGCAAACCATAAAATTAAAACCTAAACCCGACCAAGAAAAATACGTTCAGCCTGTTTCTTTATTTATGGCCCAATCATATGTTAACTTAAAAGAAGCTTATCCTGATACTTCTTTGGCTATTTATGACAATAATAGCCTGATAGGATTTACCAAAATTGTTTTCCTTCCTAAAGACACCAAACCCTATTATTTAAAAAAAGATGCCTATATGATTGATGCGCTCATCATTGATCAGTCTTATCAAAATCAAGGCTATGGTAAAAAAGCAATGGATAAAATTATCGATTATTGTCAGTCTTACCCTTTTGGAAAAGTCGATGAATTGACCCTTGTTTGTTACGATGACAATAAAAAAGCACAGTCATTATTTGCTGAGTTCGCTTTTAAAAAGATGAGACAGACAAGTAAAGATAAAAAGATGAGCTTATATAGCCGTCATCTATAAAAAGGAGAGTGTGAAAATGAAAATGATTCAAACAGATGCTGCACCACTTGCAATTGGACCTTATAGTCAAGGACTTATGGCTGGTCAAACACTTTATGTGTCCGGTCAACTACCTTTTGACCCCAAAACAATGAAAGTAGCAGGGAATGATATTCAATCGCAAACCAAACAAAGCCTTATTAATATTTTAGAAATTGTCAAAGCTGCAGGTCTTGAAAAAGAAAACATTGTTAAATGCGGTGTTTTTATGCAAGATTTAAGCATGTTTTCAGAAATGAATGCCATCTACCAAGATTTTTTTGGCAAACACAAGCCAGCACGGTTTGCAGTTGAAGTTTCAAGATTACCAAAAGATGTTCTCATTGAAATTGACGCAATAGCAGTCAAATAAACCTTCTAAAAAAGCACCCCAAGGGTGCTTTTTTTTAATTTGCTTCATAACTTGCGATGATGTCTTTAACCAAGTCAATAGGGATTGAAAAACCCATACCCTCTATTTCTTCACTGGCATATTTCAAGACATTAATACCAACAACTTCTCCATCTAAATCAAAAATTGGTCCACCACTATTACCTGAATTTATGGCAGCATCATGTTGGATATAAGTGATGGATTCACCACTTATAAATCGATCAATACCTGTTACCACTCCAAGGGTAATAGAGTTGTAAAAATTAAAGCCTCTAGGGTGTCCTGCAGCCAGTACGATTTCACCCTTATCTAGGTCTGAAGATGAGCCTAAAACAGCAACTTCTAATCCTGTTAATCCACTCCCAGAAAAAGACAATAAGGCGATGTCAGCTTCTTCATCAAAATCTAATAAATCAGCGACCACAGTGGTTTCATCTTCAAATCGAATTAGATAATTATTGCCACCTTCAACCACATGTTGGTTGGTGATTATATAATATAAATCTTCAACTTCATCATACTTATAAATGACACCAGATCCAATTGAATCACCGGTATTATCAAAATATGATTCCACACCAACAACTGTCTTATTGGCAATATCAACCACATCAAATATTTTGTTTTGGCTTAGGTCATTTAAGACTGAAAAACTTTGGTGTGTTTCATAAAAGCCTGATTCTATATCCTCGTATATTTGTTGGTAGGTCTCTTGATTTATATCAGCGATAATGTCTTGGTATACATCTTGATATACATCTGCATATATATCATTATAAACATCTTCTCTTACTTGATCAATAGAATCAAAATCCTCTTGATTTTCGCTTGTTTCTTCAGTTGTATCTTGTGCTAATATGGTATATGAACTTAAGGCTATAAGGCTTAATACAATGAAAGCATAGAGAAAAAATCGTTTCATCTTAAGTCCTTCCCTTCAATTCAATATCGGTTAAGGTTATTGTTTGTCCATTCCTATAGACGACAATATCAATAACATCACCCACTAAATATTGTGAAAATCCTTCAACGAATTGGCTGGTGTTTTCAATCACGACATCTCCGATTTCAAGAATGATGTCTCCTTTTAAAACATAACCATCTACCGAAGAGTCATCAACCACATCTTCAATATAAAAACCTTGGTTGATATCATCTGGTATGTCGATACCTGAAGCCAAAAGTGATTCCTTATTTAAAGATATATCCACAAAAGTAATCCCAAGCATTGGTTTTCTTTTTGACTCACCAAACTCTTCAATATCACCTGCAATTAGTTCTACCAAATTCCCTGGAATGGCAAAGCCCATACCTTCAATTGAATAGTCGACTATTTTCAATGTATTGATGCCAATAATCTCACCATCAAGGTTAAATAAAGCCCCACCACTGTTTCCGGCATTAATGGCTGCATCATGTTGGATATAGTTCACAAACATGTCTCTAGTCCCATCCTCGTCGATATCAAAATAACGATTAATGCCCGAAACAATACCCATAGTCATCGTATTATAATAATCAACGCTTGAAGGGTTTCCAACCGCAGTGATAAATTGGCCTTTTTTAGTGGTTGATGAATCACCAAATGGTGCAATAGGAAAATCATGGCTAGATGAAAATTTTAAAACCGCTACATCAACCAGTTTTTCCACACCTAATAATTCTACATCTACGGTTGTTGCATCGGCAAATTCAACTTGTATAGAAGTTGCTTCTTCAATCACATGATGGTTGGTGACCACAAAATAACTGTTTCCTTCTCTTTTATAGATGACACCTGATCCTGTCGCATTGATTTGACCATCGCCATCTAAACTATTTATTCCAACCACAGCTCTGGCAGAGGTTAAGCCCACTTCAATCATCTTATCTAGAACAGATAAGGCTTCTATATCAATTTCTCCATTATCTATTTGAGTGAGAATATCTTGTCTAACCTTTTGATAAATATCCATAATTTCTTCATCAGAAATGTCTGCAATAATATCATCTTTTATATTTTCATACAAATCGTTATAAATTTGGTTATAAACATCTTGATAAACATCATCTCTTAATTGATTATAATCAATATCACCTTGAGAGGTCCTTGTTTCAGTTGTTTCAGTTGTTACAGGCGTTGTTGTTTCTAAGGTAAAGATGGTTGAACATCCTGTTAAAGAAAACACACCCAATATTAGTAATACAAATATGCTTATTTTTTTCATCATTAACTCCTTTAATCTTCGCTCATAATCACCAATAATTTTCCCTTATTAAAAGCAAGATCACCACTGCCCTCATTGGACACTGATAAAGAATCACTGGTTGAAAGGAAATAATTATCTAAGGCGTATTTAAAACCTTTTAATTGTAAACCATAGACATCTTCTATGGCAAAAAAAGAAATATATTTTTTATAATTATCAATATGATAGCGACCTTTGTCTAAAATATACAAATAATGGCTATCATCTTTTAAAGAAAATCTATATTTTTTCATTAAATTAAGGTTGGCAATAAAATGGTCTACACGGCCACTAATGCCACCATAAACTTCAATTTGCTTATAATCATAGTGGTTGTAAACATAATCAAGTGCATAAGCTAAGTCAGTCTTATTCTTCTTTGTTTCTAATTTAATGATTTTCTTACATTTTGATTTTATTTTCTCAAGAATATCTGAATCAATCGAATCGAAATCTCCCACTGCTAGATCGATTTCTTTGTCAATTTTTACTAAGTACTCTAGTCCGGAATCAACCCCTATAATAAACTCATTGCTTTCCTCAAAGTAAAGTTTATTAAAATCGTAATCATTGGGCCCGATAAAGATTTTAATTTTATCAAACATTTTCTAATTCCTTGATAACCTTATTCCTGTTTTTTTGATTAAAAATATATGAACCGGCAACGATAACGTCTGCGCCAGCTTCTTTTACTTTTTTAGCAGTTTCTAAATTAATACCACCATCGACTTCAATTAAGAAATCAAGTTTAAAATCACTTCTGATTTTGTTTAAGTATTCAATCTTATCCAAGGCGCTTGGCAAAAAGGATTGTCCGCCTTCACCAGGTTCAACACTCATAATCAATACCAAGTCAAGGTCCTTTAATAAGTCTTTCAAAACAGATACATCTGTTTCCGGTTTGATGGAAATACCAGCCTTTACATTATAAGATTTTATTGTTTTAATGACCGAATTAGCATCATCCGTTGCCTCATAATGAAAAGTTATAATGTGAGCCCCACTCACAGCATAGTTTTCTATGAATTTTTCGGGTTCTTCAATCATTAAATGACAATCAAATACTTGATCAGAATACTCACCTACTTTTTTTAACATGCGGTGGTTGTATGTTTCATTGGAAACAAACTTCCCATCCATCACATCAAAGTGCAACCACTTGGCCTGATTAATGGATAGGATTTCATCTTTTAATTTTAAAAAATCTGAACTTAAAAATGACGGTGCAACAATCATTATTTATCCCTCCGATACATTGGTTTTAGTGCTTTGACTTCATTATATATGTGCAAATAATCTTGGTACCTTTCTGGTAAAATATGACCTTTCTCAAGCTGTTTCTTGACCTCGCAACCTGGTTCATGAATATGTGAACATTCATTAAATTTACACTGATGACTGAGTTCGAAAAAGTCAATAAAATAATACTTGATATTTTCTAAAGTCATTTCTTTAAATTCTAAACTTGAAAATCCTGGTGTATCTGCTATAAAACCTTGGCCAAATTCAATCAACTCTACATGTCTTGTTGTATGTTTACCACGACCTAAAGCTTTTGAAATTTCATTGGTTTTAATTTCTAATTCAGGGTTAATTGTATTGAGAATTGTTGATTTTCCAGCACCTGTTTGGCCGGCCAAAACATTGACCTTATCTTTGGTAACGGCTTCAATGGACGCTAAGTTTTCTTGAGTTATAGAACTAAAATATATGACTTGATAAAACTTTTCATAATAAGTTAATTTCTCTTTCAATACTTTTAGTTCTTTTTCTTTCATTAAATCTATTTTTGTAACAATAATCACTGGTAAAATATGATTGGATTCAATAAGAGTCAAAAATTTATCTAACAATAAAAAACTAAAATCAGGATCTTTAGCTGAATTAACCAGTAATACTTGGTCCACATTTGCGATTAAAGGTCTATATAAATCATTTTTTCTTTCTTCGACCTTGGTGATAGAATCCTTATTGAACTCTACAATATCACCGACTTTAGGCCGTATATTTTTATGCCTAAAAATACCCAAAGGTTTTAATGTATGTCTTTCGTTGTTTTGATCCAAAACGGTGTACAAACCACCCACTAATTTTATAATTCGACCTTTACCCAATGATTATTCCTCCTTGAAATGATTAATCATATTATATCATATTTTATTTTGTACTTGAAATTATTCAATTGAAAAAAAAGAAGGCTCAGCCTTCTTTAGTGTTTTTCAGTATAACGTTTGAAATAAGCTTGTGGATATTCACAAACCGGACAAAGTTTTGGTGCTTTTGGTCCAAAATGTAAATGTCCACAGTTTGAACAAATCCAAACCTCTTTGTCATTGTCAGACATAAATTCTTTATCATTTTTCAATCTTTCTAATAAAGAAAGATATCTTTCTTCATGTCTTTTTTCTATTTCTCCGACTTTTTTAAATAAAAATGCAATCTTTTTAAACCCTTCTTCTTCAGCAACTTCAGCAAAATGCTTGTACATATCTGTCCATTCATAATGCTCACCGTCCGCTGCGTCTTTTAGGTTTTCTTCAGAAGTTGGCACATCACCATCATGTAATAATTTAAACCAAATTCTAGCATGTTCTCTTTCGTTTCTTGCGGTTTCTTCAAAATATTCAGCAATATGAACATACCCTTCTTCTCTAGCTTTTTCCGCATAATAAGTGTATTTATTTCTTGCTTGTGATTCACCAGCAAATGCTTCTTCTAAATTCTTTTGTGTCTTGGTTCCCTTTAAATCCATTGTTTCCTCCTATAAAATTTTTTATTCGTCATCTCCGAATGAAATACCAATGTCTCTAGCTGCATTGACAAGGTCACCATGTGGGTTCACAATTCTGGCACCGCCACGACTTGTTTCACCAATTTCGCCTGATCCAACAACTTCTTCTATTCTCACTGAACTCATGGTTGCATTTTTAATGATAACCATACGACCAAATTCATTTTTCTCAACCATATCTACAGCATATGAACCGTATTTTGTACCGAGGATTCTATCAAAGGTGTTGGTTACACCACCACGTTGAATGTATCCTAGATTAGTTACTCTTATATCTTGTCCGGTTACAGGTTTAATGACTTTTTCTAACTCATCAGCCACTTTTTCTCCAACACCACCAAGTTTAACAGAATCAGGACTCTCTTCATCAATTTCTCTGATGGTAACCTTTCCGTCTACTGGTTTGGCCCCTTCTGAGACACAAATAATTGAGAATTTTGATCCTCTTTTATACCTATCTAAAACTGTTTTAGCAACGTTGTTGATATCATAAGGAATTTCAGGTATCAAAATGACATCTGCAGACCCAGCGATCCCGCCTTCTAAGGCCAACCATCCAGCATTTCTACCCATAACTTCAAGAATCATCACACGATCATGTGAGTAAGCAGTTGTATGTAAGGCATCTAAGCTAAGCATGATGTGATCTAAAGCTGTACTATAACCAAAAGTAATTTCCGTAGCAGGTACATCATTATCAATGGTTTTTGGAATGGCAACAACATTTACACCCTTACGCCCGAAGTCTCTAGCTGATGTGAGTGTACCGTCACCACCAATAATAATTAAGGCATCAATTTTATGTTTCTTTAAATTTTCAACTGCTACATCTGACACGTCTTTATACTTAACGTTTCCATCCTTGTCTTCAACTGGATAATTAAATAAGTTGTCTTTGTTAGACATCTTTAAGATTGTCCCGCCTTGGTGGAAAATACCTCTGACGGTGGTTAAGTCCATCTTGATAAAGTCGTCTGTGTATAGTCCATGGTAACCGCCCCTAAAGCCGATAACCTCATAATTATATTTTAATATGGCTGATTTAACAACCGCTCTTATAACAGCATTTAAACCAGAGCAATCGCCCCCACCTGTTAATAGGGCGATTTTTTTAATTTCTTTCTTCATATGTTTACTCCTATCTTACTATATTCTACCAAAATTATATAGTTCAGTCAATCAAATGAAAGCCTATTCACTAACTTCTTTTTTCAGTCTAAGTTGCCCACATGCCGCGTCAATATCACTGCCTAATTCCCGTCTAAGAGTCGCATTAATACCTCTTTTTTCTAATTGTTCATGAAACTTATGGGCTTTTTTCATATCCGTTTTTCCATAAGCAAATTCACTGACTGGGTTATAAGGGATTAAATTGACATAGGCATTGATGCCTCGAATTAAATCGCTTAACTCATTGGCATGTGTTAAATCATCGTTAACGCCCTTTAATAAAATATACTCAAAAGTCACCCGTCTGCCGGAAATTTCAACATAGTCCTTAACTGCTTTGATTAAATCTTCTAAAGGATAAACTTTATTAATTTTCATCAACTTAGAACGAATTTCATCATTAGGTGCATGAAGACTAATGGCCAAATTGGATTTAATCACTTCTCTAGCATATTCATATATTTTTGGAATAATTCCACAAGTCGACACTGATATATGTCTAGCGCCAATTTGAAAACCATGTTTATAGTTAATGACACGAATAAAATCCATCACATTATCATAATTGTCAAAGGGTTCTCCAGTGCCCATCACAACAATATGGGTAATTTTCTCACCCGAATAATGTTGGATAGAAGCCACTTGGTTAACTAATTCACCAACACTTAAATCACGTTTTTTTGCGATGATGCCTGATGCACAAAAAGAGCAACCCATTGAACATCCTACTTGGGATGTCACACAGACGCTATTTCCATATTCATACTTCATCAATACAGTTTCAATCACATGACCATCATCTAATTTGAACAAGTACTTTTGTGTATCATCTTGAGCCACTTGTTTTTCTACCACATCTAAATATTCAAAAGAAACATTTTCTTTTAAAAAACTTCTTAAATCTTTACTGATGTTTGTCATCATGTCTGGGTCTATCACATTTTGTTCATAAACCCATTTAAAGATTTGATCACCACTAAAGCCTTTAAAACCATTATTGATTAAATAGTTTTTAAGTCCTTCTATTGTCCAATTGTAAAAATTTTTCAAATCATTCACCTCACTGAATGATAGCACATCTAAAAAGATGTGCTATAACATTTATTGTCTTAATTTTGCCTTATGTTTTTCTTCTAAGGCTTTTATAATTCTTTTAATCATTGAGTCAACTTCTTCAGTTTCTAATGTCTTTTCTTTGTTTTCAAACTTTAAAGTCATGGCAATAGACTTTAAATGTTTATCAAGGTGTTCGCCTTGATAAACATCAAAGATATCCACTGACTTAAGAGATTGACTAGAAATATTGTTGACGGTTTCAATTAAAGATTTGGCTTGAATATCTTTATCAACAACCACCGCTATATCCCTTATAACACTTGGAAACTTATTGATTGGTACATACTGTTTTTTTGTTTTATCAAAAGCATCAAAAATACCGTTCAACTCTAACTCAAAAACATATACATTTTTAACATTGATTGCTTTTTCTTCTTCTGGATGTAATTTACCAAGCCAACCAATTTTTTGTCCATTAACCAAAAGATTAGCAGAAATACCTGGATGAAGATTTGGAATAGAGACTTTTGGAACAACAAATTCATAATCGGTGATTTTTAATTCAGCAAATAAGTTCTCCAATATGCCTTTCATCAGGTAAAAATCAACATCCATTGATTCTTTTTGCCATAATGAATAAGCATAAGTTCCTTGCATTAAGCCACTGAGTAATTCAACTTCGTTTTCTTTTGTATATCTTTTAGATATTTCAAACAAGAATATATCATTCACCTTTCTTGCATGGTTATATGATAAGACGTCTGTTAATGCAGGAATAGTAGAGTGTATTAAATATTCTCTATCTTTATTAATCGGGTTCATGATTTTAACCAAAGAATAATCCTCAACATCATACTTTGTTGCTAAAACTTCATTGGTTAAAGAATAAGTTGTGGTTTCATAGAAGCCTATATGACTAAAGTAATTTCGAAGGTCTCGTTTAAATTGTTGTTTCTTTGTCAATTTACCTTCTGTTGGTGTTTTAGGTAGGGTTAATCCAATCTTATCATAACCGTAAATTCTAACAATTTCTTCGATGATGTCTTGGTAACTTTCAAAGCCTAATCTTCTTGGTGGAACTGTAACTTTAAATTCATTATCTTTAATGTCGTAATCAAAATCCAATCGTTTTAAGATTGATTCAACTTCTTTAATTTTAAAAGCATGACCCGTGACTTGATTCAACTTATCTAGTGATAAATTGAATTCTTGATACTCAACCTCAAGCTTATTGTAATAAGTTGGTTCATCAATAATGACTGCATCAGCCAATTCAACAAATAGTTCACAAGCACGGTCTAATGCTTCTTTGGTTAAGTCATGATTAATGCCTTTTTCATACCTAGAAGACGCTTCACTTTTAAGGGCTAAACGCTTAGATGTCTTTCTGATCGATATCGGATCAAAAACGGCAGATTCAAGTAAAATTGTTTTGGTTGAGTCACTAACCTCAGTTTCTAAGCCACCCATAACACCGGCTAAAGCAATTGGTTTTTCCCCATTGGTAATGACAATGTCTGTTGCTAGTAAATGTCTTTCTACATTGTCTAAAGTGATCATCTTTTCATTTGCTTTGGCTTTTCTAACCAATATTTCATTTGATTTTATTTTTTCATAATCAAATGCGTGTAGTGGTTGAGAATACTCTAACATCACATAATTGGTAATATCAACGATATTGCTAATTGGTCGTATTCCAGCAGCAAGCAATCGTGATTTTAGCCAGTATGGACTTTCTTTTATGGTCACTTGATCAATAATTTGCCCATAATAAACTGGCGCATCTTCAGTTTCTGTAGAGATTGTTAATGGTCTTTTTTCTATTTGTCTTTTAAGACTTGGTTTATTGAATTTAATCTCAACATCAAACATGGCTTTAACATCATAAGCAATGCCTCTCATAGATAATAAATCAGGACGATTGGCTGTTAAATCCAAATCGATGACCACATCATCTAAGCCCATATATTCTAAAGGGTCCTTACCAAGAGGTGCATCTTCATCTAATACATAAATGCCAGTTTCAGACTTATCAAAGTCTTGAACACCAAGCTCGTCTAAGGAACAAATCATTCCATTGGATACAACGCCACGTATTTTCGCTTTTTTGATTTTAAAATCACCAGGTAAAACAGCACCAGGTAAAGCGACAATTACTTTTTGAGAGGCATCAACATTTGGAGCTCCACAAATGATTTGTAATGTCTCTTTTCCAACATTGACTTGACAAACTTTTAATTTATCAGCATTTTCATGTTGGACACATGATTCAACATAACCAATCACAAGGTCCTTGGCCTCAACTAAAGGGTAATGATCTTCTACTTCTTGACTCATTAAATTGAATCGACGTTCAACTTCATGAGCATCGAGTTTTTTTGTTAAATAATCATTTAACCAATTCATTGAAATTTTCATATTTGCCTCCTAAAACTGTGAGTTGAATCTTAAATCGTTGGTATAGAGTTGTCTAATGTCGTCAATACCATGTTTCAACATGGCGATGCGTTCAACACCAAAACCAATGGCAAATCCTTGGAATTCCTCCGGATTATAACCAGTGGCTTTTAAGACATTATTATTAACCATACCAGCACCTAAGACTTCAATCCAACCGGTGTTCTTACACATTGAACAGCCCTTACCTTGACATTGATAACAAGACACATCCACTTCCACACTTGGTTCAGTAAAAGGAAAATAAGATGGTCTTAATCTGATTTCTCTTTCGGCTCCAAATAATTTTTGAGCAGCAATTAAAAGTGTGCCTTTTAGGTCTGATAAAGACGCATTTTTATCCACAACCAAAACTTCCACCTGTTTAAACTGATGAGAATGGGTTTGGTCATCATCATCTTTACGATAAACAGTCCCTGGCGCAATAATCTTTACCGGTTTTTTCTCTGCATTTTCTAATAAAGTTCTTACTTGAACAGGTGATGTATGGGTCCTTAAAAGAGATTCTTCATTGATGTATAAAGAATCCTGCATATCTCTTGCGGGATGATCTTTAGGAAGGTTTAACATTTCGAAGTTATACTTATCTTCTTCTTGTTCAGGTCCTTCTTTAATTTCATATCCGAGCCCAATGAATATGTCTTCTATTTTTTCAATGGTTTGTGTGAGAATATGTTTCTTGCCCAAAGGAAATTTTTTTCCTGGCAAAGAAATATCAATGGTCTCTTGTTCAAGTTTTTTATTGATTTTTTCTTGTTCAAGTCTTTCTTTTTTTAATTGGATATGGTCATTAATTTCATTTTTAGCTTGGTTAATCATTTGACCAACTTTAGGTTTTTCTTCGTTTGGAAGGTTTCTTAATTCCTTCATAAATTGATTAAACTCGCTCTTTTTTCCTAAGTATTTTGATTTTAAAAGATTTAAATCATTTAAATGACCAATACTTTCAATTTCTTTCTTTGCATCTTTAACCAATTGATTGATTTTTTCTTGCATGACATTCACTCCTTTTCAAAAAAAAATCGTCCTTGTAAAAAGGACGATTATTCACCGTGGTACCACCTTAGTTCTAGTTGCCTAGCACTCATATCTTTAACGCAGATATACGGAGAGGATTAGTCTCACTCTGAAGATGAATTCATCAAGGATTATCTAAATGCTTGCACCAACGCATTCTCTCTAAGAGATAATATCCTAAACTACTGGTTCTTCTTCTATGTGTTATCTATATTATATATAATAATTGTTTAAATTACAAGTTAATTATTACGAGCAATGATTGACAATAACCTTAGCATCTCGATATAAATCCAAACCAAGGTAATCATTAAACCTAGGGCAAGAATCCAACCAACTTTTTGGTCAACCCCAGACTCCACACTTGATTTTATGCGTTGGAAATCCAATAATAAGAAAAAGGCTGATAAAGCGGCGGATATCAAGACAACAATAAGATAGAAAGACCCACCAAATATCCCTGGTAAAAGTATCGCAAATATATTCATTAAAATGACTGCCATTAAGGCAACAACCATGAATGAGGCGAATTTTTGATTAACCTTAATAATGTTGGTTGAAAAGAGCAATAACATAATTACAAAAACCAAAAGTGTCGTGGCAAGTGCAG
Source organism: Candidatus Izemoplasmatales bacterium (assembly GCA_046542225.1). Taxonomy (GTDB): domain Bacteria; phylum Bacillota_I; class Bacilli_A; order Izemoplasmatales; family Hujiaoplasmataceae; genus Hujiaoplasma. Next base: position 10,477 of record JBKHBS010000001.1, on the reverse strand, counting down.
TAACGATGATGCCCTCATATAGGCTGGCATAAAGAGCAGATATAATACCCAAAACAACCCCTTCGCTCAAGGCATATATAACCCCAAATATTGGTGCATACTTAATTGATCTTGAGCCTATGATTACAGAAATAAAACCAACTATCATGGCACCAAACAACCAGCCAAGTGTTAAATACTCAGCAAAGTAAATAATCGATACCAAGGCTGTAACAATGGTAATCCCTAATAAAAATAATGTTTTAATCGTGACATTTGTATAAGTCAATGGTCTTTCTGTCGCGTAATCATAATGACTGGCTTGAGATAAAACCGGATTTGTACTTCTCATTCTCATATATTGAACCTCCATAAGTTAATAATTTTAAACGCCTATAATATTATACGTCTAATTTTTGAATTTTTTGTGAGAAATGCATTAAATATCAAAAATAGAAACTTGGTTCTTATTAATCATGCCATCAAAGGTGCCAAGTTCATCTAATTTTTCAAACAAGCCCTTTGATAATTTAGTTCTTTTTTTAACGTCTTCTTTGGAGATAAAATCTCTTTCTTCTCTTGCTTCAACAACAGAATAAGCAGCTTTTTCACCCATAGAATCCATAACAATAAATGGAAGAATCAATGATTTTTTATCATCTGATATGACAAACTCTCTAGCCTTTGACTTATATAAGTCAATCGGTTTAAAGGTGAAGCCTCTTTTAACCATTTCTAAAGCAACTTCTAGGGTTGTGAGTAGTTCTTTTTCTTTATTAGAGGCTGAATTTCCAGCAGCTTTGATTTCATTGATTTTATTAATGATGCCCACTTCGTTTTGGTACATTACATCCACATCAAAAGCTGTGGCTCTTTTTGAGAAATATGCAGCATAAAAATAGATTGGCTTATAAAGTTTAAACCAAGCAATTCTCATGGCCATTAAAATATAGGCAGTCGCATGGGCTTTTGGGAACATGTATTTAATTTTTGAACAAGACCAAATATACCATTCTGGGACATTTGATTCTTTCATTAAATCGGCATATCTTGACCATTTTTCAGGATCTCTTGCGGCCTTACCTTTTCTTACGAATTCCATAATTTCAAAAGCTAGTGTAGGTTTCATACCCCAAGCCATTAAATCCACCATGATATCATCCCGACAACCAATGATGTCTTTAAAGTCTAACTTACCAAATTTTTTCTCTCTACCTGTGACCAATGAATGGGAATTACCATACCAAACATCTGTCCCATGAGATAAACCAGATATTTTTACAAGTTCAGCGAATGATTTTGGTTTTGACTCTGAAAGCATACCCCTTACAAAAGAAGTTCCAAGTTCTGGTACACCATAAGATGCAACATCTGATTGGATGTCATCTTTGGTTAGGTTGATTACATCCGTCCCTGATAACAACCTATATACATCATTGTCATCCACAGGAATATCTTTAGGATTATCAAAAGGAACGTCCTCATTATGGGCCTTGACTAAGTCCATAAGATAACGAATCATGGTTGGATCATCATGGCCTAAAACATCTAACTTAAATAAATTACTTTCGATTGAATGATACTCATAATGGGTGGTTTTCCAAGACTGATCCTTTGAATCGCCTGGGTATTGAACTGGGGTAAAATCATATATGTCTCTATTATTAGGAACAACAACAATACCACCAGGATGTTGGCCACTGGTTCGTTTTGAACCTTCTATACCCAAAGAAAGTCTTTCCATTTCTGCGCGACGAATTTGGATTTTCTCTTTGCCTTGTTTTTCTCTTCTTATATTTAATTTTTTATAATAGTCACTCACCATGGCAAAAGAGGTTCTTGACGCACAAGTTGAAATGGTCCCGCCTCTAAAAGCATGATTTTTTCCAAATAGTTTACGAATATATTCATGGACAATCCCTTGATAATCACCCGAGAAATTAAGGTCAATATCAGGGACTTTATCCCCATTAAAACCTAAGAAAGTTTCAAAAGGAATATCATGTCCATCTCTATTGAGAGGTGTTTGACAAACCGGACAATTTTGATTTGGCAAATCCCATCCACAGTCTGTTTCACTTAAGAGTTGTTTATGTTCTTTTTCAAAATCATTCTCCCCATATTGCTTAATCTCATCTTCTGTCTTTTTAAAGGCTGTAAAATGACAGTTTGGACACACATAATGGGGTGGTAAAGGATTGACTTCAGTTATATCCATCAAGGTTGCGACAAATGAAGATCCGACAGATCCTCTAGAACCAACCAGATAACCATCCTCTAATGATTTTTTTACAAGTAAATGCGAAATATAATAGACAGTCGCAAACTTATGTTCAATGATGTTTCCTAATTCTCTCTCAGTACGATTTTTTACAAGTTCAGGCATGTTTTCACCATAAAGCTCAATCACCTTATCGTGAACCATTTTTTCTACTTTTTTAGAAATAGAAGGCACGCCTTGTTCTGCTAAAAACTCATCCGTTGGAGCCGCCAACTCATCTGGTATGATTTGAATGTCATCAACCATATCGGCGATGGCATTTGAATTTTTGACCACGATTTCATAGGCCGTTTCTTCACCTAAGAACTCAAACTCTTTAAGCATTTCTTCTGTGGTCATATAGTATTGGTTTGGTTTTTTCTTTCTGCTGTATAGGGAATGAAACCCGCCCCCACCAACAAGTGGTGTGTTGATTAAAATCTCACGATACATTATATCTTGAGGGTCTAAATGATGGACATCCCCTGTCGCAACAACAGGAATGTTTAATTCTTTTCCTACATCAACAATATCCTTAATCACTTTTTGGATGACATGCATCCAATTTGGTCTTTCATCTTCTAGATAGATAAAATGACTGACAGGTGGCACTTCTAAGTAATCATAATATTTAGCCGCTTTGACAAGTTCTCTTCTGGTTTTGTTTAAAGCAATGTCAAAAAACTGTGAATCATAACCACCAGTTGATATTAAGAGGCCTTCCCTATGTTTATCTAGGTAAGATTTGGTGATTTTAGCACCCCTATCATAGTAAGTGGTTAAACCTTCAGATAAGATTTTATATAAGTTTTTTAATCCCTTTTGTTGTCTAACAAGCAAATTAATTTGTTTAGGGAAAGGAAATTTAAAGGTTTCACTTTGGTCTAACATAAGATTTAAATCAGAAAATTTTTGGAAACCATTTTTTCTTAATTGTTTTAATAAGTGTAAAAAGATTTCATTGGTTGCCTTGGCATCATTGACTGCACGGTGATGATTGTCTAAGCGGACCTTAAAATATCTTGATAAAGAATCAAGCCCATATCTGGTCCTTTCGGGCAACAAGACTTTGGCCAAGTTAAGGGTATCAATCGATGGATTCATTTGACTAGAAATACCATATTTTTTATAGTTATAATCAATGAATCCTAAGTCAAACTCAGCGTTATGGGCGACCAAAACAGCACCCTTAGAAAAATTATAAAAATCTTCTAAGACAGATTTGGCATTTGCTTTTCCATTAACCATTGATTGGCTAATACCCGTTAATTTTGTGGTAAATGGTGAAATAGGAATGCCTGGATCTATTAATTCTCCAAACTCTCCTAAGATGGCACCATTTTTAACTTTAATGGCACCAATTTCAATCAATTCATCATGGGTCACACTTAGACCTGTGGTTTCAATATCAAATATGACAAAAGTAACATCACTTAATAAGCGATCATCTTTTCCTCTAGTAATGGTGATTTCATCGTCATTGACATAAGTCATTTCCAAACCATATAAGGGTTTTACCCCACTGTCTCTAATGGCACCTTCTAAAATAGGAAAAGATTGAACTGACCCTGTATCACTGATGCCCATGGCTGTGTGGCCCCATTTTTTAGCCCTATCTAAATATTCTAAAACATCATTGACACCATCTAAAGCTGACATCTTTGTATGCATGTGTAATTCAACACGTTTTTTAGGTGCATCATCTAACCTTAAGTCTTTTGATAAGACTTTGTTTGAATGGGCTAAATTGATAACATGTAAAACTGTTTCGCCAATATAGTTATCGTATAAGGCAAAACTTTTAACAATTAAACCCATACCAACTTTGATTGATTTATAAAAGTTTATATCCATAGGACGAATGTTTCTTTTCATGACATAAACCGAATCGGCTTGATTGGTCACAATAAATTTAGCCGTTGCCTTATTGTTTGATTCATCAATTTCCGCAAATACGCAAATACCTTTAACATTAAACAAAGCTTTTCCAGCGTTTCTTTCCTTGTATTCTTCTAAATCCATTTCTGTTTGAGGCAAATCATTGATTTCAGTAAAATCATGGATATTATTAGAATCATTTAAATAGATGTATTCAATAGATTCTTGCGAGGTAACTTGTTTGTTTTGTTCAATAAATTCTTGGGTGTTTTTTTCTATTTCTTCTTCAATTGAAGATTGGTTATCATCAACTAGGACTTGTATGGATAAATCAAAGCCAAGTTTTTGCAACTGTGATTCGATAATGTTTCTATAAGTTGAAGGGGTGATTGCACCTTTGGGTACATAAATCTTAATGATGTCTTCTTCTAGGTCTTTGGGATAGGTTTTTAAAGGTGATATTCTTTTATCGTCCTCTGATAATAAATCAATGGCGTAATCATAATAGTCTAAGATTTCACCATCAATTTCATTAAAAGCGACCTTAAAATCAAGGGTATGAATACTTGGATAAATATCCTTTAATTTCTGTAATTGTGTAATAAAATGTCTAAAATGAAATACAGGAATGACCTTGTCAAAAACAAAAGAAAAAAACCAAGTTTTGTTGACCTGATCGACTTCTAAATATTCTATATATCCATAATCCTCAACGATTTGATCGTCGAGTTCAATTTCATTTAATAATTTGTTTAATTTTTCCAAAATATCATCTCCATTATTAAAAATATTATACCATAATTTCAAGGATAATATTTTGTAAATTTAAGGAAAATTTTTAAATAAATATCTCTATTGATTATTTACTGAAAACTTTGGATTTATTTCAAAAAAAAACAACCAAATTATTCAAATTTGGCTGTAACTTTTCCTGCTAATATTTCTTCTAATGCCTTACCAACTGGCTTAACACATTTGTTTTCAACTGAAGAATGATTTGTTTTTTTAATGATTTTTGCGCGTTTGGCTGAAATGTAAGCCAACTTGTATTTAGAATCCACAACTTCTAGCAAATTATCAATTGAAGGGTATCTAAGCCCATCTTCATTTTTTTGCTTTTCTGGTTGTTCTTCTTCATCATCAATGAAGCCACCAAAATTGTAATCGCCAAAGCGGTTGCCTTGGTTTGGTATTTTTAAATCTTCCTTCATTTCTTGTAATTTTTCGATATCTTTATCTTTAATCATTTTCGTCCTCCAATAATTTATAGTACTTATGAATTGAACGCTCTGTTTTTGCATGTTCTGCACGGATGATGGCATAAATCCTATCCGCAGCATTTTCAACTTCATCATTTACAACAATATAATCGTATTTATAAGCCAAACCAAATTCTCTTTCAGCTTTTGTAATGCGTTCTTGAATTTTCTTTTCTTCTTCTGTCCCTCTTATCTTTAACCTGTCTAATAAAGATTTTTTTGAAGGTGGCACAATGAAAACAAATATAGCTTCTGGCATTCTTTCACGAACTTGTAATGCCCCTTGAACCTCAATTTCGATAATGACTTCTTTGCCCTTATCCATTTGATTGTCAATATAGTCAATTGGTGTCCCATAATACTCACCAACAAATTCAGCATATTCTAAAAATCCATTATTTTTTATTCTTTCTTCAAATTCCTCACGACTCACAAAAAAATAATCAACGCCATCAACTTCACCTTGTCGAGGCTTTCTTGTGGTCATTGATACTGAGTAAACAAAGTTATTATCAGGAATTTTAAATAAAGCTTTTCTAATGGTGCCTTTACCGACTCCAGAGGGTCCGCTAATGACCACCAATAAGCCTCTTTCATTTAACTTCAGAATAACCCCTCCATTAAAATTATGATTATTGTATATCTTACCATAAAAAAGCCAAATAGTAAAACTTTTTAGATAAAATCTTTGACTAATCTTATTATGTAAACTATGTTATAATAGATTTTAGATTAAATGAATGATGAGGAGGCCAAATGATGAGTGTCGACGGAAGATTTATTAAATATTTAGGCAAAGAATTAAATCAAGATTTAAACAAGGGAAAAGTTCAAAAAATATCCCAAATCTCTAACACAGATTTTTTATTCAACCTTAGAGCAAATAATGAAAACAAATACCTATACTTATCACTATCAACCTCTGTGGCTAGAATCCATTTAATCGAAAGGCCTAAAGAAAAGTTTGATGCCCCAGGTGGTTTCTGTATGTTTTTAAGAAAACACATTGAAGGTGGCCTTATTAACAAGGTACAATCTTTGAATAATGATAGGATTTTAGAAATCACCCTTTCAAATGTCAATGACATTGGTGATTTAGAAACTTATAAGATGGTTATTGAACTCTTTGGACGTTATGCCAACTTAATTATTCTTAATGACAATGATAAGGTATTGAATGCATATAAACACATTCACCCTTTTGATAATATCGATAGAACCATTGTCAATGGTATTACCTATGACATACCTAAAGATGATAAAATTGATCCAGAAGACTTAGACAGGGTTGAATCATTCTTTAAAAACGGAGACATTGAAGTCCATGACATCATCCATAATATTAGAGGTATCTCGCCCTTGCTTGCCAAAGCAATCATGAAAAAGGCAAATTTTATCCCAACTCAATACTTTCAAGTTTATAAAGAATTCATGAACCTACCCATCAAACCAACCCTAAAAGAAGGAAAAAAACAAGCATTCTATTTTATAGATATATTTGAAGACAACCAACGTTACTTTGATTCATTATCACTTCTATTAGAACACCACTACCATGAACAAACCGATAAAGAAAAAGTCAAGCAAATCCATAAGTACTTATTTACTTTCGCCAAAAATCAAGTCAATAAATATAAAAACAAATTAGAAAAATTAACAAAAGACTTAAAAAATGCTAAAAACAATGAAATCTATCGGATCAAAGGCGACATATTGATTCAAGACCAATATAAGATTCAACCAACAGATTATGAATACACGGGTTTTTCCTATGAACTAGACAAAGAAATTACTGTGGATTTAGATAGAAGACTATCGGTTATTGAAAACGCCAAGAAGTTTTATAAGCGTTATAAAAAACTAAAAACTGCCATCAAACATTTAAACAGACAGATTATTCTAGCCAAACATAAACTCAATTACTTCATCAGTCTTAAAGAACAAATCAATACCAACTACAACTTAAAAGACTTAGAAGAAATCAAAGAAGAATTAATTGAACTCAAATACTTACCAAAAAAGAAAACCAAGCAAGAAAAGAAAAAACAAAAACTAAACTATGATGTTTATATTGATGAAACAGGCACAAGAATTTTAGTCGGTAAAAACAATTTACAAAATAATTACTTAACCCACAAGCATGCTAGAAAAAATGATATGTGGTTCCACGTTCAAAATCAAAGTGGTTCCCATGTTGTTGTTGAAGGTGAAGATTTAAAAGAAACCACTATAAGAAACGCCGCAAACTTAGCTGCTTATTATTCTAAAAGTCAACAATCAAGTTCAGTCGCCGTTGATTATACCTTGGTTAAAAACATTAAAAAAATTCCTGGTGAATTAGGCTCTTTTGTCTCTTACACTAATCAAAAAACAATCTATATTGATCCGGATATTTCTTTAATCAACCAATTAAAAAAGCCATAAAAATAGTCCCCCAAATATTTTGGGGGATTATTAATTTCATTCAATGTTTTAAACATACTAACTTGCATCAACATACATAACTGGACTGGAGTAATGTATTCAGAGATAACAACTAATTATGAATAATTATTACTACAAGTTATTCTTTATTTTGTATCTATATATTCATATCAGTTAACCTATTTATTGCGTTTTCATATTCACCATTATTATAATGTGTTTTATTTCTCTATATTTTTTTTCTAGTACGAAGTGGATTTAAAATATCATTGATATCTTGATCAATCAATCCACCTCTTTCTTGAATCATTATTAAAATTGTTTCCAACTGTTTAAAAGAAAATCTTGTAATGAACATATTTTTCTTTTTACCATTAATAAAAGTTAAAGTGAAGAAGTAATAAAAGCCTTCAATAGTTACTAGACATGTTAGTATTTCAGCGCATAAAATTTCTACTTCTTTTTCTTGAATCTCAGGAATCTTAGGAACAAATATTTGAGTTTTTGTAAAACTAACTTTCCAAAGTACAGCTTTAAGGTACAAATAATCTAAAATCAAAGCTATTGGCAATGAAATAACTAGAAGCCAAGAGTTATGAAAAGATTGTCCGAAAATTTCCAAAGGCTCATTTTCAAACATGACTACCAAAATTGGGCCAATATTAATAAGTAAAACAAACCCCCCACCAATAATGAAAACAACAATTATGTACCATAAAGCATGTGGCCAAATATTAATTTTTTTGTCTTCCTTATGACTTATAATCATACCCATCTTAGCCCCTCACTATCTCCGTATATAAAATACTCCCACCACTCTTGTACCGCTCGACGCAAGCCACCATTAAATCCTGTAGTTATTTGTCTTGATACTGTCATTGTTACAAAACTCTTAGCGGCTGTTTTTAATGAAATATCGTATCTGTGTCTTATCATATTAGTAAACTGTGTTCTCATAACATGTTGGTAACTACCTCTTCCTGAAGTGATACCAGAGATTCTTAATCCTTTAGTAGCATATCCTATCAATGCACCAAGTCCTGTAGAAACTCCAGACCAAAGGGCTATTTCACCCATGATGTATTACTAGTAGCTGTGGCTTTTTCTAAAGACATACCAGCAAACGTTGATAAACCACTTCCAATAGCAAGTCCTAATGATGGCATTCCACCAGCTACAAATAACGCTCCTACTCCGTAACCAATTGCTGAACCAGAATATGTTTCCCATGAAGATAAACTCCATTCACCAGTCATTGCTGAAGTTGCTAAATCTCCAATAAAAGTTCCTGCAACTCCAGAAAGTGCTCCAATACCAAAAATTATGGACAGTGATATCAATATAGCAAACTCACCTTCAGGATCTACATACATGACTGGAGTAATGTAGTTGAACATAAGCATTATACACGGTCAACAAATCTAAAACGCGCCTTAATTATGTGCTATTTTTTACTTACTCTTCTTTCATAGATAATCGAAAATGCAAAGAATCACTTGGATCTATCAAATTTTATCACAAGCAAATTAGAATATAATTTATCTCTTAAATACATTGCTTCTTTTTCACTTATAAAACCTATTTCATGTTTGATACCATATATATCTTTAAAATGAATCTTCGATGCACCACCTTCTTTTAATGCTCCTAAGTATATTGTAATTATGTAGTGTATTCTAAATGGATAGTAATTCATAGAAGATATTTTATCAACCTCTATTGTTTTAATAACTTGATCTTTTTTATAAACATCTATTTTATTTCTTGAAAATACAAAATACTTTGATTGTATAAATTTAAAGTAAATATAAATATAAGCTAGAACTAAAAATATACCAACAGTTGTTAAAAACATACCAATTTCTTTGCCCATATCAAATATCCCGTTCATATGAGCGTAAAAAATATATAAATTGATTACTCCAAACACAATTAGGAATATAGTTGTTGGTAATATAATATGTCTATTATTAGATTTAATTTTTATCTCCATATAATTCACCTTCTTCATTCCATCATTTGTATAATATAATCTATAGGCAAATAGTATATGCCCTTAAATAGATATTCAGCCGCTTTATAGCCAATCTGATTTTCTAATCCTAACTTTTGTCCTGGTGTAGAATAGAAACCTGATGCACCAAGAAGAAAACCTGTCCCAAATGCAAATGCAGAAGAAACCATTTGTTTCATCCCCATAGTATAAGCGTGATCCGGATTGAAATCATAACCATTGTAATAGCAATCTATACCATATTTTCCATATCCAGCCCCATAATTGACTGCTAAAGAAGATCCCAATGCGATGATTCCCCAACCAGAAGAGACTAAACCTGCACCTGTAATCACTCCTAATCCTACTGCCAATCCTTGAGTTCCACCCTTCAAAGCTCCACCATATATTCCGGCAGCAATACTAGTTCCATTTTCTATAGCGATTGATGCTTCATTTAACGCTCCATACCCCATTCCACCAGCAACAGACATCATAACAATCCCTGCAGCACCACCGGTAGAAACAGCTGCTACAACTAACGCAACAACTATAACTGTAACCACTACTCCAGCAACCAAATCTCTAACCCATTCTGGTGCATATCCGGTTATGTCTGAATACATTACAGGATTATTTGCACAATAGGCATACATGTTATGAGTTTGCAAGTCGCCCACTTTA
>JBKHBS010000050.1:0-6595 GCA_046542225.1 Candidatus Izemoplasmatales bacterium | reverse complement strand
ATAATTTTAGCTTTTTTTTATGTTATAATAGATATAGAGGTGAAATTATGAATAATCAATATTTAAGCCGTAGGAAAGTAACCTATGCAAAAAATCAAGTTGTTGCGTCAAGTGAAGGTTTGGCGTCTCAAGCCGGCTATGAAATACTAAAAAAAGGTGGCAATGCAATTGATGCAGCTGTTGCTTGTGCGGCTGCTTTAACAGTTGTTGAACCATGTTCTAATGGCATTGGAAGTGATTGTTTTGCCATAGTACATTTTGAGGGAAAAACCTATGGATTAAATAGTTCAGGCTATAGTTCAAGAAATATAAGCATCGATAAAGTTAAGGAAAGAGGCTTTAGTGAAATGCCGAAATTTGGCCTTGTACCAGTCACAGTCCCTGGGACACCCAAGGGTTGGGCGACTTTAATTAAAAAATTTGGTAATCTTTCTTTAGAAGAAGTTTTACAACCCGCTGTCAATCTGGCAAGAAATGGCTTTTGTTTAAGTGAGACGGTCGGTTATTATTTTGATAAAGCCATAGAAATGTACCAAAAAGCAAATAAAACAGCCGAGTACAATCATTTTTTCCGAACATTCACAGACAATGGTAGACGTTATAAGGCCGGGGACTTTTTTAGAAATGATGATTTGGCAGACACCTTAGAAGAAATCGGAAAAAGTAATGCTCAAAGTTTTTATAAGGGTGAGTTGGCAGAAAAAATCGTCAAATTTATGAAGAAACACGATGGATTTATTGATGCCGACGATTTGGCCAAGTATGACAGTCACTTTGTTGAACCAATGTCCTTAAAATACAAGGGCTTTGACATTTTAGAATTACCACCAAATGGCCAAGGGTTAACCGCATTAATGGCTTTAAATTTATTAAAAGATAAGTCTGTCAAGAAAGATGACATTCAAACACTCCACCAACAAATAGAAGCGATAAAAATAGCTTTTTCTGACACACACAAATATTTAACAGATCCTAAATTTATGGAAATGAAGGCTGATTATTTTATCAGTGATGAATATAAACAATTAAGGGAAAATGATTTAACAGATAAGGCTAAACTTATGGAACCAATAGATTACAAATCAGCTGGTACTGTCTATTTAGCGACCGCTGATAAACGAGGTAATATGGTTTCATTCATCCAAAGTAATTATATGGGATTTGGTAGTGGCTTGGTTGTTGATGGTACGGGTATTTCTTTACAAAACAGAGGACATACCTTCTCTTTAGACCCAGACCATGCCAATGCATTAGAACCTAGAAAAAAAACCTATCATACAATCATTCCTGGTTTCATTAAAAAGAATGATTTTGCAGTGGGTCCATTTGGTGTCATGGGAGGTTTCATGCAACCCCAAGGACATTTACAAGTTTTAATGAACATGTTTGATTTTGATATGAATCCTCAAGAAGCTTTGGATGCACCTCGATTTAGATGGGATAAGGATTTGAAAGTTGCCTTAGAGAGTTATTTTGATCCATCGGTTAAAACTGACTTAGAAAAACTTGGACATGATGCTTTCATTGACCCAGCGAGTGGTGGATTCGGACGAGGACAAATCATCATCAATAAAAAAGACCATTACGAGATTGGTACTGAAACCAGATGTAACGGTCATATATCATATGATTGATTTATTTTTTATAATTTAAATGGAAATCTTTTGCAATCTCAAAAAGTTTTTTAGCTTCAATTAAAGTCAATGTGGCATTGCCAACCTTGACTTGCTTGTAAGCATCTGTATCCTTATATTTTTTAATGTAAGTTTCACTAATCACTTTAAAATTAAGATCATCATCATCAAAATATTTGGTGGTGATGGTTTTTTTTATGATTTTTTCGCCAATTTTGATTTGATAGTCGTAATGGTCAATGGTCGCATAATCACTTAGAAACTCACTTAAGTGGATGGAACTACAAGTATAAAAGTCTGTCCCCATCATTAAAATATGCCCATTTTCTTCAACCAATTTATATAAGGGATGAATTAAGTCTCTATCATCAAAACCATGGTCTAACCAATGCGGATCATTGGTTTTGTTATAGACTGAAAGGGAGACTTCTGGATGAAGGGTCCTTTGAACACCAGGGTATAATAGAAAAGTTTTTCCTATAATCCCTATTCTCTCTGGCAAAAATGTTTGGGGGTCAAAAGGTTTTCTGTTTTCTTCAATGACAGGAATCCAATCTTTTGGGACAGGCGGTTTTTCCCAATCTCTTGGGTTGGTCATCTCTCCTGTATGGGCTGGCATAATGATAACACCTTTTGTGATGATTTCAATTAAGGCGTCAATTATATCATATTGCTTATTCACGATAAAACCAAAAGCGGATAAAGATGCATGGACTTCTACCTTAGATTGAGCATGCAAACCCAAGCTTTTTAGGGCCTTTATCAGATCTTCCTTAGTCAGTGGTCTCTTGCTTTCCTGTATTGTTTTTTCTAGTTTTGTTGGCATTGATTCGTTTCTCCTCTTGTTTATATAGTTCTTCTACTGCAAAATAAAATTTTGTAATGGGTATGTCTTGGTTGATTGGAAACAAATAATAAGTGTCATTCATTGTTGATAAGTTTAAACAATCACCTTTACCAAAATAATCATATTCTATATGGATTCCATATTTTGTGAGCACAGGTTTTTTTAGTAAAAATGCTGTGTTGTCTATAAGTGCTTTTAATTTAAAGCCATTCATGTTGTGTGTCAAGTGACCAACACCCAATCGATAGAAACCTGTGCTATTGGGTAAGGCATCAATATAAACATCTGTTTCAACAGAATACTGACCATTGATGATTTCTTTACTCACCTCTTCTCGTTGCCATTCAAACCAATCAGGTATAAAGGAAAACAAAGTTTCACCGTTCAAATTATGGAGTTGATTGTATTCATCCACATGATAAGTTTCATGGCACTTGTCACAGTAAAGAATGGTTTTTTCAGATTTCATATCTTTTTCCGATAAGCAATGCGGACATTTATACAAGGGTTTATGTAAATTTTCAGCCCTATATAAATCCTTCATTTTAATTTTATTTTCAAATTGATACATGTAATCGTTATATTGAAAAGCTTTCCTAATTTTTTGGTTGATTTCATCAGCAGTCAATGATTCGATTTCTTCTGGACTTAACAAGTAAGTCATATCCGCTTCAATCTTAACCTTATGTTTTCTTAGATTCCAAATGGGCTGGTGTAAATGATGACCATGCGCAATTAATGTAGCGACAGGAAATTTATATTTCTTAATCAGTTTTCCCAAACTATCTGGTAGAGAGGCTCTTGTCCCTATCAAAGAGTACCTAGCTTCTGGATAAAGCATACAGATATTCTTTAGTTGGTTGATGCTATAATCAATTTGTCTAATCAATGATGGATCAGGCACAAACTTTCTTTTAGGAAAGCAACCAACATTTCTCATGATTTTTTCTCTATTGATAAAACCATCTACAGCCACAACATAATTGGCACTGCGTGGAAAAATGGCTTTAGTGGCTAACTTAAAGTCAAAGAAACTATTGTGGTTACACAATAATAAATAACCAGCTTTTAAGTCTTTCATGCCGTGTTTTCTTATTTTAATTTTAGTAAAAAATGTCTCAGGAAAAGCTAGTATCCAAGCTAAAACTTGTAAGTACCATTTGGCTTTTTTTGGCATGGCTTTTAAGTCAAAACGAGGCATCTTTTCTAGTTCACTTAGTGTTGTATACCTTATTTTACTTATTTTCATTGTATTTTCCTTTTCTTTGTTTTACTCTTTTTTTCCTACAGTTGCACAATATAAGGTGAAATGGTCTTCACCATTAATTTTCAATAATGCATCTGTTTGTTCTTGGTTGTATGCAGCAATTGCACAAGCTCCTGCATCAATAACCTCTGCAGTTAAGGAAAGATTTTGACAAGCATGACCTGCTTCTAAACATGCAAGTTTTGGACCAATATAAGCATATTTATATTCTACTCTTGGCAATACATGGGTGAAATAAAACACAACTTGGGCACCTCTTAGTTGTCTTAACAGTGCTTGGTTCACTTTATTTTCAATATCTTTGTCTTGGTTAACAAGTGCCAATTGATGTTTATCTTGTTGGTATAAATAAATACCCGGTTTTATATCTTCTACATTGTTAATAAACACATAGGTTTCACCAGAATTTGTTGCGCCGGCTGTGGGTATGGTTTTATATACAATGTCATTGTTTATGTGATCTACCCTGGATGTTTCCCATAATAAATAAGACAGTTCTTCAAAAGTCATTGGTTGGTCTTTGTAAGACCTTAGACTTCTTCTTGATCCGATACATTCTTTTAAGGTTTTTTGTTTTATGTTCTTAAAGACCTTCATCAATTCAATGGTTTCAACATTGTCTATATGAAGGAATTTTTCTGGTTTTTCTTTTTTTAATTTTTTATAAGTTTTTAAATCATACAAATCAGACCAATTGGGTCTAATGGCTTTTCTATATTGTTCTAACTTTTCTTTCATTTTTCATCCTCCTCAAATAAATATAAGTATTGGCTGTATCCTAAGTCAGCCATTTTTTCTTTGGGAATAAATTCTAAAGCAGCTGAGTTGATACAATACCTGAGTCCACCCTTATCTTTTGGGCCATCTGTGAAGACATGGCCTAAATGACTATTTGATTCAGCGGACTCGATTTCAGTTCGAATCATACCATGTGAAAAATCATTTTTCTCCTCAACCACTTTTTGATCAATAGGTTTTGTAAATGATGGCCATCCACAACCAGAATCATATTTATCGGTTGAAGAGAACAGAGGTTTCTTGGAAACAATGTCTACATAGATGCCTTGTCTTTTTTCATCATAATATTCATTGTTAAATGCGGGTTCTGTCCCCTTATTTTGTGTTACCTTAAATTGTAACGGTGATAGTTTTTTGATTTGATCTTCATATTTACTCATATTCAAATGGTAGGTCTATCTTTAGACCTAACATTTCATTCACCTCCTGAATGTCTTTTTTTGAAGCTTTTGTTAGTGGTAATCCTTTATCTTTTCTTTCTAGCCAAGCCAGGTGTTCTTTCTCACCAGCTGTGTATATTTTTTCGCTATCTGGTGCTTTTTGAGAATCTCTTAAAGCACGTAAAATGTCACCTGCAGTTTTCTTAAAAGTATCAAGGCCCATAAAGGCTTCTGTATCAATGGCCAAAAAGAAATGACCTAGATGATAAGGTGTTTTTTCACCCTTATCATTGACACCACTTAACATTTTCAAGAAATTACCTGCTTGTAGAGCTGAACTCAAGATTTCAACAATAGTAGCATATCCATAACCCTTATAACCAGCAAGTTCTTCTCCAATACCACCTAGCGGTGCTAAAGCCGCTTGTCCACTTTTTAAATCCTTTAATATTTGTTCGGAGTCTGTTTTAGGCAAGCCATCTCTTCCAACAACCATGCCTTTTGGTGTATCTTTTCCTATTTTAGCAAAGTATTCAATTTTACCTCTTTGAGTAATGCTTGTTGCGCAGTCCAAGACAAAAGGAAAATCCTCATCGGTTGGTAATGCGAAAGTTAAGGGATTGGTTCCTAACATATTTTCAACACCAAAGGTTGGTGCAATGGATGGTCTAGCATTGGTGCCAGTGATACCAATCATACCAGCTTCACTTGCCATGGTGGCGTAGTAGCCTGCAATTCCATAATGCGTGGAATTTCTTACAGCCACCATACCCATGCCATATTTCTTTGCCTTATCAATGGCAAGTGACATTGCCTTATGACTAGCGACCATGCCCATACCATCGTTGGCATCAAAAACAGCTGTGGTTGGTGTTTCTTTTAAGACATCTATCTTGGTGATTGGTTTTTGTATTTTATCAAGGATGCGGTCAATATAAATTGGCTTAAAACGATTGATGCCATGGGATTCAATGCCTCTTTTATCACTTTCTATTAAAACGTCAGCACATATATAGGCGTCTTCTTCCGGGACACCTACTTTTTTAAAGGCTTCCACCATAAAATTTTCAACAAAAGCCCAAGTGACATAGGTTCTATCTTCCATTATTACCCACCTTTCCTAACCATAACTATCTTTATTATAACATAATTAAGACTGCCATATAAATAAGACAATTTCAAATGAAATATTTTTCAATCAATATATTTCATGTTATACTATGATTAGCAAAAAAATAGAAAGGAATGATCATATGCCAAAAGAATTATTAGTTGATAAATTAGCAAATTTATCTGTTCAAATTGGAGCCAATGTACAACAAGACCAAGTGGTTGTTGTCAATGCACCAACTGAATCCATTGAAATTGCAAGAAAAGTTGTCGAAGAAGCCTATAAAGCAGGCGCTAAAGAAGTTATTGTAAACTGGCGTGATGCCTACACAGGGAAAATGAGTGTGGAGTATCAAACCATTGAAAGCCTACAAGACATTCCACAATACGCCATTGATAAGTTCAAGTATTTTGTTGATAAAGGCGCTTGTGTGATTAGTATTGTATCTCCAGTTCCGGGCTTAAATAAAGATTTAGACCCTAAGAAACAACAAGCACAAGCTGTCGCTTCTTCTAAGGCCCTTAATTTTTATAGAGAACACATGATGGGCAATAGAAG